>CAXMND010000189.1:0-8704 GCA_964194675.1 uncultured Coxiellaceae bacterium | reverse complement strand
GTTCACTGGCCGGATTCAGGCTGGGTTCCTTGGAATTCTCAACGTGGTCGATGAAAAGCACCTCGTGGTGCTTTTACCGGATGGCACCCTGAACGAGGACGGCAATCGGTTCTGGAATGCGACCGAAGCTTGCTGCGACCCGAGCGATACCGTGGACGATGTCGGCTACCTGAGCGGGCTGATCGAAGAGGCGAAGCAAACCTACAACATCGACCCGAATCGCGTGTACCTGATGGGGCACTCGAATGGCGGGTTCATGTCCCTCCGGATGGCATGCGAAGCGTCTGAGCTCATCACGGCAATCGTCAGTCTCGCTGGCTCAACCTTCGAGGATCCGGCTGACTGTCAGCCCGCCACCGTCCCAGTCAGCGTGCTTGCCGTCCACGGGACAGCAGACGAAACGATCGCATACGAAGGCGTCGACGGCCGCTTCCCAGGAGCGGTCGAGACCGCCGAGCGCTTCGCATCTGCTGGCGGTTGCGATACGGATTCCCCGACCGACGAGGGGTTCGTGGACCTAGTCCCCGATCTCGAGGGCGCCGAGACCGACAAGGTCGCGTACTCGACCGGTTGTGACGAGGGCATCGACGGGGGGCTTTGGACGATCAATGACGGCGTGCACATCCCGGTGTTCTCGGCCGACTTCGCCGACATGACCACCGACTGGCTCCTCCGCCACAGCCGCTAGTCGCTCACAAGCGAGCGCAAGAACGCGATCTTACGGACCTCATCCGCGTAGACGGCCAGTGCGTGCCATTCTGAGCGCCGCAGCAGGGCCTTAGCTATGGAAAAATAGGCGCTCCCGGATTAGCATCGGCGCTCCGCGGGGGGGAGAAGGAGCGCAGGACGTGACACGAGTATCCAAGTCGGTTGTGATAGTCCTTGGGCTGATGGTGAGCTTTGCGGCCGGCCATGTCACCGCAAATGGCTTCGCCACCAGGATCAACGAAGGATTCCTCAACGCCTTCAACTCGGCCGGGCAAAACCTCTTCGGCAGCGCAGTCTTCGGAGCGCAGGGACTGCCCCCCGATGCCTTACCTCCCGGCCCCGAAGACCGTCCACCCGACCCACCGCTACCCCCCGAGGAGTTGCCTCCGCCCCCCGAAGACCGCCCACCCGACCCAGCGCTGCCCCCCGAGGAGTTACCTCCGCCCCCCGAAGACCGCCCACCCGACCCACCGCTGCCCCCCGAGGAGTTACCTCCGCCCCCCGAACCTGAGGCCGTGCAGGTCGACTTCCTCACTAACTCGCAGATCCGCACGCTGCTGAACGTGGTCGAGCCGCCCGAAGCCGACGCGCCCCAGTGTCGCGTGGGGCTGCAGGTCGAGATCGCGGGCGACGGGAGCGTGTCGGTGATCGTCGACCCCGATGTGTACGATCCCGATGAGCTGATCGAGATAGGCACCCCGACGGGCGGGCTGCCACACCCATGTGCATCCATCCCAGGGTTCTGCGCCGACGCCAGCGACTGCCCGGAAGGTGACATCTGCGTGAGTAACCGCTGCGAAGTCGGCGTCCCCGAGTGCACGACCAACGAGGACTGTGGCGTTCTTGCCGACTTCATCTGCGTAGACGGCCAGTGCGTGCCATTCTGAGCGCCGCAGCGGGGCCTTGGTATGCGGAAAGAACCGTTCCTGCAGAAAGTTTACATAATATATCTTCTGCGAAACTGGCGATTACGCGCGAAGGTCGGGGAGCGGATCGGCGATGCGATTGCGATCGTAATCGGTGGCAAAGGCCGACGATTTCCCGAGGTTCCGTGATTCACCGAAGCCTGCGCCTGGGGAGGTTTCGTAGTCTTCCGGGCCGAGCCCCATCGCCTGCAGGATACTGATGAGCAATCGATTGTAAGGGACGCCTTCGATCACCATGCCGTTGTGCTGAGCAAAACGAACGGGGCGATCCCAGTCGATGTAATCGATGTAGCGCCCTGCTTGAAGGTACCCGCCCGCGCTTCCCGCAAGGACCGTGGGGATGCTGTAGTTGAGATGGTTCATCCCGAGCTCGTTACCCCACAGCACAATGCTGTTGTCGAGCACTGTGCTTCCGTCAACGTCCGTAAGCGCGTCGAGCCGTGCGACGATGGGTAGCATCACCTCGCGAGCAATCCATTCGTTGATCGTCACCGTGATCTCGCGCGCACCAGCCTGATCCCAATTGTGCGCATGGGTGTGCCAATTCGTAGGACCCGTTGTCCCGCACGGGTCGCAGCCATGGAAGAAGCCTTCTTCGCCTCCACTCGCGCGGCCTATCGCTTTGACGACGTCCACGGTTGCAATTCGGGTGACGTCACAGGCAAAGGCGGCAACAAGCACGTCGATGAGGAGCTCGTAGGTTTGTCTGGTATCACCGACATCCACGCTTTGCTCACCGCCGGTATCGATGGAGGAAGGGCGCATGGGTGAGCCACATCCGGCGACCGGACCACCTCCGAGTCCGTCTAGGCGCGCTTGAAGCTCTGAGAGGAACGCGACGTGCTGTTCGAGGCGTTGTCGATCTTCTGCACCAATTCGGCTTCCGTCGCGGACCCGTCGATAGTCTTCGATGACTCGATCCACCAGCCGAGATCTCCGGTCGTCCGCCGCGGGCGGATCGTCGGTCCCCATGAAGTTCTGAAACGCCTCGTCGAAAGCCGTGCGCGGATCGACATGAGCTTGCACCTGGTCGACCGGGGAGCTCGGCACGTCTGATAGATCTCGCGGTGCATAGGAAAACGTGTTCGACGGCGCACCCGATCCCCCAACGGCTCCGCGAGACGCGAGACCTCCCATCAGGTGCAGGATGCGGGTACCGGACGGCGCACCCGAGTAGAACTGTGAGGAATGAGCCAGGATCTGATCGAGCGTTGGATTATCCAGGGCACCGGGCTGCGCGCTCAGGCCGTGCGCATAGTTGCCCAGCATCCCGCCTTCGTTGTGATTGGTGTCCGGCATGAAATCGAGGCCGCGCAGCAGCA
Organism: uncultured Coxiellaceae bacterium; assembly: GCA_964194675.1. Lineage (GTDB taxonomy): Bacteria > Myxococcota_A > Polyangia > Polyangiales > Houyiibacteriaceae > SG8-38. The sequence continues at coordinate 5,748 of CAXMND010000189.1, read as the reverse complement.
GCATCTTTTCTAGGTAGGGATTGAATTCCGACCCCAGGATTCGCGAGACACCGGTGGACGAGAAATCACGGAGGGGAGCCCCCGTGCCAAAGTACTCGTTGCCGTTAGAGTGGCGGCCGCTGCTTTCGGCGAGTCGCTGGGTGAGGATTGTCGTCCCGTCGCGCTTCTGGCCGGCGTCGCCAGCAGGACGCACTTGATACCCGGACACCGGCGTCGAGGGGTACCAGTCGATGATGTTCTGGGCGCTGTATGATTTGATCGCGACAAACCTCTTTGGGGGGACGATACCTTGGCCCCGTGCTTGTCGTGGGATCAGCGAAGGAAGAAACGGCAGCGTTAGAGCCGCGCCCCCCAGTCCCTGCAACATCCATCGACGGCTGATCTTGTCGTACTTCATCGACTACTCCAGCACCCGTTCCCGAAAAGCGGGTTGCATTGCGACATCTGTTAAGACGTTTCGCAGGGGAATGCCTTCCACGACGGCGTCACGAATCGATGCCAGCGAGCAGCCGTCGGACGTCCGTTCATTGCGGCGGTAGGTGTAACGAAAGTAATGACGCGCAAAACAGGCGACGGCCTTTTCGTTGGACGCAATCTCTTCAAGCATCTCGACCGGCCCGCTTACTTCGGCGTCGTCCTCAAAATCGATGCGTGGCGACCCGGTCGAATCCACGGGTAGCGTCGCGATCCACTCGCCCATGTCGTCGAAGATCTCTTCTTCGGTTCGATAGCGACCTAGACCATCAAACGACTCGAGAATGTAACCGAGATCGGCGAACTGAGTGTGGCAACCGTAGCATGGCTGTTCGGCCACCTTGTCGGAGAATCGCTGCCTCGTCGTGCGCTCGGGATCGGGATCGGGCGGTGCTAGTGAGCCGGGCGGCAGATTGGTGGGTTGCGCGAGCTGATCGCAAAGGACTTGTTTGCGAATGAAGGAACCCCGTTTGAATGGATTCGTGCTCGCATCTCCTGAGACGAGGAAAGCAGCCCGGGTGAGAAGCCCGGAGCGCTCACCCGATGGAAGGGAAGGAGGCACGTTTGCGCCGTCCCAAGTAGGGACGCCGTAGATCCCCGCAAGACGGTCATCACGAGCAAAGCTGAGCGGGCTCGTCAAGATGTCGCGATAGCTTCCGTCGATATCCCAGGTGTAGTAGTCGACTAGGCGTTGGGTTTCGGCGACCATTTCTTCGTAGAGTCCCGCGATTTCGATCTCCTCGGCAAAGCGCTCGAACTGCGGATTTTGGACGAAGCCGATGAAACCGCCGAGCCGGTACCACTCGGAAAAAAACTGACGCATGGTGTCTTGAGTTCGCGGGTCGGAAACGAGACGGTCGACCTGGGCGCGATAGCCCTCTTCAGTCATCAGTGAACCGTCCTCGGCCGCTTCAAACAATTCGGCGTCCGGCATAGTTTGCCAAAAATGAAAGGAAAGACGGGAAGCCAGCGCGTAAGGTTCGAGCGTGAGTCGGCGCCCGCTGATGCTTCCTTCGGTCTCCAAGTGATAGAGAAACGACGGGGCCATCAACATAACCAGCAACGCGTCCTGGACCGACTGTGTTGGCTCCGCCGCATCGAAGAGCTCGACGTATTCGTTCAGTTCGTCCCCGGTGAGCGGGCGACGATAGACCCTGCGACCAAATGTCCGCACGAACCCTTCGAAGCACGGTTGGTCGATGTTGCCGGCGCAGCTGCCAAGCAAGGAGCTCATCTGACCCGAATCGGCCACGGTGGCGGCGCTCACCTCATCGGCGACGGCAAAAAACGCGTCGACGTGTCGCTGGGCGAGCCGCATGTCCATTTGGGAAAAGCTATGTTCGTCCTCGCCGTCGCTCGGCAGAAGAGCCAACGAGGAAGAGACTTGGTCTAAGGCGGCGCTCCCGAACAGGTCTTGAAGGACCTTGGCGTACTGCTGAACGGAGAGCCGGCGCAAAGGGGCTTCGCCCGCGATCGATGGGTCCTCGCATGTGATGGGGCCAAAAACCGACTCCGCGGACGGACCGTCGCCACCACGGCCACCGCCGCCGATCTCGCCGCTGCAGGCGCTTAGCGCAAGCGCCAGCGAGCCCAGCAGGACCTGCCGTTTCATCCGTCGAAACACCCAAATCAGGGTGACAGGCCAACAGTCGCGATGCCGGCTGATTCGACCCTAAAGGTGTATTTTGTTGCATACGCCGGAGGCGCAGACCCTAGTTTCTAGCTCATTCGTGCTATTGATCTGGCTGCGGGGCTAGCGTGTCCCCGACGCGCGGATCGACGAAACCACGCGCGCGCGATCACGAAGGGAATGCTGAACAGCACGTGCCGGAAGCGTATCCCGCTCTGCTCCGAGCCGTAGACCGGTCGCACCGGGATTTCTCGCACGCGCAAATCGCAAAGCGTCAAGCTACTCAGCAGGTCGTTTGGATAGCCATAGCCCTTCCACAACCGATCCCAATCGAGCACCTGTTTTGCGCGACGATTCATCGCCGCGTAGCCGCACTGCGAATCCCGTACGTCCATGCCAATCGCTCGTCTCGTCAGCGACGAGAACACGTGGTTACCGAGCCATCGTTGCCACGGCATCGTGTTACTCGCCGCCGGCCAGCCGAGGCGATCACCCTTTGCGTAGTCAGCCTCCCCGGTGATCAGGGGTGCCAACAACGCCGGCAGATCCAAGGGGTCCATTTGTCCATCCGCCGCCATCACTGCGGTTAGATCTGCACCGACCAGGAGCGCGTGCTTGCAACCGGTCGCAATCGCAGCGCCGACACCCTGATTGGTTCCGTGTTCGAGCACCTCGATGGGCCGCTCGGTAGCTCGTGCGATCTTCGTGGTCGCGTCGGTGCTCGCATCGTTGACGACGATAATGTGGTCCACGAATTCCGGAATGCCTTCGAGCGCCCCCCGGATCAGCTTCGCTTCATTGTACGCCGGCATCACGACGGCGATTTGTCTACCTGCCAGCACCGTAGCGATTGGCTATCGTCTCGCGATTCGCAGGTCAAGCACTTGCAGTGCGCTCGAGTGCCGCGTACCCCTTTGCGAATGGTTGAGGTCCTCTTCGTATCCAAGCCGGTGGCCCCCCCTTGGAACGACAGCAGCAAGAACCTGGTCCGTGACATCGCCGGGCATCTGCAGCGCCACTCCCCGGTGTTGATGGGGCGCCCCGGCCAAGCAAATCCGATCCACCGGGGGCGCGTCGAGGCGGTGTACGGCCCCGCGTCCTCAGGAGGCTTTGCGCCTGGCGTGCGAGAGAACCTCGGTGTCTTTCGCCATCTGTTGTTGGGACGTTCCGCGGATCTTTGGCACTTCTTTTTTGCGCCCAACCCGAAGAGCTCGGCCGCCGGCCGTCTTGCCGGCGCGATTCGAAGAGTGCCGACTGTTCATACCGTGTGCAGCGTGCCCGCGGAGACCATGGCCGTGAGGCGACTTCTCTTTGCAGATGCGACTGTGGCGCTGTCGCAGTTCGTGTACGAGCGCCTTCGCCAAGAAGGCGTCAGTGAAAGCGCGCTGCGACTCATTCCACCGTCGGTGCCGCCTCTCGCGGAGCCGACCTCACTCGAACGGGCTCGGCTGCGCAAGAAGCACGAGCTTCCCGAGGCCGCGCCCATCTGGATCTACCCCGGGGACCTAGAGTTCGGGGGTGGCGCCGAAATCGCGTTGCAAGGCTTCGCGGCATGGAACCGCGCAGACTCGGTGCTCTTGATGGCCTGCCGCCGGAAGACACCGCGAGCGGACGACGCACTCCGCGGGTTTCGTGCACAAACCAAACGGTGGGGCATCGAGTCTCAGGTGCGCTGGCTTGGTGAAACCCCGCACATCCACGAGATCCTCGGCCTCAGCGACTTCGTCGTCATGGTCAATCGGACGGCGTACGCAAAGATGGACTACCCGCTCGTGGCGCTTGAATCGATGTGCCTCGGGCGCCCCGTGCTCGTCGGGAAGGGGACGCCGTCCGCGGAGCTCGCCGACGGTGGCGGGGCGCTTGCCGTCGAGACCAATGGCGAAGCTTTGGCCGAGGCGATCGAGAGTTTGAGCACCGACGGGGCTTCGTACACAGAAATCGGACGCAAGGCGCGTGCACTGGCGATGTCGAAGTTCTCACCGCAAGAAGTCGCAGCAGCGTACGAGCTGCTCTATGAAGAAATCCATGCGTGAAGCAAGCGAACAAAAGGCGCAGCGATACTACGATGACTTCAGCGACTCGTACGAACGGGGGCGCGGCTACGGCTATCATCAAATGATCGACGACCTCGAGGTTCAGGTCACCGCGCCCTACTCTCGAGGTGCGCGTGTGCTCGAGCTCGGCTGCGGCACGGGGTTGATCCTCGCGCGAATCGCTGAGGGCGCGAAGGAGGCCGTGGGGATCGACCTGTCGGAGGGAATGGCGCAACGAGCGAGGGACCGCGGTCTCGACGTGCACATCGGAAGCGTGTGCGACCTCCCCTTCGAAGATGACCGATTCGACCTTACCTACAGCTTCAAAGTGCTCGCACACATCCCTGACATCGACGTCGCCGTTCGAGAAGCAGTGCGCGTCACGCGACCGGGCGGGCATCTCTTGCTGGAGTTCTACAACCCCTGGAGCCTTCGCTACCTCGCAAAGAAGGTCGCGGGCCCTCAGCCGATCAGCGATAACCGAACCGAGGCGGATATCTTCACTCGCTGGGACTCACCCTCGGCAATTCCCAAGCTGCTGCCGCCCAACGTCGAGCTCGTCGACTACTACGGCGTTCGCGTGCTCACGCCCTTCGCCGCCGTCCACCGCATCCGATGGGTAGCGCGCGGCCTGAGCAGAGCCGAGCTCCTCGCGGGCCGCTCCCCGCTTCGGTACTTCGGCGGCTTTCTGATCGCCGTGTTGCGCAAGTCCTGCTGACGCTGCCGCTGTACAACGTCCTTGCCCGATGCGAGTATCGCCCGCGCCCAGCTTCTTGCGGGCGAAGGAGGACGGCATGGGCCTAGGGAACAAGGTTGCGGCGGAGTTTGTCGGAACGTTTTGGCTGGTGTTTGGGGGATGCGGGAGCGCCGTGCTTGCCGCGGCCTTCCCCGAGCTCGGGATCGGGTTCCTGGGCGTGTCGTTCGCCTTCGGGCTTTCGCTGCTCACGATGGTGTATGCCATCGGCCACATCTCGGGTTGTCACATCAATCCCGCGGTCTCGGTGGGCCTCCTGGTCGGCAAGAGATTTCCCGCGTCCGAGCTGGTGCCCTACATCATCGCGCAAGTCCTCGGCGCCGTTGCCGCGGCGGGCGTGTTGTATCTCATCGCGTCTGGCAAGCCTGGCTTCGAAACGGGCGGCTTTGCCTCCAACGGCTACGGCGAGCATTCACCTGGTGGCTACGCGATGACATCAGCGCTCCTCGCCGAGATCGTCCTCACCTTCATCTTCCTGTTCATCATCCTCGGGGCGACCGACAAGAGAGCCCCTGCTGGCATCGCGCCGATCGCGATTGGCATTGCTTTGATCGTCATCCATCTGGTCGGAATCCCTGTCGACAACCTCTCCGTGAACCCCGCGAGGAGCACGGGTACCGCCGTGGTGGCGGGTGGTTGGGCGATAGAGCAGCTTTGGTTGTTCTGGGTCGCGCCGATCATCGGCGGCGCGCTGGCGGGCGTGGTCTACCCGATGGTTGCGGGCGAAGACTAGTTCACGCGAAGCAACAGGAACCGGCCGCCGTTCGAGAGCGCGCCGCCGTAACCCCCAGACACCACGGGTGTCGCCGAAAAACCGGAGCCGCCCTCGGCGCGTGCCACCTCGCGTCCGTCCGACA
>CAXMND010000188.1:0-13529 GCA_964194675.1 uncultured Coxiellaceae bacterium | reverse complement strand
ATCGCGCGGCAAGTCAAAGCCGTGCGGCGGCCACGAGACATCGTCGTTGCGTCCATTCACTGGGGCAGCAATTGGGGCTACCGGATTCCAAGGATCCATCGAGAGCTCGCACACGGATTGATCGATGATGCCGGTGTGGATGTTGTACATGGACACTCGTCTCACCACGTCAAAGGAATCGAAGTTTACCACCGCAAGCTCATTCTCTATGGCTGTGGTGATTTCATCAACGACTACGAAGGCATTCGCGGGCACGAGAAATACCGCGGCGACTTGGCGTTGATGTATTTGGTGTCTATGAGTCCGGTGAGCCGCGAGCTCCGACGAGTGGAGATGCTTCCGTTGCAGATGCGGCGTTTTCAATTGAAACGCGCGACGAAGCGAGATGCGCGGTGGCTGCGAGACGTTCTCGTTCGCGAGGGGAGAACGCTCGGCACGACGGCGAAGCTCGGGGAAGACGATTGGCTGACGCTCGACTGGGCGGCGTGAAAGCTATACGCGCGCATCCAACCGTGACAAACCAGCGCTGCAAGCAGCTTGGTAAGCGTCCGTCATCTCCCGATCGCTCGGTCGACGACCGATCTCCTGATACCTGGGCTTGCCGTCTCGGGCAATTTCGCCAACTTGGTATTGTGGCTGGTATTGACCCATAACGTTGACATACGTATCGGGGGAGATCTCCTCGGCAAGCCAGCGCATGATCGCCGCGGTTTCGTCGGTCTGGCCCGGCATGACGAGGTGACGAACGAGCAGGCCGCGCCGCGCGAGCCCATCGGGCCCGAACCGCAGGTCGCCGACCTGGCGGTGCATTTCGGCGATCGCTGCTCGCGCTACTTGTGGATAATTCTTGGCCTTGCATAAAACACGCGCGGTGTCTCGATGCCAAAATTTGAAGTCGGGCATGTAGATGTCGACCAAACCATCCATCAATTGCAGAGAAGCAAGGCTATCGTAGGCGCTAGTGTTGTAGACGATGGGTACGCACAACCCTCGCGGGATCGCCGCGGCGAGGGCTTCGACGACTTGAGGCGCAACGTGCTCGGGCGTGACGAAGTTGATGTTATGACAGCCGACGTCCTGCAGCTGAAGCGCGAGGTCGGCGATGTCGTCGGGTTTCATCTCTCGGCCGGTCTCTTTTTGGCTGATGTCCCAGTTCTGACAGAACACGCAGCGCAAATTGCAGAGGCCAAAGAAGATCGTGCCGCTTCCTTTCCAGCCGCGCAGGCAGTCTTCCTCACCGAAATGGGGAAATGCCGAGCTCACGATCGCAAAGCGCCCCGTGTGGCAAACGCGCTGCTCGTCTTTGAGGCGATTGATGCGGCAGTCGCGCGGGCACACCTCGCATTCCTCGAGCTCCTGCAAGGCCGCTTGCACTTTTCGCTCAAGCAGACCTTCGCGCCAGGTCTGCAGATACACCGCCTCGAAGTCCTCGATCACAAAATGAGGATCAGGGGGCGACAACGCGGGCTTGAACAGCCTCACGCACGAAAGCTTACCACTCGCGTCCACTTCTGTGAAGCGTGCGGCCGGCGCACGACTTCGACCTCGACAATCCGGCCTGCGCGCGTTCAAGGGGCAGTAGCGGGCGCTCCACTTGAACTCAACACGAAGGGTATCTTTCTGGCCGGGCGGCTTTTTGGCGGTCTTCACGACGCCCACTGCGAGCTCTCGATACGCGCCACCGGTGTTGGAGACTTCCCCCGCGCTGTTAGCCATTACCACATTGTGTCGCGGGCACTTCTGCGACGATTCGCAGGGGGCCGCCGGAGCCCCCTCCGATCTTCATCGGAAGCGCGATGATGCGTGCTCCGCGTGCCGGGACTTGGTCTAGCGCGGCGACGTTTTCGAATGCCGGAATACCGGCTTCCATCAAAACGCGATGGGCCATGAACTCCTTTGATGGACCGTGGTCGATGCTCGCTGCGTCGATCCCGACGGCCGCGACTTTGCGGGCAACCAGGGCACGAGCCGCTTGCTCCGAAATCCCCGGGAAGTGCAGGTTGGACACGTCCCCCGGGATGTCATCGCCGAGGTATCGCTCGAGGTCTGGCCAGTACTTTGCCCAACCCGTGCGGATGAGCACGATGGTTCCTGGCTGGATCGAACCGTGCTCGCGCTCGAATGCGTCGATGTGTTCCACTGTCAGCAGTGCGTCTCGGTCGCTCGCGGCGGCGCCTGTCATGTCGATGACGACGCCCGGTGCGATCAGGCGTTCGAGCGGAATCGCTTCGGTCGTCGCCTGACCTTCCGCAAAGTGAATCGGCGCGTCGATGTGCGTGCCGCCATGTTCGGGCGTCGCGATCGTGAACGCCGAGTAGAAGTACCCGCTGTGGGTGAGTCCGTAGGAGAGAGTCTCTTTTTGAAACTTCGAGGGTGCCGTCGGCCAGTAGACGGTGTCGTCGTCGAACGTGTACGACAGGTCGATCAAACAAGGCGCCGCGGCGGTTGAAGACGGCTCCCCGCGAGCACCTCCGCACGCCGAGGCCGCCATGACAAACGCCAGTGCCAAACATCGCCTCTGTAGGGTCGCGTGCATGGACCAAGCCTAGCCATTCTTGTCGCCCGCGGTAAGCTTTCGGCTCAGAACGCGACCTTGGCGCCTAGATCCGTCGCTGACGCTGACACCGTCACTCCGTGCGATCGACGACTGCTGCAGCGACGGAATCCGACCACACGTTCACCGCCGTTCGGCACATGTCGAGAATGCGGTCCACTGCGAGAATGAGAGCGACGGCGCTCGTGGGTAGGCCGACTGCGTTGAGCACGACGACCATCATCACCATTCCTGCGTGCGGGATTCCTGCCGCGCCTATGCTCGCCAGGAGCGCGGTGACGGCGACGAGGATCTGTTGGGCAATGCTCAGGTCGATGCCATAGACCTGCGCTATGAACAGTACCGCTACCGCTTCGTAGAGCGCAGTGCCGTCCATGTTGATCGTGGCGCCGAGGGGCAATACGAAAGAGGTCACCTGGGGCTTGACGCCGGCTTCCTCCGCGTTTTGCATGGTGAGCGGCAAGGTGCCGTTGCTCGACGCGGTGCTGAAGGCAGTCACCAGCGCGGTGGTCATCTTCCGCGCGTATTCGAGGGGAGAGCGTCCTGCCACCAGCCTCAAGATCAGCGGTAACGTGATCAGCGCATGAATCGCGAGCGCGATGAAAACCGTCAGCACGTACCAGCCCAACACGCGAAACGCTGCAGGTCCCTTGCCGGCCGCCGCAAAGAGCGTGAAGCCGAACACACCGATCGGGGCGAACTTCACGACGAAGAGCGTCATTTGCATCATCACGTCGAACAGGCCCGAGAAGAACCGACGAACCACGCTTGCGTCCTTCGATCCGTGCGCGTGCTCGCTCAACCCGATGAACACTCCGAGCATGAGCGAGAACGAAATGATCGGAAGCATGTCCCCCCTCGTGGCCGCCGCGAGCGGGTTCTTTGGGATGAGCGCCTGGAGCTGCTGCCAAAGCACGACCCAGACCCCGTCCGGCGCCTCGGTGAGTAGGGGCTTTGCCGTTGCGGCCCCATCTTCGAGAAGGGCGAGCTCGGCGCCAGCTCCGGGTTGGATGAGGTTCACGATGACGATGCCGGTCACGATCGCGGCAAAGCTCGTGGTCAGGTAGAAGGCGATCGCCCGGCCGCCGATCGAGCCCAAGGTCCGGAGATCGCCCATGCTGGTCACGCCGGTGATCAACGACGAGACGATCAGCGGCACCACCAACATCTGTAGTAGGCGCAGGAACAGGTCGCCGATACCCTTGCCGATGAGGGCCACCTTGCCGACGATCTCGGTATCGACCATGCCCTGTTCGCCTGCCCAGTTGAGCCCGAGGCCCAAGGTGGCGCCCAATGCCATTCCGATGAGTATCCAGTGGTGGAGTTGCAGTCGTTTCACGGGCGCGCATTATGCGGACGCCTCTCTTCGATGTAAAACCAAGCCATGACCGACGACAATCCAGACCGGGGCCCGCTCGAAGACCTGCGAGCGGCGCTCGATGAGGTCGATCACGAGCTGCTCGAGCTGTTGGTGCGTCGGATGGGTATCGTTACGGATATCGCGGCGAGCAAACGCGAGCAGCGCGTCCGGATTCGCGATCTTGCGCGCGAGCGTCGGGTCCTCGAGGATCGATGCGCCCGTGCCGAAGAGCTTGGTCTCCCAGCCGATAGTATCGAGTCGGTGTGGCGCCAACTGATGCTGATGAGCCGAGAGCGACAAGCCGCGCTGCGCGTCGAGGTGCCGCCGGATGTCGAGCCCAAGCGGGTCGCGATCGTCGGCGGCGAAGGCGGGATGGGACAGTCGCTGAGCACGCTATTCTCGGATCTCGGTCACCAGGTGTTGATCGCGGACCTCGACACGGAGCTCACGCCCGTGGCGGCGTCGCAGGCGGCGGACGTCGTGATCGTCAGTGTGCCGATTCGGGAGACCCGTGCCGTGATCGAGCAAGTCGGTCCCCACGTGCGCCAGCATGCGCTCTTGATGGATGTCACCTCGATCAAAGCCGATCCGATGGCAGCGATGTTGTCCTCCACCGAGGCGAGTGTGCTCGGCACCCATCCGATGTTTGGTCCAGGGGTCCACAGCTACCAAGGGCAACGCCTGGTGATCTGCCCGGGCCGAGGAGAAACTTGGCTCGACTGGGCACGACTGATGTTCAGCGCGCGCGGACTGGTGATCACCGAGACGACCCCTGAGGAGCACGACGCCATGATGGCGATCGTTCAGGTGCTTCATCATTTCAAGACGCAGGCGCTCGGGCTCGCGCTCAGTCGTCTCGGCGTGACTCTCGAAGACACCCTGCGCTTCACGTCGCCGGCCTACCTACTCGAGACCTACGTGACCGGGCGCCACTTCGCGCAATCGCCGGAGCTATACGGCCCAATCGAGATGCTGAACCCGGACTCGCAACGCGTGGTCAGAGCGTTCCAGAGCGCTGCCACAGCCCTCGCGGATATTCTCGCGGAGGGTGACCAAGAGGCATTCGACGGAGTCTTCGCCGACGTGCGGGCGTTCTTTGGCGACTTCACCGATGAGGCGCTCGAGCAAAGTGGTTTCCTGATCGATCGTCTCGTCGAGCTCAGCGCTGGGCGGTCTTCGACGTAACGTCGATTGACGCTCGTCGCTGCATCTGCGATGCCATCTCCCGAGGAAACGACGATGGTGAAGGTTGCGATACACGGAGCTGCGGGGCGCATGGGGCAAAGCATTGCAACGGTTACCGAGGGCGACCCGAACGCCGATCTCGTCGCCGCCATGGATCACCCGGACAGCCCGCTCGTCGGCCAAGATATCGCGAAGCTCACGGGTGCTGAGCCGCGAGGCGTGCTGATCACCACCGACGTCGAGGAATTCCTGGCCAACGTCGAAGTGGTCATCGACTTCAGCACCGCGTCTGCGACCGAGAAGCTTCTCCCCATGTGCGCCAGCCAGCGAATCCCCATGGTGATCGGCACCACGGGCTTGGATGGAGCGACGCGCGCCGGTCTCGAGCGAGCCGCGGAGATGCTGCCGATCGTGTTTGCACCAAACTACAGCCAGGGCGTAAACGCTTTGTATTTCCTCGCGGCTCGCGCGACGGAGCTTCTGGGCCCCCCGTTCGATGCAGAGATCATCGAGATGCACCATCGCCACAAGGTCGATTCTCCGAGTGGCACCGCTGTGCGGCTAGCCGAGGTCGTGACCGCCGCAAAGAGGCTGGACGCCAAACACGCAGTGACTCATGGCCGCAGCGGCCAGGTTGGGGCTCGTCCTCGGGATGAAGTTGGTGTGATGGCGCTCCGAGGCGGTGACGTGGTTGGTGAGCACACGCTCTACCTCGTCGGTGACGGCGAGCGGCTCGAGCTGACGCATCGGGCAACCGATCGCTCGATCTTCGCGCGAGGGGCCGTGCGCGCCGCTCACTGGGTCGTCCACCGTCCGGCGGGCCTCTACGACATGGCGGACGTCATGGGGATTCCCCGCTAGGTACACTACTCCGAGCATTTTCTGTTACGGTAAGGACGCCTTATGGATTGTCCCCAATGTGCAGCCGAGGTTCCGGCCGACAACGCGTTCTGCGGCAAGTGCGGCTACGCAATGCGTGATCAGGGCCCTCAACGCACCGATCAATCGCGCATTCGTGTGCACGAAGAGCCGGGACCTACCGACGAAGAAGACAGACACAGTCGCCCATCGTCACCCCGAATTCGAAAGCACACCGTACTTGGGATGCCGCCCGCGACCCGACGCCCGAGCGACCGACCTGCGGCTTCCCAGCCTCCGCCTCCACCTCCGGCGTCGCTCGCGTCGGCCCGCTCCGCCCGAAGGGCTCAACAAAAGACCATGCTGGGCATTCCACGTCCCGAGCTTCCCGATCCGAGAGTCGGCGAGCCCGAGCTCGACCCGGTGGTGCCCGGCGGTGCGCCCCCTGAGCCTCCGCCGATCCCGGACGATCGACCGAGTCATCGCTTGCGAGCGCGCGTCCGGTACGACAGCTCCTTCGAACCACCGCTGGTGACGATGCGCAGGCGGCGGGCCTTCGGGGGCGTAGCGGTCCTCGTTGCGTTGTCGGCGGCTTGGCTTATCTATCGTTTTCTGAATGGCTAGTATCGCGCCAGACGGTCACGTCATGTGCAGTGCTTGCGGGGAGAACAACCCTCCGGAGTCGGGGTTCTGCGGCAGGTGTGGAGAAGCGCTCGACCGTGGACTTCCGAAGCCAGGGGATGTCATCGCTGGTCGTTACCGGGTGGTCGCCCCGATCGGCCGTGGCGCGATGGGCATGGTCTACCGCGCAGAGCACGTCCAGATCCGCAAGGTGGTAGCGATCAAGCTCCTGCATCGAGAGCTCCAAGAAAACCCAGAGAACGTCACTCGCTTTCACCGCGAGGCCGAGTCCGCATCGAGGCTCAACCACCCGAATACCGTGCATGTGTTCGACTTCGGTAGAACTGAATCCGGCTCGCTCTACATCGTGATGGAGTACGTGGACGGTGCGGACTTGGGCAAGGTCATCGACAAAGAGGGCCCAATGCCGTTTGGGCGCGTCGCGTATCTTTGCGCCCAGGTCGCCGGCTCCGTTGCCGACGCGCACGAGGCGGGCATCGTGCACCGGGATCTGAAGCCCGAGAACATCGTCATCACCCAAGGGCGAGATGGCGAGATGGCAAAAGTCCTCGATTTCGGGTTGGCCAAGCTGTTGGAAGGGACAGCCGAGGTACAGGTGACGAGCAGTGGGACGATCGTCGGGACCCCCTACTACATGTCTCCGGAGCAGATTCAAGGCCATGAGCTCGACGGGCGAAGCGATGTGTATGCGATGGGCGCGATCATGTACGAGTGTGTCGTCGGCAAGCCTCCTTTCGAAGCGCCGAACCCCGTCGGTGTCCTCACGAAGCACCTCTCGCAGGAGCCGCTGCGTCCTTCATCCCGATCGCCGCTCTCGGTTCCTGCGGAGGCCGACGAGATCATCATGCGATGTCTCGAGAAGGACCGCGAGCGCCGCTACGAGTCCGCCGAAGCGCTACGCGGTGCACTGATCGGGTACCTCTCGACGGTTGGGGACGACGATTGGCGCACGAGCCGCCTCGGGACTCGGGAAACCGGAAGCGGTACGCGGCGCGTAGATTCGCTTTTTGAGCGTAAGCGAAGGGGCTGGTGGGTGTTTGCGTTGCTGTCGGCCGCGCTCCTAGGGGTTGGGGGTTGGCACTACGCGACACGAGGTCCGTCCGAGCGAGAACCGAACCATACCGAAGAGGACGCCAACCGTTTGGACGAGAAAACGACGATGGAAGCGTACCTTGGGCAGCGTCTCGACGAGGGGACCGGTGATGTCGACCTATTCGCGATCGAACACACGGGTGCCGAAGGTCGATCCGCCATCGTGGAGGTAAGCTCGATTCCCAACATGGATGTCACGCTCGCGCTTCTCAAGGCGGGCGAGCAGGAGCCCATCGTGTTCACGGACGCACAGGGTCTTGGCGAAGGCGAACGGCTACCTAACGTCCCGATCGAGCCGGGCACGTACTTGATCCGGGTTCGGGAGAAGGCCACCGGTGAAGGGCTTCCCACCGAAAACGTCTCCGATGAGTACTACGTTCGCTGGGAGCTTCGTGACCAAGACCCCGATTTCGAACGAGAGCTCAACGACTCGCTCGAGCTGGCAGAATCGCTCCCGCTCGGGATCGAACGACGCGCATGGATCGGGTGGCCTGGCGATGTCGATACGTTCTGCCTGAGCGAGGATGCAGAGGGCGTGGTCGCTCAGGTAAGCGCGCTTGCGGGCGTGGACTTGGTACTCCGAGTCGTCGATCGTCGCACCGAGCGAAGTGGAAAGCACGACGCCACGGGGGCGGGGCGCGGTGAGACGTCCAAGATGTGGCGCAATGCCAAGGCTGGCACGCTGTGTGTCGAAGTGTCGGCCGACCCGCGCGACGAGCGAGGTGCCCCCGCGCAGCCCGACGAGACTTACGGGGTCCGCTTCATTACCGCACCGGGACGCTAGATGCGCATCGAAGAACTCGACTACGAGTTATCCGAAGAGCTCATCGCGCAAGAACCGCTCCCCGAGCGCGATGCTTCGAGACTGATGGTCCTCGACATCGGTCCGGGCGAGATCGACCATCGTCTCTTCGTGGATCTTCCCGCGTTGCTCGCGCCGAGCCTGTTCGTCTTCAACGATACCCGCGTCTTCCCTGCCCGACTTCACGGCCACAAGGAGACTGGCGGAAAAGTAGAGATCTTGTTGCTGCGCAAGGTGGAGGAACGCAGCGACAGGTGGCTTGCAATGGGCCGTGCATCGAAGGCCCTGCGACCTGACATGGATCTGCTGCTCGGCGGTGGATCGCTGCGGGCGAAAGTTCTTCGGGTCCTCGGCGACGGGCAGCTCGAGATCGAGCTCGAGGCGGCCGGCGACGTGGACCGACTCATCGAAGAGATTGGAGAGGTGCCTCTCCCTCCCTACATTCGACGGCCGGCCGAAGAGGCTGATAGAGCGCGTTATCAGACAGTCTATGCTCGCCAAGTGGGGGCCGTGGCTGCGCCTACCGCTGGGCTACACTTTACGAAGCACTCGATGAGCGCGCTCGAGACGGCGGGACACCGAACCGCCTACGTGACACTGCACGTTGGGCCGGGCACGTTTCGCCCCGTACAGGTCGATAGGTTGGAGGATCATCGCATGCACGAGGAGAGCTACGAAGTGCCGCAGTCCACGGTGGACGCGATCGCGTGCGCGCGTGCTGAGGGCCGCTCCGTGGTCGCTGTGGGTACGACGGTCGTCCGAACGCTGGAGTCCGCGATAGGTTCGGATGGCAATCCACTGGCCGGCATCGGGCGGACCCGTCTGTTCGTCAAGCCGTCGTATCGTTTCGGCGTCGTCGATCATCTCGTCACCAATTTCCACCTTCCGCGTTCGACCTTGTTGGCTTTGGTGATGGCTTTTGCGGGCGTCGATCTCACGCAGCGCGCATACCGCGAGGGGATCGCTCGAAGGTATCGGTTTTATAGTTACGGCGACGCCATGCTGATTCGCGGGGCGCACCCTTGACACTACCTACGGCCGGCTTTTCGTTTCACGTGGATGCCCTCGATGGGTCCGCGCGTTGCGGCGTGTTCACGACACCGCGTGCAGTCATCGAAACGCCCGCCTTCATGCCGGTCGGAACCCAGGCAACGGTGAAAGGGCTCTCTCCAGAAGAAGTAGCGTCCACCGGCGCCCGAATCATCCTGGCCAATACCTATCATCTGTGGTTGCGGCCGGGCGCGGAGCTCATCGCACGCCACGGGGGCGTGGTCGGCTTCATGAAGTGGCCCCATGCGCTGCTCACCGATAGTGGCGGCTATCAGGTGTTCTCGCTCGCGAAGCACCGGACGATCGACGACGACGGTATTACGTTTCGATCCCACCTCGATGGCGACGAATACCGACTGACGCCTGAGGAGGCGATGCGGGTACAGGCGCTGCTCGGCTCCGATGTGGCGATGGTGCTCGACGAGTGCCCACCCGGCGGGGCTCCCCGCGCGGACGTCGAGCGGGCGGTCGAGCGCACGACCGTGTGGACGACACGGAGCCTCGCCGCGCCGAGAACGGAAGGGCAGGGGCGCTTTGGGATCGTCCAGGGCGGCACGCACCTCGATTTGCGTTTGTCCCACCTACAAACCGTGGGGGCTCTGGACGTCGACGGTGTGGCACTCGGCGGCTTTTCAGTCGGGGAGCCCGTCGACCAGATGTACGAGCTACTTGCAGCGGTCGGACCGCAGATGCCCGCCGACAAGCCTCGCTACTTGATGGGTGTCGGGACGCCGACCGATCTCTTGCGCGCGGTCGGCAACGGAATCGACCTGTTCGATTGTGTCCTGCCCACCCGCAACGCGCGCAACGGACAAGCGCTCACGTGGAGTGGTCGAGTCAATCTGCGCCAGGCTCGCCACTCTGACGATCACGGTCCAGTCGACCCCATGTGCGAATGCCCGACCTGCGCGGCATTCTCGAGGGGGTACGTACGTCACCTCTTCAAGTCGGACGAGATGCTGGGGCCGCGCCTACTGACGCTACACAACCTTCACTTCTACGGCGCACTGATGCGCAAGGCGCGCGAGATGATTCGTGCACAAGCCTTTGCATCTTGGGCCGAATCGACGTTCCAACGCATGCGCGAGCTGGATGAAGTCATCGCGGCCGACGGCTGATTCGCGAGGGTGCGGAAAACGCCGTTGACGACTTTCGGCGGGCGCGGTATGGGCCGGGCCTCATGAGTCAGATCAAACGCGCACTCATCTCCGTCTCCGACAAGACCAGCGTGGTCGAATTCGCGAAAGGGCTCTCCGACGCGGGGGTCGAGATTCTATCCACCGGCGGGACGGCGCGGGCGCTTCGCGAAGGCGGCGTACCCGTGGTCGACGTCTCCGAGTACACAGAGTCCCCCGAGATCATGGACGGGCGAGTCAAGACTCTGCACCCACGGGTCCACGGCGGGATCTTGATGCGGGACACCGAGGACGACCGCGCCGCGCTCGGCGGCATCGGGGGCAAGCCGATCGACCTGGTGTGCGTCAATCTCTATCCGTTCGAGCAAACCGTGGCACGCGGCGCGTTGCATGAAGAGACCATCGAGAACATCGACATCGGTGGCCCCTCCATGGTTCGAAGCGCGGCGAAGAATCAAGCCCGCGTGGTCGTCGTCACCGAGCCGAGCGACTACGAGGAAGTGCTCCGGGCCGTGCGGTCTGGCGATGGTCCAAGCGCCGGGCTCCGCGCCCGATTGGCCGCCAAGGCCTTCGCCCAGACAGCCGCCTACGACGGCGCGATCGCCGCGTACCTAACCTCCCAGGACGGCGACTCAAAGTTCCCCGGAACGCTGACGTTGAGCTTCACCAAGGCTTACGACGTGCGGTACGGAGAGAATCCCCATCAGCAAGGTGCGTTCTACATCGAGCGCAATGCACCTGCCGGGAGCCTCGCTCTTGCCGAATCCCTGGGCGCCGGCGGAAAAGAGCTTTCCTTCAACAATCTCGTCGATGTCGACGCCACAATCGAAGCGGTCCGCGAGTTCGACCAGCCCGCGGCCGTCGTCGTGAAGCACACCAATCCGTGCGGCGTGGCGCGTGCCACGAGCCTCGAACAAGCCTACCGGATCGCGCGTGAGGCGGACGCCCAGAGCGCGTTTGGCGGCATCGTAGCGTTGAATCGTGAAGTCGATGAGGATACGGCCAACGCGATTGCCGAAACGTTCATCGAGTGCGTGATCGCTCCTAGGTTTGCTCCGGAGGCATTGGAAAGGCTTCGCAAGAAGAAGAACCTACGGATTCTGGCGACTGGCGAATGGCTTCCAGCCGACTACACGGCACTGCAGTTCAAGCGCGTGGGCGGCGGTGTGGTCGCTCAGGATCGAGATGCAACGGGTCCGAGCGAAGTGCGGGCAGGAAAAGTCGTCACACAGCGCGCGCCGACCGACGACGAGTTTCAAGCGCTCGATTTCGCGTGGCGCGTCTGCAAGCACGTGAAGTCGAATGCGATCATTTTCGCAAAGCCCGACCGAACGGTCGGCGTCGGGGCAGGGCAAATGGCGCGCGTCACGGCCGTCGGGATCGCCTCGCACAAAGCAGGCGAGCTCGCGCGCGGCGCCGTCATGGCATCGGACGCATTCTTTCCTTTTCCAGACGGCATCGAGGCCGCCACGGAGGCGGGCATCACGGCGGTCGTTCAGCCTGGCGGATCGAAAGGTGACGACGCGGTGATCGCGGCTGCCGATGCGGCCGGGCTCGCGATGGTCTTCACGGGCGTCCGTCACTTCCGGCACTAGCGATGCGGATTTTCATCGTCGGAGGCGGTGCGCGCGAGCATGCATTGGCGTGGCGTCTCGCGCAGGACCCGGAGGTCGAAGTCATTGGCGCGCCCGGGAATGCGGGCATCGCGGCCATCGGCCGAAACGTCGACATCGATCCGACCGACACGGACCGCGTCGTCGCCGTAGCGAAGCAAGAGTCCGTCGACCTCGCCGTCGTGGGACCGGAAGCCCCGCTCGTCGCTGGAGTGGTCGATGCCCTTCTGGCCAACGGGATCGACGCGTTCGGGCCTGATCGGGAGGCAGCGCAGCTCGAGGGCTCCAAGATCTTCTCGAAGGAGTTCATGGCGCGACACGACATTCCGACCGCCGGCTTTCGCGTTTTCGATGATCCCGATGCGGCTACGCGATACATCGAGGCGGCTGACCGTCCATTGGTCGTGAAAGCCGACGGGCTAGCTGCAGGGAAGGGTGTCATCGTGGCGAGCACCGCCGCCGAGGCCATCGCCGGAGTCGACCGCATCATGCGCGATCGCGCTTTTGGCGATGCTGGCGATCGGGTGCTCATCGAGGAGTGCCTCGTCGGCCAGGAGGTCAGTTACCACGTTGTTGCGGATGGCGAGCGGTTCATTCCTTTGGCGCCCGCGCAGGACCACAAGCGAGCCTTCGACGGAGACGAGGGCCCCAATACCGGTGGCATGGGTGCGTATTCCCCTCCGCCTGTCGTGACGCCCGAGGTCGAGCAGCGGATTCTCGATCGCGTGGTCGAACCGACGCTCGCGGGCATGGCGTCCGAGGGTAGGCCGTTCCGGGGGGCTCTTTTCGTGGGTTTGATGATCGTCGAGGGCGAGCCCCGGGTGCTCGAATACAACGTCCGATTCGGTGACCCGGAATGTCAGACTCTGGTCACTCGCTGGGGGGGATCGATTCTTCCCCTGATCCGTGGCTCGGCGCAGGGGAACTTCGGCGACCTGAGCCCGCAATGGGAAGCGCCTGCGTCGCTATGTGTGGTGCTCGCATCGGGTGGCTACCCCGGCAGCTACGTAAAGGGGAAGCTGATCACGGGTCTCGAAGCCGCCGCCGCACTTCCGCATGTGACCGTGTTTCACGCCGGCACCCGCCTCGAAGGCGACTCGGTGGTTACGTCGGGAGGCCGCGTTTTATCTGTAACGGCGATCGGCGCGAACATCGACGAAGCCGCCGCCCGGGCCTACGAAGCGGCCGCCAAGATCGACTTCGAAGGGAAACAGCTTCGCCAGGATATCGGCTGGCG
>CAXMND010000187.1:0-4144 GCA_964194675.1 uncultured Coxiellaceae bacterium | reverse complement strand
AGAACCTTCGCCTCACGCTTGAATCGAGCTAGGCGCTCTTCGTTCTCGGCGAACTCGTCGGGCAAGACCTTGATCGCCACGTCGCGGCCGAGCTTCGAGTCCTTCGCCCTATACACCTCTCCCATACCGCCTTTGCCAATGGGCTCGAGGATCTCGTAGTGGGCGAGTTTGTGACCAGGTTGGAGTGACACAGCGTCGACGATGTTACGCCGATGGTCGACGGTGAGCAACTCGGGATCGACGCGGGTAAGTGGCTCTAGGTCGGAGACTTCAGTCTGGGGCGTCGATAGCGTCGATAGTTGGGCGCTTCTCTATATATGCCTAATAACTTCTCTTCTCTCTTTTCCTTCAAAGAAGGAGAAAACATCGTCGGCATCGACGCAAACGGAACAACGTGCCTAGGCTGAAGGACTTGGGCGCGTCGATGTTTTGGAGGGGATCGTCGACATCGTCGTTCTAGTCTCAGACCTCCTGACATGCCGCGCAAGCGAAATGTCCGGTTAGGGCGCCTCCACGGGCGCGGTTTTGGCGTGCCGTGGGCCCGGAAATGCGAAGCTGGCAGGTGGGTCCGGCTTGACGTTGAAGCGCAGGTGTAGCTTCGAGCCGGGGAAGCGAACTCGCGTTTCGTTCAGGCGCTCGCACAGAGCGGCGAGTGCCTTGGTGCGATGCGGTGAACTGAGTGGTGCGAGAGATACTTGCAGCTCGTCGTCGGTCACTTCGATGTCACCGGCGGCGGCGAAGGCGCTACGAATCAGGGCTCGTCCTTCATCCTCTGCGCGACGATAGTGGGGAGCAACAAGACGCAGCAAATCGCACTCGGCTTGGTAGGCGACCATCTTGATCAGATCGGTCAGGAGTTTGCGCTCCACTGAGAGCTTGATGACCTCCCCTTTGACGACCTGCTGGACGGGTACCCTGGCCGGCATTCGTGAACGTTTCTTCTCCAACGCCATGATGCGGTCCGCCAACTTGCTGATGCGCGCGGATAGCGGAGCATTCGCGATCTTGAAGCCGCGCATTGTGCGTCGTACTTGCTCACGATTGGTAAGCACCTCGACGCCGTACTCCGCAGCGAGCTGATTCACTTCGGCGTAGGCCTTTTGAATCTCAGAGATGAGCTTTCGGCGCTCAGGATTCGGAACCATACGGTCTTTATCGGCAGACTCAACGCCGTAGTCGACGAGAGCATCGAGCGCGTACTCGATGCGCAGATACTTGAAGAAGTTCTCCTGCCGCCATCGCTCAGTGAGGCGATACTCGACCTCGCTAGCGGACAAATCACGGCGCGATGTGACGATGCCGATTTGGTGACCGTCGTCTCCGAGACGGGTGACCTGTCGTAGCCGAAGCGTCTGCTTGAGAAGCCGCACTTCACGGTCGGCCAGTATGCAGCGCCTCTTTCGACCATCGATGGTCGACTCGTGCACGGAGAAGTGCTTTTTCGCGACACGTCGAAACTTACCCTTGCGATACGTAAGAATGTCGAAACCATCCGCAATCAGCTTCTTGAACAGCTTGGGGCTCCAACCACCACGATCAAACACAATCGTCGCTCGACGCTCTCCGATGAGTGAACGCACCTCGTCAAGCACCACCGGCAGCATTGTCATGAGTTGCTTGTTGGCTTCGCAGGTTACCAACAACAGCGGCTCGCCCTCAGCATCGTTGACCCAGTAATCGGTCGTTGCCGGCATGGCGAGGTGTCGCCGTGCCACGTACGCCTTTGGGAGCTTGCTTTTGCCGTGGTAGGCGCGCACGTGTCCGTCTACGTAAAGAAAGCCCATCACGTTTCCACGCGATTGCACACGCTGCTCAGCAAGCGCATGCCCAAACTCGGCAGCACGACCGTAACCAGCGAGCCGAGCGAGCTTGCGGCGGATTGTCTTGACTTCGGCCACCCGATCGAGACCCAGCAGACGACCGAGATCTTCCGGGTTGTACTCCTTCAGATTCTCCGGTCGTTTGATCCGGATTAGCGCCATCAGTAGCAACGTCACGATGGTCGTGCGTAGTCCGTAGAACGCCGGGCCGATGCTGCCGTACACATCGCGAGCGACGTTGATGACCCCGCTGTCGAGCAGGGCGGGGATGGCCAGCAACACGCCCGCATCCGGTACGTCCATGGACGTTTGGAACACGGGAGCCGCGTCTTCAAGCAGCCCAAGCGCAGCAAGCACACGGTCCACTTGCCGATTGGTCGGATCGGTGTCGAAGCTGACCGCTGGCAGTATCTCGTGGGTCTCCCCACGGGTACCGGACAGTTTTGGGTCCGCATTCTTGGGGTTCGGCCGCCCACTATCTTCGGCCGCATGCTCCGTACATTCAACGTGCTCACGCAGCTCAGTGGTATCGACACCGGACAGTTTTGGGTCCGCATCATTAGCCAAGAGGTCCAACTGCTGAGACTCCGACCTCCACCCTAGGCGTCGCAGAAGCTTACGAACCGCTTTCTCGCTCACGCCAAGCCGACGCGCGATCTCCCGGTTGCTCTTACCCCCTGCCTTCAATCGATTCACGAGGTTCGCACGAGTCTTGGGCAGACGCGGTTGGCCACGCGGATAACCCCTGGGACGGCCAAGGGCCGCCAAGCCGCCCTCTTCGAAGCGCCGTTGGTGCCGCCGTATCGTACGCTCCGAACAGCCGAAGGCTGCCGCAACCTCGACCTGGGTGGCGCTCCCATGATCGACAAGGCTGACCAAGGCGTACGCCTCCGCCATCCGGTCGCCCTCAACATAATGTGCCACAACGACGTTTCGCTCGGTGACCACACAATAGCCATCGCTTTTGCGCAGTCTGCATCGAGCATTGATGAGTGCGGTGCTTTCATTGCCGTCGCTCGACTCGACGAATGGGAAGTTGCTTTGGGTGGGCGACATGGCCTAATCATGCCCCGGCACAGAAAAAACCGGACAGTTTTGGGTCCGCACGGTCGAAGCCTCAACCTACTGGTTTAGCAGGCGCTTGCGCGCGAGGAACTCCCTTGCACCGGGCTCTAGCGCCGCGAGAGGCACTTAAATCTAGGAGGGCATGTCAGGAGGTCTGAGACTAGAAATGCTCGGGGCGGCGAAGGAAGAGAGCCTCCACGCCCATCCGAGTCGCTTCCATCGGGCCGCCGTTATCGAGAACGATGAAATCGCGCGCTACCAGCGTGGCGGTATCGACGTCGTCGTCTGCAACATCAGCACCGACACGCCTTACCGCGGTGGATACAACCGCGGACGTGCAGGACACCGTCAGACCCAGTCTTCCACCGCCAGCGCCGGTACCCGATTGAACTCTCTCGTGTTGTGCGTTGCGACTGTCAAACCTCGGGATCTTGCGACCGACGCGATGAGCAGGTCGCGTTCGCCGATCGGTTGACCGGACCGCTCCAGCTCGAATCGTATCTCGGCGTAGTCTTCGGCGGCGGCGGGGTCAAAAGAGATGACCGCGATCGGGTCCAAGAAGGAATCCACGCTCGCACGCGTGCGAGCTGGCTTGTTGCTCTTTCTGGCACCGAACCAGAGTTCGGCAAGTGTCACCGAACTGACGGACACGTCATCCGGGGAGAGACGCCTCAGTCGATCGATGACGTTGGGAACACGTTTGATAGCGTGCACGCACGTGTTCGTGTCGAGGAGATAGCTCATCCTTCCAAGTCCACGGAGATCGGCGTGGAAGGTAGCGGTTCGGGCGCCTGAAAATCGTCCGGAACCCTCGACCAGCTCGTCCAATAGCCCTTCGGCCATGTGCGCCGCTTGAGCGGCTCCAGGATCACTTTGTCACCCTCTTTTCTGATGCTGACCTCATCGCCCCGGAAACGAAACTCCTTTGGGAGACGCACGGCCTGACTTCGGCCGTTCATGAAAAGCTTCGCGCGGGAAATAGATGCTTCTTTCTCCATGGTATCTACCAGTATATACCAACGACGGCGAACGAACACCTGGGGACAAAGGGGCTCGGGTGCTTACGGCGGTCGCCGTATGTCCAAGTCTAAGTTTTCTTGGATCACGGGGGAAAAAAGCGGGGCGACGGGCTCTTGTATTTAACATAATCTGCGCACACGTGTGCGCGGCGAGTTTCTCCAGTTTCTCCCGTGCGAAGTTTTCGAGCTCGATCATAGGGGCACGAGCCGTTGTCAGAAAGTGAAGAGAATGACGCTAGC
>CAXMND010000186.1:0-7224 GCA_964194675.1 uncultured Coxiellaceae bacterium | reverse complement strand
GTAGCGCGTATCGCCACCGGGTTCGGTCGGTGCCCCAATGGCGAGTTGCGTGCCGCAACCCGTCTGCGCGCTGCTATCGGTGTCGAGCGAATCGAGAATGGCGAGCGCCGCTGCAAAATCCGGAACGAAGTCAGACCACGTGGGGATGTCGTCCTCGGCGTTGTACTCGTCTTTGCGAGCGTTTCTCTCCACCGAATCCGGATTGAACGTCTGTGTCAGCGCGGTGTTGATGGCCGGTCGACCCATGCGATCGATCTGTCCGATGATCGCAACGTCGCCGGTGCCACCGGCTCCGCCCGTCGCGCCGGGTCCTCTGGCGCCGCCCGACCCACCGATGGGACCGAGACCGCCGTCGTCACCGCAACCGATGAGCACTATGGAGCCCACCAACGAGACCAAGATCACTAATTTGTTTCTCTGCATGATTCCTCTACTCACTGCGAGCCAGTGCTGGCCCACACTCCAAGAATGTCCCCGTTACCGTTCACCAATGACCGGTCGACTTGGACGACCAACGCGAGCACGTTGAGTCCTCCGAAGTCGTCGCCGTTCGGCGCCGTGCTGATCACCATTCGGAGTTGTGCCGCGGTGGCATCGTCGAGCAACGGACAGCCATCGTCGTCGAACGCGAGCGGCGGTTCGCCGGTAGCCGCAGCGATGACCGCCTCAACCGTGGCGTTGAGGCCAGCCAGGTTGAAGAAGAACGGGTCGTCGCGTAGTCCTGCGAAGACGCGCAAGTATCCGTCATCGCTAGTGATTCCTTGCTCATCCGAGGCATCGCCCGAAACACTCGAACCGCCTCCTTCGCAAGTCACCATCCCGTCGCCGTCGAACGAACACGTGATGGCGGTCTCGACCTGCGGGTTCGGGCCGAGCGGCCCGTCGTCGTCGCTGTTCACGTGAAACACGTAATCGACGGCGTCAGAAAAGGCGCCATTCGACGCCAGTGTCATGATCAAGTTGAGTTTCTCCCCGTCCGTCGCGTCCATCCACGCGTACAGGTCGGCAAGGTCCGCAGCCGGATCGGCCGCGGCTCTAGGTGAATCGCCGTGGTCGGCGGCATAGACGCTGCCCACGAGCCCAGCGCCCATCGCAACGGCTGTCGCGAGGGCGAACCAAGTCAATTTCTTCATAGTTGTCCTTCCGGCACGCTCGATTGCGGGTGCCGTTTTCCCCTACGACGGGCAGCGTCAAACGGATTAACCGTTCGCTCACTTTGTTTCGGACCTATGCGTCGGCGGGTCCGACGGACTGTCGTTTTCCCTGCGGTATTACAAGGCTGCGATGCGGATCAAGGGGCTCGTGGTTACCAGATCCGCGGGACGATCCGCCACCGCACCCTCTCCATGTACTCGGCGTACCCGGGCAGTGTCTCTCGGAGGGTCTTTTCCTCGACGAAGATGCGCGCGATGAGGAAGGCCGCGGGGATGAGTAGCGCGAGTACGGCGGCGTAGCTCTGTAGCCACAGGGCGAGGCCCATCAGGAAGGGGAGAAGGCCTAGGTAGAAGGGGTGTCGGACGCGGGCGTAGAGGCCGGTGTCGATCACGACTTGGCCGCGGTTGGACTGGTCTTTGACGATGGGTGCGGCGAAGGCGTTTTGGTAGAGCGCGGTCAGGATGATCCCAAAGCCTGCGAAGAACAGGGCCGCCCCGAGGATCGAGACGCCGATGGATGGCGGTGGGAACAACTGTAGGCGGAACACGTCCGTGGGAATGAAGGCCATCCACCCAAAGAGCGAGACGATGAGAAAGAACGAGACGATGCGATCGGCCACTGGCTGGGTTTTGGAGACGACCGGCTCGAGTCGAGCTTCGAGGCTCGCTGGCGCTACGCGGGCGAGCCAGATGATGGAGATCAACAAGACGACGCCGTAGGCCACCAGGAACCAAATCGCGCGCGGCCAGTGCCACGTGCCGGCTGGGATGAGCAAAAAGACAGCGAAGAAGCCGAGTTGGAATAGGCCGCCGATCAGACCGCGGACGATCAACATGGAGCCTTCGTACTCGAGTTTGTCCGGGCTAGCCAACCGGGCGGGGCGTCGGGGATCTCACCACTGGCTTCGCGAAGGCTGTTAGGCTCCGGTCGCTGGAGATGGGCTCGGGCGAGCCTGAAGGAGGAAAGAAATGACTGTTGAGACGATTCGAGATGTGCTGGGGTGGGCGTCCTTGATCAATCTGGGGGTGCTACTTTTCTGGTTTGCGTTCTTCCTGTTGGCTCACGATTGGGTGCGTCGGGTTCACCGCAAGTGGTTCAAGCTCTCGACCGAGAGTTTCGACTCGATCAACTACGCGATGATGGGGTTCTACGAGCTCACCATATTCATCGTGCTGCTTGGCCCATACCTCGCACTACGCATCGTCGGAGGGCCGTAGAGCTCGGCGCGGCGGGACAAACATCAGGTACACTCCCGCGCATGTTCCTCATCCACACCCCAGCCGAGCACGCCGACTTAGTCGCTCGAGCAGTCGTCGCAGCCTGCCGCAGCAACGGCTGGCCCTCACCGATCCAACCGAAGCTGCTCCACACGCTGTTCAACAAGCTGCTCGGTAAAGACTTCGACTTCGAGACGCTCGAGCCCATCACTACCGCCGAAGTCGCCACCGCCCTCCGCTCCCCCGAAGAACGGCACGAACTCATCCAGCTGATGTGCGCCATCGAGATCCTCTGCAATCCGGTCCCGGCCGACATGGAGAACTCCGTGGCGCGCTGGGCGGGTGCGCTCGAGGTGCCGGAGCGGTCGCTCGTGTTTTTGCGGGACCTCGCGCGCGGGGAAGTGCGGAAGTCGCTCGAGGACTTCTATCGGCTGAACTGGATTGGAGATCTGTCGCGGCGCCAGCCGGGATTTGAGGCATTGCTGAAGAATGCGGGGGCGGAGGCGTACACGACGACGATGGAAGAGGACCCGGCGAAGGCCGCGCGTTACACGGCCCTTGCTTCGTGCCCCGAAGGAAGCATCGGCCGGTCCCTGTACGAGTTCTACCAGGCGCGGGGGTTCAAGGTCCCGGGCGAGGCGGGCGCCGCGAGTGAGGCGGTCGCGCTTCACGACTGGATTCACCTGCTTGCCGACTACGGGACGACGCCGCTTGGCGAAATCGAGGTGGTGAGCTTCATGACGACTTGCTCGCGCACGCCCGGTGCCCTACTTGGGCTCCTCGGCGCGTTGGCGCTCTTCGAGTCGGGCGCAATGGGGGACGGCTTCGTCACCAAGGCCTACCCGCACCAGGGGCTCTCGAGACCCGGCGGAGTCGACCGCATGGCGGAGGCCATCGCGCGCGGCAAGGTGTGCAACACCGACCTCATGCTCGACGTCGACTACTTCTCGATGGCCGACGAGCCCCTGCGCGATCTTCGAGAGCGGTTCGGGATTCCTGAGAAGAGTGCACGGGTGCGGGAGCTCGACCCGTGGGGGGCGTTGAGCGTGGAGCCGATGGACTGAAAAGCGGAGATCAACGCAATCCGGCAGCAAAAGGAGTCGTTGGGTCGCTGCTCGTTTCGTTTCTAGCGCTTGACAGTCTCTACGTCGCCGGCGTCTACTCTCCCTCAATGGAAGGAGAGGAACTATGCGCAGTCTTTCTCTCGTAGCGATTTGCAGCGTCTTGCTCGCAGCCACCGCATGCAGTGACGACCCGTCCGGCTCCGGCGGAGAGATCAGGAGTGAGGCCGACGTTCAACGCTTTTTCGAGGCCGTCGTGCCTGATCTGGTCGAGGCGTTCACCGAGCTGGCCAACGATCAGTCCTTTGCACCGTCGGCGTTGTCGTCGAGCAGAGACAAGAGTGCTCATATCTCGTCCGTTCCATGTCCGGGTGGAGGAACACTAGAGGTGGACCTCAACACAGGGCAAGCGACGTTGACCAACTGTTCCGTCGGAGGCGTCGCTATCTCCGCAACCCTGGCGCTGTTCGTCTTTCCCCTCCCTTCGCCTCCTTTCTATGGAGCGAATTTCAACGGAATCCTGATGGTGAGCGGCAGCTTCACCGGGACGGTCCAGGTGAACGACGCGTTGATTGAGTGGACCGTTCCCCCCACCGTGGCCACTACGTTCTGGCACGTCACGGTGACCGTCAATGGCCAAACCTTCACGGTAAGCAGCGATGACCCCGGTAACGGAATGCTCGAGTGCAACGAACCTGATCCAGTGGAAGGCCCCGGCAGCGTTCCGCGAGACGGGCCGTGTGACCAGGACAGCGACTGCCAATCCGATTCCTGTCGTGATCCAACCAACCCCGACCCGTCCGAAAGATGCACTTGTGGAGGTGGAGGCTCGAGCTGCCCAGAACCACCAGGCTGCAACCAATGCATCGGGGTCAACGCTGCACCAATCAACTTGCCTCCCAACTTGGCGATATGCTGCGCGGACAGAGGTGATTTCACCTGCAGCTGCCTGACGGAGAGTGACGAGCTGCTCGACTTCTTTCTCTCGTCCGGAGGAATGTGCGTTTTTTGAGGCAGTGACGCGCTGCATCCTCTTACTGCCTGGTGTACTCGCCGTCGGTCGCGCGGATGGCGCTAATGTCGAACGCAACCAAGGGGCTCACGGTCCTAGTGCGCGGCATCTTGAGGTTACCGCGCCGTCGAGCGCCTGCGGCGAGCAATCACGAGCGCGAACACGCTCAGCAGCACAGGAAGGTCCATAGGCGCCCCACCCTTCTGCACGCTGCAGCCGCTGCCAGAGCCGCTGTCATCCATGCCGCCATCGGGATCGCCGCCATCCGGTATTCCCCCATCTGGCATGCCCCCATCCGGGATGCCTCCATCCGGCATGCCACCGTCGGGCGTGCCTCCGTCGGGCGTGGGCGGCGGTTCGAGCTCGCACATGGCGGAGCAGCCGTCGCCGCTGGCGACGTTGCCGTCGTCGCACTCTTCGTCGTCATCCATGATGCCATCACCGCAGAAGGGCGCGGCTTCTAACGCGCAAACCGAGGAGCAGCCATCCCCATCAGTGAGGTTGCCGTCGTCGCACTCCTCAGGAGATGTCAAGATCCCGTCGCCGCAAAGCGGGAATCGTATCGTACAGGTCGTGGTACACAACGCAGTCCCCGGAGGCTCGCACGCTTCGACGCCGTCGTTATTGACGACGCCGTCCCCGCAGAACTCGAGTGTGCAGCTCGACGTGCACCCGTCCCCGTTCGCCAGGTTGCCGTCCTCACACTGTTCGGGCGGCGTCTTGAAGCCGTCCCCGCAAAGCGCTTCGCGTGCCGCGCATCCGTTGGTACATAGGGCAGTGTCGGGCGGCTCACACTCTTCGGTGCCGTTGTTGTTGATCACGCCGTCGCCGCAGAACTCGAGCGCACACCCTGAGTTGCAGCCGTCTCCGCTCGCCAGATTTCCGTCTTCGCACTGCTCGGGTGGCGTCAGGAGCCCGTCGCCGCATTGCGCCGTCCGGATCGTACAGGCGTCTGTGCATACCTCGGTGCCGGGCGGCTCACACCCTTCGGCGTCGCTGTTGTTGACCACGCCATCGCCGCAGAACTCGGCCACGCACTCGGAGGTGCACCCATCTCCGTTCGCCAGGTTGCCGTC
Source organism: uncultured Coxiellaceae bacterium (assembly GCA_964194675.1). Lineage (GTDB taxonomy): Bacteria > Myxococcota_A > Polyangia > Polyangiales > Houyiibacteriaceae > SG8-38. The sequence goes on along the minus strand of CAXMND010000186.1, from coordinate 1,703 downwards.
TTCGCACTGCTCGGGCGGTGTCAGGAACCCATCGCCACAAACTGCAGTGCGCACCGCGCAGCTATCGGTGCAGATCGCGGTCCCGGGTGGCTCGCACGCTTCGGTGCCCTTATTGTTGACGACGCCATCGCCGCAGAACTCGGCCACGCACTCGGAGGTGCAGCCATCTCCGTTCGCCAAGTTGCCGTCTTCGCACTGCTCGGGCGGTGTCTGGAACCCGTCACCGCATTGCGCCGTGCGTACCGCGCAAGCGTCCGTGCACAAGGCCGTGCCAGGCGGGTCACACGCTTCGGTGCCGCCGTTATTGACGACGCCATCCCCGCAGAACTCGAGCGCACACCCTGAGTTGCAGCCATCTCCGCTGGCCAGATTTCCGTCTTCGCACTGCTCGGGTGGCGTCAGGAGCCCGTCACCGCATTGCGCCGTCCGGATCGTACAGGCGTCCGTGCATACCTCGGTGTCGGGTGGCTCGCACCCTTCTGCGCCGTTGTTGTTGATGACGCCATCCCCGCAGAACTCGAGTGTGCAGCTCGATGTGCAGCCGTCGGCGTTGATCAGGTTGCCGTCTTCGCACTGCTCGGGCGGTGTCAGAAACTCATCACCGCACTGCGGTGTGCGTGCCGCGCAAGCATCCGTGCACAAGGCCGTGCTAGGCGGGTCACACGCTTCGGTGCCGTTGTTGTTGACGACGCCATCTCCGCAGAACTCGAGTGTGCAGGTCGACGTGCAGCCGTCGACGTTGATCAGGTTTCCGTCATCGCACTGTTCGCCTGGATCCACGTTGCCGTCACCACACGCAGCTGGAACCTCCACGGTGCAAACCGCGGAGCAACCATCGCCGTTGCTGATGTTTCCATCCTCGCACTGCTCGGGCGGCGTCAGAAACCCATCGCCGCATTGCGCTGTGCGCGCCGCGCAGGTGTCGGTGCACAACGCGGTGCTGGGCGGCTCGCATGCCTCACCATTGTTGTTGATGACGCCATCCCCGCAGAACTCGAGCATGCACCCCGAGGTGCACCCATCCCCGTTCGCCAGGTTGCCGTCCTCGCACTGCTCCGGAGGCGTCAGGAGTCCGTCACCGCATTGCGCCGCGCGTACCGCGCAAGCATCCGTGCACAAGGACGTGCCAGGCGGTTCACACGCTTCGGTGCCGTTGTTGTTGACGACACCATCGCCGCAGAACTCGAGCATGCACCCGGAGGTGCAGCCGTCCCCATTCGCCACATTGCCGTCTTGGCACTCCTCGGGAGGCGTCAAAAACCCATCGCCGCACTGCGCTGCGCGTACCACGCAAGAATCGGTGCACGAGGCGGTACCAGGGGGCTCGCATGCTTCGGTGCCGCCGTTGTTGACCACGCCATCGCCGCAGAATTCGAGCACGCAACTCGACGTGCATCCGTCCCCGCTCGCCACGTTGCCGTCCTCGCACTCCTCAGGCGGCGTCAAAAACCCATCGCCGCACTGCGCCGCGCGCGCGGCACAGGCATCGGTGCACAGGTCCGTGCTGGGGGGCTCGCATGCTTCGGTGCCGCCGTTGTTGACGACGCCATCGCCGCAGAATTCGGCCACGCACCCGGAGGTGCAGCCGTCCCCATTCGCCACATTGCCGTCTTCGCACTCCTCGGGAGGCGTCAAAAACCCATCGCCGCACTGCGCTGCGCGTACCACGCAAGAATCGGTGCACGAGGTGGTACCAGGGGGCT
>CAXMND010000185.1:0-40712 GCA_964194675.1 uncultured Coxiellaceae bacterium | reverse complement strand
ACCCGCAGTCGAGATCCGACCAGACATTCTGGCGCTCGTGCTCGCCTACATCGCCGGCGCGGCTTGCAATCACGCGGTGAGTTTGGTCTTATGGCGGCTTCGAACATCTGGAGGAGGCAAGGATATGACTCGTTATTGTGTAGCAGCTGCGTTGAGCTGCGTGCTGGTACTCGTCGGCTGCAAGCCTGCTTCTGAAGAGTCCGTGGAGACGCCAGACGCGGCACTGGACAAAGGCGAGGCCGCGGCTCCGGCCCCCAGCGAAACCGCGATCCCAGAGGACCTCGATCTCGTGATCCTGAACGGGCGCGTCATGGATCCGGAGAGCAAGCTGGACGCAGTACGCAATGTCGGCGTCAAGGACGGCAAGATCGTCGCCGTCACAGAGCAGGCAATCAAGGGAAGCGAGACCATCGACGCCAAGGGTCATGTGGTCGCCCCTGGCTTCATCGATACGCATCACCACAATGTGCTGACGCCGTTTGGCCAAAAGCTGGCACTTCGCGACGGCATCACGACACCACTTGAGCTCGAGGGTGGCGTCATGCCGGTCGGTGAGTGGTACGACAGCATGGAAGGCAAGTCACAAACCAACTATGGCGCCACTGCCGGGGTCATGGGCGCGCGCGAAATGGTATTAAACCCAAAGTTCAAGTCGATCGCCGGCGCATCGATGAATGACCTCGACCAGCCCAAAATAACCGGGGCCACGATGAATTGGTCGACCCACGTAGCGACCGATGCCGAGATAGAGAAGATCCTCTCCCTCGTGGAACAGGGCGTGAAAGAGGGAGCGCTCGGCGTGGGGCTTACGACGGGCTACATGGTCGACGGCATTACCTCGAGAGAGACGTACGGCGTTCAGGCGATTGCGGGGAAGTACGGGCTCCTCCTGGGACTTCACGGGCGATTTTCCGGTCAGGATCAAGGTGCCAGTGGCATGTTGGGGACGGATGAGCAGTTGGCTGCCGTACTGGCGGGCGGTGGCGGCTTGATCGTCCAGCACATGACGGCGCAGTGCCTTGCCTTGACGCCATACTGCCAGGCGATGATCGATAAGGCCTACGCCAACGGCCACCAGGTCATTAGCGAGATCTACCCCTATAGCTATGGCGCGACCATTGTCGCCGCGGACTATCTCCATCCGGACAACTACAAGAACAACATGGGTCATGACTACGGTGACATCGTCGAGATAGCCACGATGAAACCGTTGACCAAGAAACGTTATGAGAAGCTAGTGAAGACAGCACCATTCACCAATGTCACGTTCAAAAATGCCACTGCGGAAACCGTGGCACAGGCACTCGCGCATCCAACCAGCCTAATCGGCAGCGATGCGTTTCCGTATGCGATGAAATCGGACGGCTCGTTTGTGAAAGACTGGGATACGCCCTACGACGCGGTCAACGGCCATCCCAGGGGTGCTGGGACCCATGCCGTGGTGCTGCAAATGGTGCGCGAAGAGAGTCTCATGCCCTTGATGCTCGCGATCTCGAAGATGACCTACATGCCGGCCAAGTTCATGGTGGACAACGGCATAGCGCAAATGGCTAATAAAGGCCGTCTGCAGGTCGGCGCTGATGCGGACATCACCGTTTTCGACCCCGCGACGGTCAAGCAGGTTGCGACCCCTGCGAATGGTGGATTGCCTTCAGAAGGAATTCCGTACGTCGTGGTCAACGGCACGATCGTCGTGAAGGACTCGAAGGTCCTCAAAGACGTATATCCCGGCCGGCCGATTCGCAACGAGGTCCAGAACTAAACGGCCCTAGCTAAAGGGTAGACCCAGGCGCGAGTCACATCGAGGGTTTACCTGCCGTGTGCGTCCTGGAGCGTCTCCAGAACCTGGTCGATGGTGAAGCTGGCAGCCTTCTGGCGCGGCGGGTACTCCTTGAACGTGGAGAGGAACTCCCCGACCTTCTCCTGCGCCGGCACCAGCAGGAACACGTGACGGATGTACCAGTTCCAGTAGTTGTTCGAGGTGATGGTGGCGCGCTCGTATGGATCCGTCCTCAAGTTGAACAGATACGGCAATCGAAGGTTCTCAAACTCCCGTTGCCAGAGCCGCAAAGTTCCAGGCTCGTCTTGAACCTTGAAATGCACCTTCCAGTTGCCGTGCCGCAGGGCCAGCAAGTCTCCGTCATCGGAAAAGTAGAAATACTCGATACGGGGGCCGGTCTGCTCCTGACCCGTGAGGTAGGGGAGGAAGTTGTAGCCATCGAGGTGCACCTTGAACTTCTTGCCGTCGGCCCTGTGGCCCCTCAGGAGCTTCTCCTTGACGTCGGGTTCCCCTGCGGCCGCAAGCAAGGTGGGCGCCCAGTCGAGGTTCGACATGATCTCGTTCGAGACCGTGCCCGCCTTGATCTTGCCCGGCCAGCGCACCATGAAAGGCACGCGAAATCCGCCCTCCCACCCGGTGTTCTTCTCGTTACGAAACGGGGTCATTGCGCCATCGGGCCAGGCGTTCATGTGCGGACCGTTGTCCGTCCCGTAAATGACGATTGTGTTCTCGGCGATGCCGAGCTTATCGATTTCGTCGAGGACTGACCCGACGTTCTTGTCGTGGTCGATCATCGTGTCGTGGTATGGCGACTGGAACTCTCCGGCCTGGCCGAGGCTCTCCGGCTTGGTGTGCGTCCACAAGTGCATGTGCGTGAAGTTGACCCACAGGAAGAAGGGCTTGTCGGCCTTGGCCTGGCGCTGCATGAAATCCTGCGCTCGCGCCGCGATGTCGTCGTCGATGGTCTCCATGCGTTTGCGGGTCAGCGGACCGGTGTCCTTGCACACCTGCTTGCCCATCTTGCCGAAACGCGGATCGACTGTCTTGTCGTCCCTGTCGCTGGCCTTGCAGTCCATGACGCCGCGCGGTCCGTACTTGGCCTTGAAGGCAGGGTTCTTCGGATAGTCGTGTTCCTCGGGCTCCTCCTCCGCGTTCAAGTGGTAGAGGTTGCCGTAGAACTCGTCGAAACCGTGCACGGTGGGCAGAAACTCGTTGCGATCGCCGAGGTGGTTCTTGCCGAACTGCCCGGTCGCGTAGCCATGGTTCTTGAGCAACTCGGCGATCGTCGGGTCCTTGTCGCTCAGGCCTTGTGTGGCGCCGGGCAATCCGACCTTGCTCAATCCCGTACGAAATACGCTCTGGCCGGTGATGAACGCCGAGCGTCCCGCCGTGCAGCTCTGCTCAGCGTAGTAGTCCGTGAACTTCATGCCCTCGCGCGCGATGCGGTCGATGTTGGGCGTATGGTAGCCCATCAGCCCTTCCGTATTCACGCTGAGGTTGGTGATGCCGATGTCGTCGCCCCAGATCACGACGATGTTGGGCTTGCCTTGGGCTTTCGAAGCAGGAGCGACGCCGGTCTCGCCGCGGGGACTCGGCGCCTCACTGGGCGCATCCGCGACCCGATCCGGAGCGGGGGCTGGGGGCGCTTCGGCAGCCGGCTCCGTCGTAGCAGCTTCCTCGGGGGGCTGGCAACCAAGGGTAAGTGCCGTGCCTGCGCACAGGACCATTAGTAGATAAACTTGGCTTCGCATTCGTCTTCTCCCGTTTCCGATGCAGGTAGCTTTGGCTGCGAACCGTGCCCTTCTCGTACAGCGATGTCCAGCGATTTCTGCTCCGGGTGGCTAGGTCTAGACAGCGGCGCGCGGAGCCGATAACTACCAGTCCTTCGGATGTTCGATGAGCCACCGCGGAACAATAAAAAGAGGAGAAGACGAATGTTAGTGGCTGCGGTGGTGGTGGTTTTTCACACGCTCGGCTTCATTTCGTCGATTCACGCGGTGATGAGTACGCGCACCTCGCAGGGCGCGATCGCCTGGGCGGTCTCCCTCATTACGTTTCCTTACTTGGCTGTGCCTGCGTATTGGGTGCTCGGCCGAAGCAAGTTTCAAGGGTACGTGACTGCGAGGCGCAGCGCCGACGGGAGGAACGAGAACATCGAACGGGAGGCGATCGAGACGACTGCGCAGTATCGGGTCGCGGACGCCGATCGGCGCGAGGCCACACGCGCCGCGGAGGCGCTTGCCGGCATGCCCGTGCTCGGCGGAAACCGAGTCGATTTGCTGATCGATGGCGATGCCACGTTCACGAGCATTCTCGAGGGCATCGACCAAGCCAAAGACTATGTCCTCTTCCAATTTTTCATCGTCAAGGACGACGGGCTCGGACGAAAGGTGAAAGATCACCTGATCGCCAAGGCTAGGGAAGGAGTTCGCGTCTATTTCCTCTACGACGAGGTTGGAAGCCACGAGCTCCCCAACAGCTACTTGCAGGAGCTGAGCGACGCCGGTGCCCAAGTCACGGAGTTCAACACGCGCAAGGGCCGGCGCAACCGGTTCCAGATCAATTTCCGCAACCACCGCAAAGTGGTGGTCGTCGATGGCAAAATGGCATGGATCGGCGGGCACAACGTCGGAGATGAGTATCTCGGCAAGAGTCCGAAGTTCGGGCACTGGCGCGACACACACGTTCGCATTGAAGGCCCCGCGGTGCTCAAGGCGCAGGTCTCGTTCTGCGAGGATTGGGCCTGGGCTGCCGACACGGTGCCCCCGCTGACTTGGAGAGCCCATCCGGCACCCAACAGCAGCGATGACCGTGTTTTGATCATTCCTACCGGTCCCGCGGACGACCTCGAAACGGCGAGCCTCATGTTTGTGCACGCCATTCATTCCGCGAAGGAGCGCATTTGGATCGCTAGCCCGTACTTCGTTCCCGACGAGGCGGTGATGGTGGCACTACAGCTCGCTGGGTTGGGCGGGGTGGATGTGCGGGTTCTCATTCCTGACAACCCCGACCACATGTTGGTGTACCTCGCTGCCTATTCTTACTTCGACCAGGCCGGGCAAACCGGTGTGAAATTCTACCGCTATCTCGATGGCTTCCTACACGAAAAGGTGATGCTCATCGACAGCGACGTCGCGACGATCGGCACTGCGAATTTCGACAACCGCTCGTTCCGACTCAATTTCGAGATCACCGCCGCGATATCCAAGCCAGAGTTCGTCGCAGAGGTCGAACAGATGTTCGAAAACGACTTCCAACATGCTCGCCTGATGGAAGAAGGCGAATACGACCGCAAGCCCTGGTGGTTCCGTTTCGGCGTCCGCCTGGCCCGCCTCACATCCCCCATTCAGTAGACAGTGACACCGACAGCGACAGCGTTCAGCGCAAGCGACACTGACCCTGTTAAGCCCCGAAGCCCCGTGGCGACAAGTCGCTTTACGGGGCTTCAAAAAGCAGTCCTGACCGTTGTGCCGTGGGATTTATGTCGAGTCGAATCCCTACCGTACTAGTAGGTGGGAACAGATACCGTACGCTTAAGGCACCCCGATGAAGCTAGCCGGGTCCGCACACCACGTACGCTGAAGTTCCCCATTCGACCTAGTCAGGGATTCTCTACTCCTTCCTCACCTGCACAACAGAGGGACCATGCATCAAGGTAGAGCCGACGCTCCCGGGGGTCAACTCAGTGTTTGATCGGGCTGGCTTTGAGCGCCGCGCGCCCTTCTTTCACGTATACCGTGAAGCGAACCGACGCCGCATTGTGCCGTTTCATCACCTGCTCGCGAGCGGCATGAAGTTTGCTGACGAACTTGTCGAAGGTGAGGCCTGCCACAGGGCCGCCGCATTCTTTCTGGGTGGCGACGAACTGGTCGAACACCTCACGGAAGTGAGCCTCTTCGCCTTCCTCGCCAGGGCTCGATTTCTCGAGAAGCTCTTGGTTGATGTGTGTGACCTGCGTCGACTGCTCTGTATCGCCAAAGCCATCATCGTATGACCCCTCGTACTCGTCGACGATCGCGCGTGGCCGAGTCGGCGGATCGTCCGGCGGAGGTGTCAAGTCCCTCTCGGCTCCTGCGGCTAGCGCCTGGCGATGCCGTGGCATCGGCGCCGGTGGGCGTGAAGACTGCGAGCGACTTGGTCGCGACGTCGGTGCGCCGTTGGGCCGCGCGGTCGGAGTCTCTTTCGGGCGTGCGGTCGTCGCTCTCTCCGGCCTCGCAGTCGACGTGCCATTTGTCTTCAGGGCGGAGCTCTCGACTGCTTCGTCCACCGAAGCGCGCCTCGCGGTGGGCGCTTCTTGCTCGAATCCGAAGTAGCCCGTGTCCGTGCTATCGCGCGTGGAGCTCAGCATGTCGTCCAGGTTGACTGAGGCGCGTTGCTTGGAGTCCTTCTTGAAGCCCACACCGGCCTGCAACGCAGTATTGATGTTTTCCGCGATGTTGCGGTAGTGACGCCGCAGTTCACCAGCGGGCAGGCCACTGATCTCGTCTTTCGCAAGTCCCGCGCTTGACTTGCGCAGAATCCCGACTGCCTTGTCATGCTCCATGTAGAGCAAGAAGAGCCCTAAGCCGAGAAGCACCAGCGGAATGCCGATGATCGCCCACCAAGGAAGTGATGCAACATCCTCCGAGGAGGTGTTGGCAAAGAGACCGCCGAGGCCTGCGCGGCTTCCGTTGCGTCCGACCATGTAGCCGACGTGGGCGTGCGCTGCCCCTCCTCGAATCGGTGACGCGATGCCCCGAGTGCGTTCGTCGATCTCCACCGAGCCTTCGGTATCGGACATGTTGGCGACTACTCCAGCGAGGCCGTTTTTGACCTCGCTGCGCGTTGGAGCTGTCACGCCGCCCGTATGCGCACCGATCACCTCGTCGCCAAAGAAGAACACTACAGTTGCGTTCGGTAGCTTCTCGCCTAGTCGCCGTGCAAGGTCGTCTCCGACAGCCATGCCGTGGACGATAGCGCCTACGTAGCGCCCGCCGTCGAACACCGGTCGGGCCGCCATTCGGTACACCCCACCGTTGTAAACCCAGACGTCGTCACGCATGAACCCGCGAAGGGCATCTCGCACGAGCGGCATCTTGTCGAGCCGCTGGTCGCTCATGTCGTTCTTGTCGAGCGTCGCTACGACTTCGCCCTCCGCGTCGACCGCGAAGACCATGTCTCCTTTGCCTTCTTCGAGCTTGGCGTTGAGCACGTTGAGCTTGTTGCTCAGGCGCCTACGCACGCTCGGAGCAGGTGTGCCCCGCTTGTTGCTCGAGTTGCGAAGCGTCTGCCGTACCTCGGGTTCGACTGCGAGCGCAGCAAGCGCGTCGAGTCGGAGTCTCGCGTCCAATCGAAGCCAGAGCTCAGCTTCGACCCGATCACGCCGTAGCTGCTCGTCTAGTTGAAACTCGGCTTCGCGACTAGCGGCCGATTTGTTGAGAAAGGCGCCTGCCAATGCAAAGCCCAAGGCCACCGCGAGAACCAAGTACCAAAGACGCGACAACATGGGCTACTTCCTCCCGCTCTTCAGTGACAGCGCATCCACTTGGAGAGGCTTCCCCGCGCGCACCGTCACCCGACGGATCGCGACTTGTTTGGTCCCCCGCAGAATCCTCAACGAGTAGGGTCCCGGTGGCACATCGTCGAAACGGAACTTTCCGCCGGACGAAACTGCAGCGCACGCAACGAGCTCACGCATCGAGTGCAGGTACCCGTCGACGTGACCGTAGTAGACGTCACCGAGGCGCCATGGACCTCCCGCCGGGACAGGGATCATCCGAACCGTGCTCGGGCCAGACTCGAGTGGCGTGAATCCCGGAAGCCCGTGGACCGAGAGCTCGTGGGTGAAAGCGTCGCGGTTTTCGACTCGTAGTGTCGTGCCCGAGCGTGCCGCAAGGGTCGAAGGATTGAGCGCCCCGCCTCTGAAACGAAACGTGCAGCCAATGGGTGGTCCCGTGAACTTCCCCGTGAGCACCGCCAACAAGTCATCGTGGATGCCGGCTACCTGTCGTTCGGGCAGCGCGCCGTTCCAGACCCTCCAGTAGTAGTCCTTGCCAGACGTCGAATCTTCTTTTGGGGCACCCGTCGACCGCACTGAACCCTCGACGGTTTCAGCAGAAACCCCTGAGTAAGCCATCAACACAGCCGCCGTGACCACGGCCGCCAGCATCGTCCAAGTCGTCTTCCCCCGCATTGGTATGTCTGTATTATTACAGCTCTACTGAGAGAAAGGTAACGAAATTCACTGATATTTCTGAAACCTACGCACGCGGTGCAGCTCAGTTCTGGTTTAGCCCGCCGACTGGGTGTCGTACTCGACAACTTTGACGGGATTCGGGTACAGACGCGCTCGCATCGACTCGGTCATCCCCCCGGGATCACCACCGATTTCGATGGGTGTCGGTTTCGGGAACTCGAAAGCGACATCGTCCACGTAGAAATCGTGCAGCTTGTCGTTTCGGTAGGTGCCTTTCCAAGCGCTGAGCATGTGTGCAGCGATGTGAAGCGGGTGTGTTGCGACGATTCGCAGACAGAAGCGGTCTTTCGGAAGGCCGTCGGCGAACGGGAAAATCCGAAACCCGAATCCCCAGTATGGAATCGTCGATACCAATGCGGCGATGCAGTCGCCATCGAAGAGGATCTCGCCCGCCTCGATGTAGCGCCCCGTTGGTTGGCCGTTTCGGTCGAGCTCTGTTGCGGGTGCTCCCCGATTGACGATTCGAACCTCGAGTCGTGGGCGGAGGGCCAGCTCCGGAATCGTGAGAGCTGGAATCGAGATCGCGTACGATGCTGCGCCCGTTGCCTGTCTTCCGACCCAAGGCAAGTGCCGCATAATCGAGCGCACATCGTGGAAGTGCTTGAGGCCGAGCGCGTCGAAACCGGCCCCGGCGAACGGGGTGAGTAGGTCTGCGACCTCGATGAGGCCGAGGTCCTTGTGACCGCTATCATGACGAAGCCGGGTGAGATCGGCGAGCACCCCTTTTCGACTGGTGCCCGCACCCAGCGCCCACGCCAGCGAGTTTCCCGTCCCGAGCCTCAAGAGACCGAACCGCGGTGACTCTTGACCGCACTCGGTCGCCTCTCGGGTGATCGACGTCACCATCTGGACGAACGTGCCGTCGCCACCGCCGGTCAGCACGACCGGATAGCCCGACTGCACGATGTGGCGGGCGATACTTCGGGCTTCTTTCAGACTGTTGGACAGGAACAGGTCCCCGGTCCCCACGATCTGGTCAAAGCTCTCCACCAGCTGGTCGGTCACCTGTCTCGCGTTGCCGTTCAGCACCACGGCGACGCGGTCTGCTTTGGGCAATGCCATGCCCGCTAGAGCCTGACGAGGGCCGCCCCCCAAGTGAATCCGGATCCAAACGTGGGGAGCAAGAGCAGGTCGCCTTCCTTGACCCGGCCCTCTTGGATGGCCTCGCTCAGTGCGAGCGGGATCGAGGCGGCGGTGGTGTTGCCGTACTTCTGGATGTTGTGGATGACTTTCTCGGGGGCGACCTCGAGCTTTTGCGCTACGAACTCGTTGATTCGTTTGTTCGCTTGATGGGGGATCACCCAATCGAGGTCTTGGACTGCGAAGCCGTTACGCTCGAGCACGGACCTGCTCACTTCAGGCATCTTCGACGTGGCCCAGCGAAACACGTGCCTTCCATTCATCGACGGGTGCACCGTCTTGTCGTCGATCATCTCGTGCGTGAGGCGGGGCTTGTAGGCGCTTGCGGGGCCTTCGAGCCAAAGATCCTTGGCGCCGCTGCCGTCCGCGTGCACTTCGACGTCGATCACGCCACGGTTCTCGTCTTCGGTTGGCCCCAAGATCGCACAAGCCGCGCCATCACCGAACAGGACAGTGACGTCGCGCCCCTCGTCGCTGAAGTCGAGGGCCGTCGAGTGAACCTCACCGCCAACGAGGGCGACGCGCTTGTACATGCCGCACTTGATCCAGGCATCGGCGATCTGCATGCCGTAGAGGAAGCCGCTGCACTGGTTTCGAATATCGAGCGCGGGGACGCCGGGCAGACCGAGCTTGTCGCCGAGGAAACAGCCGCTCCCGGGGAAATTGAAGTCGGGCGAGAGCGTCGCGAAAATGATCGCGTCGATGTCGGAAACCTCGATGCCTGCGTTCTTGCAAGCCATTTGCACTGCGGGAACCGCGAGATCGCTGGGCCCGATACCGCTTTCCTCGATGTAGCGACGCTCTTTGATCCCCGTGCGTTGCTGGATCCACTCGTCACTCGTGTCGAACATCTGTGCGAGGTCGTCGTTGGTGACGACCTTGGAGGGTACGTAGTGGCCCAGGCCTAGAAACGCGGTCTTCGTCATATTGGAGCCCTTCCCAGTTGGGACGAGCCTAGCGAACCCGCCCCGTAAAGTCGACGCTTTGGGTCGTCCGCGGGGCTCCGCCGGCACCTTGCCCGGAATGCAGGCTCGGGCGGGCCTGCTATAGTCGCCGCTTCTCTGGCCGAGTGGCGGAATTGGCAGACGCGCCGGACTCAAAATCCGGTGTCCGCAAGGACGTGTCGGTTCGAACCCGACCTCGGCTACTAGGTACTTTGCGTCAACCGGTGACTCGGGCCGCGCCGCGGACTGTGGGGGCGGAGCCAGCGTTCAGCGCCAGCGAGGAAGGGGACAGTCCCCCTTTATCTTGCGCCGACGTGTTGTTCCATTAGCTCTTGGAGCTCGGATGGCTTGTCGTCGGGATCCTGGCCTTGGCGGCGCTTGTCGATGTCCTCGAGAAGCTCCCGGCACTCGGGTTTGTCCCTCAGGTGGTCTAGCAATAGGTCCGAAGCCTCGCCGAATGCATTCTCGTATTCGAGCGCCTTGCCAACTCGGTTCGCAATACGCTCGCGGCCCGTCTGCAAGTCGTTCTCCAGCGCTTCGCTGTATCGTTTGAGTTGCGCGCGAAGCTGTTCGATCTGCGTCCTACGCTCGGCAGCCGCGCCTTCTTTGTTGCGGGCGCGCTGGTCATAGTCCCGCGCCACGCCTTCGAGCACCTCGATCTCGGCACGGGCGCCGCCGAGCGCCTCGTGACCCTTGCGAATACGATTGACGTCGTTTCCAGCCGCTTGGACCGCTGCTTGCGCGGCTTTGAGCTCGCGTTGCGACTTTTTTCGCTTCAAAATGAGGTGGCTCAGCACGTCCCTTTCGGCCGAAGCGTCCCGGAGGGCGCGCGACTCTTCGCCAGCGAGGTCCTCAACCTTACGTCCGATTTCAGCGCGAAGGGCTCGTCCTCGCTTTTCGATGGTCTCGAGCTTCTTCGAATGGCTTTCAAGCTCTCCCTCGAGGCGGGATGCACCCGAGGCCATCTCCCAAATTTTGTCCGCGGCGCCCTGAATGGCAGTCGGGGCGTCTCCGTCCGGGTAGGCCCGTGCAACCGCACGCAAGAAGTTGGCTGCGGTTCGGCTCCACTCGACGACACCGGGTGCCTTCGCGGGAGGCGGCGGTGGTGGCGCTGCCGGGGCGACGTCTGCCGCAACGTCCCAAGTGCGAGCGGGCAGGGCGCGCTGCATCGCCTTGAGCTCTTCCTTGAGATGGTGGCCATCGCGAAAGCGATCCGCTGGATCCTTCTCGAGCAGCTTCAGTATGATCCGCTCTGCCTGATCCGGAACGTCGGGGCGATACTTGCGCGGGCTTGGCGGCTTCGCCTTTTGCTGCATCTCGAGAAGCTCGTCGCGGTCCCCAGAACGGAACGGCAGTCGCCCCGTCAGCATTTCGAAGAACAGGATCCCAAGCGCATAGAGATCGCTCGACGAAATCGCGTCTTCGCCGCGGGCCTGCTCCGGCGACATGTACTCGGGCGTTCCGAAGACAGCGCCCTTCGGTGCAAGCCGAGGGTCGCGTGTGAGCGCCGCGAGCCCGAAGTCGAGGATCTTGACGAAGTCCTTACGACCGCCACGCCCGGTGATCATGATGTTGTCGCTCTTGAGATCGCGATGCACGACTCCGAGATCATGTGCACGGGCAAGAGCCGCGGTCATCTGCTCGAGAATGTCGACCGCGCGAGCAATGGGCATCGGCCCTTTGGCGATCTGTGACGAGAGCGAATCCCCGATCAGGTACTCCATCACGAGATACAGCTCACCATCTTCGGTCTCACCCACGTCGTGGATGTCGACGATGTGCGCATGGTCGACTCGATTGGCGGCCCGTGCTTCGCGAACCATCCAAGCACGCAAGTGCGTCTCACCACGTAGATCGGGCCGAATGAGCTTCAGCGCGACGACGCGATCGATCAGCACGTGTCGTGCGCGATAGACGACACCCATTCCGCCTTCTCCGAGAAGTGACTCCAGTCGATATCGGCCGGCGATCACTTTCCCGAGAAGCGGGTCTTTGGACTTTTTCGAGCGCGTAGTTTTCCGAACAATCCCCATGGTTCCCCCGTACCGAGTGGGCATTGTTATGATAAGCAGAGACGAAGGGGAGCCCCAAGTGTTCCGTTCTCGCTGAAACGGCAAAATCGGCCGAAGGGAGTAATCTGACAGCTGGTGCCCAACGCGCCTATATTACTGGAGTCGGTCACTAACGGAGGGATGTGTGAGTGAAGAGCGGCCGCTACTCGGGCCGTACCACATCGAGCGTCGCCTAGCGACGGGGGGAATGGCCGAGGTTTTCGTTGCGCGTCGTGAGGGACTTCACGGTTTCCAGAAGCGCGTCGCACTCAAGCGAATTCTCCCACAGTTCTCGAGCGATTCGGATTTCGTCTGGATGTTCATCGACGAGGCGCGTCTCGCTGCCCAACTCGAACACCCCAACATTGTTCAGGTGTTCGATTTCGGCACCCTCGGCGATGACCTCGTGCTGGTCATGGAGCTGGTCGATGGATCGAACGTCAGTCGGTTGCTCCGTGTTGGGCCTCCGGAGACGCCCATCCCTTGGGATGTCGCACTCCACATCGCTTATCAAACCGCGCAGGCCCTCGACTATGCCCATCATGCGGTGGACGACAAAGGCGAGTCACTCGAGTTCGTCCACCGGGACGTCAGTCCAGCCAACATCCTCTTGACACGAACCGGTCACGTGAAGCTCACGGACTTCGGGATCGCGACGGTCCGAAGCCGCGCGCCGACCACCGAGGATGGCCAGGTGCGAGGCAAGCTCGGATACATGTCGCCTGAGCAGGTGCTCGGCAAAGAGCTCCAGGGCAAGAGCGATGTCTTCACGCTGTCGACGGTCCTCGCGGAGCTGCTGATCGGCGAGCCGATGTTCCAAGGGGAGAGCGAGCTCAACGTTCTTCTGCAGATCCGTGATGCGGACCTTCGCGTGCTCGCACGGTGCGAACGAAGGATCCCGCAGGACATCCGGCAGCTGGTGCTTCGGGGCCTACAAAAGGACCCAGCCGAACGACCGACCGCGGGTGCTTTCGCCGAGGCGTGCGCCGAGATCATGCGGCGAAGGGGGATGGGACATGGGCCCGATCGCCTCGCGCGATTGCTTTCTCAACTGGGGCTCATCGATGGAGACGCGCCCCAGGTCCACGAGCCCGGTGCAGAGGTGTCTGCCCTGGTCGATAGCGACCTGATGCACCACGCCGGTCAGGAGCTGATTGGCCCGCAGGCGGTGACTTCGCCCACGATCTACCGAGTGCTACTCCCCGACGGGAGCGAGATGGGCCCCATGAGCTACCCACGGTTGATCCAGCTTCTTACGACAGGAGTAATCGACAGCCGAAGCAGTAAGATCGCCAAGCGCGACGGCACGTATATCGATGCAACGCGAATTCCGGAGCTCACTCGATTCGTGACCTCGCCCGGTCTCCAGTGGAAGCTCGAAGAACTCGCCCAGGCGGAGAAGCAGGGGCAGCTTCGGGCGGCGACTCTCTTGCCGGTCGTCTATGACATCATCTCCAAGCAACAGACCGGGGTGCTGCACTTGTGGCAGCGCAATCGCCGAAAGAAGATCTACTTCGTCGAGGGGCGACCTGAGTTCGTGGCGTCGACCGACAAGTCGGAGCTTCTCGGGGAGCACCTCGTCGCCACCGGACGGTGTCTCCGCATGGAGATCGAAATGGCGTTGGCACTCTTGCCCAAGTACGGCGGGCGGCTCGGCGACGCGCTGGTGGGGCTCGGCGTCCTTCGTCCCGTCGAGCTCTTCAGGGCAATCACCGATCAGGTACGCGGTCGTCTGATGGAGTCGTTTCGGTGGAGGCACGGCGAGTGGGCGTTCGTTTGCGGCGCCCGAAGTCACGAAGAAACTTTTCCGCTCGGCCAAGATCCATACGAGCTCTTGCGCGACGCAGCGAACGAAGCGCATCTCGAGGAAATCGAATCGGTCCTCGAGCCGTTGCGTGAGCGGGTGGTCGAGCGCTGCGAAGACGGTCCACCGCTGGCGGTCTTTCGACTAGACCCCGAATGGGTAAGCGTGCTTGAGTCGGTTTCCGGTGATGCGACCCTCGCGGGGCTGGTAGCGAGAGAGGGGCACTCAGGGGCGGATCTGGAGCCGGTGTATCGGGCGCTCTACCTTGGGCTTGCGTGCGGCCTGGTTCGGACCAAGGTGAGTCCTTCGCAGATGCCATTCCGAGAATCGTTCAGCGCTTGAGTACCCCGTGACTTTCGTCGAGATGACCCAGCCGCAAGCCGAGCCCACCCCGGTGCTCGTCGAAGTCCCCCACTCGGGATTGCAGATTCCGACAGAGGTAGAGCACGAGCTGGACGCCTCTCCGCTGGCGGTTTTGCGTGATTCTGATCTCTATGTCGACCAACTCTACGCCCGGGCGCCGAGCTTTGGGGCAACTCTCCTGGTCTCGCGGGTGTCGCGTTACGTCGTCGATCTCAACCGGGGGCCCGACGATGTCGATTCAGCCGCGGTGCCTCGACACCCGAAGGCTCGGCACATCCCAGCAAGGGGCGTGGTTTGGCGCGCGTGCACCGACGGTACCCCACTCCTTCACGCGCCGCTCACTGTCGATCAGTTTTCGCGAAGGCTGGAGCGTTACTACGAGCCCTACCATCGCGCTCTGCGCAAGATGGCGTCACAAATCCGGAAGCAGCATGGCCACGTCATGGTGTTGGCTGCTCACTCGATGCCATCCGAGGGACGGCGTGTACTTGGAGGCAAGCCCGTTCCACGCGCAGACGTCGTTCCGGGAACTCGCGGTCGTTCCACCGCGGATAGCCGCATCATCGATCTGATCGACGCACATTTTCGTGAAGCGGGTTTGAGTGTGAAGCACGATGAACCGTATCGCGGCGGTTGGACGACCGCGCACTACGGTACTCCGAGTGAGGGACGACACGTCGTTCAAATCGAGCTCAATCGCGCCCTCTACGTCGACGAACGATCGAGCGAGATCAAAAAGAACGATTTTGCATTGCTGCAGACGGTCCTCGACGAGCTCGTCGCGAAGCTCGGCGAAATGATGTCGAACGAGGTTCAGTTCGCGACGGGCTGATCGACTACGCCCGACTCGCTCGAGCGCACTTCGAGCCGGTAGCGACTGTTTGCGGTCTGCAGGTAGTACGTGTCTTGGCCGTCCTCGCCGCAAAGTTGGAGAACGCGCTTCACCGGAGTGGTCACGTACTCGTGCAAGCCGTCCGCGAATTCGATAACGACGACAGACCCCTTGCGTGGCGGACGCAAAAGGCGCCCCACGACAGCTCGCCCCGGCTTGCGGCCAACTTTGCGTAGCACAACGTCCACGTCTCGAAACTAGCACACCTCCGCCCACCAGCAAAGCCGACACGGAAAACCCCAGGCTTTTCGCGCACCAATAACGTTCCTCAGCTCACTTGACTCGACGTAGGAGGCGACTCAATTTGCCGGCAGAAATGCTTGCACGGCGCTACTTGGCTTATTCCGTCCCGGTGCTTCTATCGCTTCTGGTCTCCCTTTCGGCCGGCTGCGACCGAGACCTGGGCGAATGTAATCTAGATGGCACAACCGACGAGGGTCGTCCGATAGAGGGCCCGGCCGCGCTGAATCTCGCATATCGCGCGACCGATGGGCTTCCTATGTACGAGGGTCAGGCGCTGGTTCAGTCGACCTGTGGCGATGGGCAGTTCTGCCATTCGCCGGCGGCCACGGGGTCCGAACGAGTGGGCGTCCCCGCGGGCCTCAACTTCGACGTGGCGCTTGCTTGCACCGATCCGACCGTCGACTCGACGTGCGCCGACCTCGAAAGCTGCGAAGGGGACGGCACCCAATCGGCGTACTGCGAACGACTTCAGCGCCTCGAGAACAATCGCAGTCGCACCGCCACTTGGGGCGGCGGGATCATCTCCCAGCTTCGCCGCGGGAACATGCCGCCTGGAGAAGCCGGGCGCCGTGTTCGAGACGACACGCCGTGGTTTCGACCAGACGGCTCACAGCTACCCTTGATCGGATCGGCTGAGGCACAGGACATCATTCGCAACTGGCTCGCTTGTGCCACGCCGGTTGTCGCCCGAACGGAGTTTCCTCCTAGCGAGCAGCTCGAGTTGACCCCGTGCCCGACGCTCGACGGTGAGACCTGCGTCTACACCGGTCCTCAGGGGGATCTTCCGGATCCTACCTGGAGCTCGATCTACGCGAGCTTGATTTTCAACCAGTGTTTGCTCTGCCACGGGCCCGCGAACTCCAATACGGATCAGAATCCGGACAATCCTGATGGGATAATCCCTGGCGGCGCGAGCCCCCAAGCTCTGGCCGCCCTCAACCTGTCCGGTGTTAATCTAGTGGATACCAGCAACTGGGCCTTCGACTCGCATGCCGCGGTGTTCGACGTGCCTGCGTCGGCCGAGGGTGACTGCGAAGGCCAAGGGACGGTGGTCATACCGAACGATGCAACGGGCTCTCTCATGATCCAAAAACTGAGAGCGATCCAAACCTGCGGTTCGGAGATGCCGGTCGCCGTCGGCAACCAAACGGTTTCCGATGCGGTCATCCAGGTTGTCGAGGAATGGATCGACTTGGGAGCGCCAAACGACTAGTGACCCGTCGGGGGCTCATCGCGGTCGTAGTGTTAGCGTCCCTGGTCGTGGGCTGTAGGTCGTCGCCCGAGTGTCCGGTCCAGACGCGTGTCGACCCGGCGAGGGCGCTCGCGGAGCACGCGGCTCGCCAACAAGGGTGGAAGTCGCTCAAGGCCGAGGCGCGTGTGACACAGTGGGCCGACCGAGGCCGCATTCGCGGCACGGTTTTGATGTTTCTCGAGCGGCCGAGTCATGTGCGGTTCGACGTGATGACACAGCTCGGGCCTGCCGCGGTGCTGACCAGTGATGGCGAGAACTTCCAGCTCAGCGACTTCCGGGAGAATGTGTTCTTGCAGGGGCCGACATGTCCAGAGAACATCGCACGCTTGCTCGGCATCGAGGTCGACGCAGAGAACGTTCTTCGACTATTGACGGGCGACACTTCCATGATCGATGCCTCCGAACAGCGCATGGAATGTCAGGGCGGGAACTACGTCGTCTCGCTTTTGGCCCAAGACGGGTTGACGCAAGAGATCGAGTTCTCGGTCGACGACGCCGACCGCAACAAGCCCCCAGCTGAGCAGCGCCTCACGCTCCGAAAATCGAGCGTCCGGGCGGCCGATGGAGAGCTCCAATGGGAGGCTACATACGGCGACTACACGAGCGTCGATGGCCAATCGTTCCCGACGAACATTCGTTTCGTCGACCGCGTGCACGGGGCCGATACCCAGGTCCGGGTGAAGTCGATTTCGTTAAATCCCGATGTGCCGCCCGACGCCTTTCGGCAGGCGCCGCGTCCGGGGACGGCGGTGGAAATCGCAACCTGCCCATGAATAAGTGAGCCCTGGCCGTCTGGTGCTAAGGTAACGGCGCATGACCGAACCGCTGCTCCGCGTGCGTCACCTGGTCACGGCATTCGAGACGGACGAAGGCTACCTTCGTGCCGTCGACGACGTGTCGTTTGACGTGTTTCCGGGTCGAACGCTAGGCATCGTCGGCGAAAGCGGGTGTGGGAAGAGCGTGACCTCCCTGTCGATCATGCGACTGGTCCCGAGCCCGCCCGGGGTAGTCGAACGAGGTGAGGCGCTCTTCGAAGGGCGCGACCTCCTCTCCCTCCGAGAAGCCGAGATGCGAAGCCTGCGTGGAAATCAGATCTCGATGATATTCCAAGAACCGATGACATCGCTCAATCCCGTGTATACGGTCGGCGTGCAAATCATTGAGGCGGTTCGACTGCATCGACGGATGAGCCGTCGAGCGGCGCGAGCCCGAGCGATAGAGCTTCTCGACCTCGTTGGCATTCCGGCGCCACACGAGCGGGCGGACTCCTATCCTCATACGCTCTCCGGAGGAATGCGTCAGCGTGTGATGATCGCCATGGCGCTCGCGTGTGAGCCTCGGCTCCTCATCGCCGACGAGCCGACGACGGCGCTCGACGTGACCATTCAAGCGCAGATTCTGGATCTGCTTCGTTCACTCCAGAAAGAGCTCGGCATGAGCATCATCTTCATCAGCCACGATCTCGGTGTCATGGCCGAGTTTGCTCACGAGATCGCCGTCATGTACGCGGGGAAGATCGTCGAGCACGCGGAAACCGAGGCGCTTTTCCGAGAGCCGCGACACCCTTACACGCGCGGTTTGTTGCGGAGCTTGCCAAGCGTTCGTAGTCGAGGCTTACGCCTGCCTACGATCCCCGGCGTCGTTCCCGACCTTCGGACGCTGCCCGATGGCTGTCGCTTTCAAGATCGCTGCGACCTGGTCAGTGCAGAGTGCAGGATCGCGGAGCCGCCTTTGGAGCTGCACGGCAAGACTGACGTCGCCTGCTTTCACACGGAGGTGCGAGCATGAGCGCCGATGTCGTGGTTCGCGCGGATTCCCTCCGGAAGTCGTTTCGAGGTCCGGCGCGCGGCTTGGGGCAAGGGCGCGCAGAGCTTCGCGCCGTTGACGGGGTTTCCCTGGACGTCATGCCAGGCGAGACACTAGGCTTGGTAGGCGAATCCGGCTGCGGAAAGAGCACTTTGGGTCGACTGCTCTTGCGCCTCGAAGAGCCAACGAGCGGACGTGTCTACTTTGACGGTCAGGACATCACCGAGCTCTCGCAAACGGCCCTTCGCCCCGTTCGTCGCCAGATGCAGATCATCTTTCAAGACCCCTATAGCTCGCTAAACCCGCGTATGACCGTCGAAGCGGCGGTCGCCGAGCCGCTCCGTGTGCATCGACTCGTCAGCTCGAAAGCGGAAGCGCAGGAGCGCGTTGTTTCTCTGTTGGAGCGTGTCGGATTGCGGCCCGAGCACATGCGCCGATACCCTCACGAATTTTCGGGTGGTCAGCGCCAGCGTATCGGTATTGCTCGGGCGTTGGCAGTGTCTCCAAGCTTCATCGTCGCCGACGAGCCCGTCAGCGCGCTCGACGTGTCGATCCAGGCGCAGATCGTGAACTTACTCAGCGACCTCCAGGAAGAGCTCGGACTGAGCTATTTGTTCATCGCGCACGACCTTCAAGTCGTGGAGTACGTGAGCCATCGGGTTGCCGTGATGTACTTCGGGCGCATAGTCGAGCTTGCCACGTCGCGGCAGATCTATGAGAGCCCGCGTCATCCCTATACTCAGGCGCTCCTCAGCGCAGCGCCTGAGGCCAACCCATCGAGCCGGAAGAAGCGGATTCTTTTGGAGGGTGACGTACCGAGCCCGCTCGCCCCGCCGACGGGTTGCGCCTTTCACCCCCGCTGTCCGATCGCACAAAAAGGCCTGTGTGATCGCGAAGTACCTGAGCTGCGTACTCTGGGTACGGGTCACGAGGCGGCCTGCCACCTCGCTCAATAGCCCCGTCTAGCCCCTTGACCGGCGTCCCCGCGCTAAGTACATGCCCTACGTGATTCGAAGGTGGGGATTGGTTTGGCTGGCTTGCCTGGTTTGCTCGGCTTGGGGGTGTGCAACGGGCTCGACGGCAAATACTCCCGCCGCCGAACGTTCGTTTCGAGAGTTTCAATTGGCGGCCAGTCTTCGGACAGAGGGCCAGACTGCCGGCGCAATTGAACATTTACACGTGGCTCTCGAGCTGGATCCCAACAATGGAGAGGCGCATTTGCTTCTCGGCTTCATTCACATGGAGCGCAATGCGTACCTAAAAGCGGAGGAACATTTGAGCACCGCCATTGCGATCCTCGAAAAGCAGAAGCGGGGTGGTTCGACGCTTGCTGAAGCGCGCAATATCTATGGTCTTTGTCTGATCGAGCTCGAGCGTTACGACGACGCTATCGTCGTGCTCCGCGAGTCCGCCACCGATGAACTGAACACAGCTCCACATCTTGCATGGGGCAACCTAGGGCTGGCACAATTCGAGGTGGGAGAATATCAAGAGACCGTGAAGTCGACGATGGAGGCCGTTCGAATCCAACCACGCTTTTGCGTCGGTTACCTCACCATGGGGCAAGCGCTCGCACGCATGCGGCTTTGGCAGGACGCGGAGCAAGCGTTGGTCCGCGCCATCGAAGCAGACGAGTCGTGCAAGGACAGCCCGCAACTCCAGGGTGCGTGGCGTCTGCGTGGGGAGGTTCGGGCGCACCTCGGACATCACCAAGACGCGGTGGCCGACCTCGAGCGTTGCGTGGAGCTCGGCCCCTACACGAATGATGGGCGAATGTGCCAAAGTCTACTGGAGGCTACCAAGTGACACGTCACGCGATCGGTGCGCTACTCAAGAGCGAACGTGAGACTCGCGACCTTTCCATCGAGGAGGTTTCGAGCACCACGCGCATTCCTCGTCGAACATTGGAATCGCTCGAGGACGATCGGTTCGAAGAACTACCGAGCGGTGTGTTCGTGCGAGGTTTCATCAAAGCCTATGCATCCGCCGTCGACATCGACGCCAACGAGGTTCTGGCGCGTTTCGACGAGCAGCAGCCGAAAACTCCGTTGACGCCTCCGTTTGCGGGCGTTCACAGCAACCCAAGCTACGTCTGGCTCTTGGCCATCACGATGGCGACCTTGTTCGCCATCATCGTTGCCACGTTCGTGACGGTTCGGCGGGCACCTGCACAGAACGAACCGATTGAGCTATCCTCCGCTCTGCCGTGCCAAGTCGAACCCGACAGAGTCGAGCCTTACTCTTGCGCTCCATTGACTATCGTGACTCCGATCGAATCGTCACACTCCTGACCGAGGACTACGGAAAGATCGCTGCGCTTGCCCGGGGTGCGCGAAGAAGCCAGCGTCGGTTTGGTGGCGCGCTTCAACCGTACGTCGTCATGCAAGCCCACTTCCGCCCAGGGCGCGGCGAGCTCGCTCATTTGGAGCGCGTAACGGTCGATCGATCCTTCCTCAACATTCTTCGCGACCTCACGGCCATTGGGGCGGCGGGTGCCGCGTTGGCTGTGATTCGTGAGCGCATACCTGACCACGAGCCGGAGCCTGCAGTGTTCGAGATCGCCGTGCGTTTCCTGACGGCACTGGATGCGGGGACGCCGGCCGAGGAGGCACTCCTGTCTCTCCACATTCGCGTCCTCGCCCTCCTCGGGTTTGCGCCAACCCTAGATCGCTGCGTCAACTGCGGGAAAGGTCCGCCGGCGGGCCGCTCGGCTTCGTTCGATGCGGGGCGTGGCGGGATCGTATGTCGAGCGTGCGGTGGTGGGAGACTCGTTCTCTCTGCGAGTGCGTTGCGTCGATGGATCACGGTGCATGCGAGCTCGGAGTTTCCGGACGAGCCTTGGCCCGACGAGGAGCGCGCACAGATTCATGAGGCACTCACTTTACTCGACGCGAATCACGTCACGGCTTCGGTGCTCGAACGCACTTCCGCGGCCCATGGTGCATGGGAAGGACGAGCATCGTGAGTGAGGCTCCAGAGCCGTTGGAGTTACGCGCGCCGCGCGGGGCACGCGTGATGGAGATCGACTGGGTTGGCGGCCATGTTGGGATCTACCCGCATGAGCTCTTGCGCGGCTACTGTCCCTGTGCGCACTGCCAGGGGCACGAAGGGACGATCCGCTTCGTCGAAGGGGGCGACCTGGAGCTCAAAGATATTCAGCAAGTCGGCAATTACGCGGTGCGACTCGTGTGGGGCGACGGTCACCAGACTGGGATCTACAGCTATCGCCTTCTGAGAGAGCTGTGCGCATGTTCATCCTGCGGCCAGGGAGATCCCCAGACTCGCTCTTTTGGTCGATAGGCGCTAGCGCGGGATCACCAGGCCCCCTTCGACTCTGTTACCCTATACGCGGGGGGATCGATTGGCTTATTACGCTCTAATTGTCGATGACAGCAGTGCTGTGCGCGCATTCGTGCGTGCGTCCTTGGAGAGTTCGGATTTCGCTCGTGTCGAGGAGGCCGCCACCGGGTTCGAAGCCCTTCGACTCTTGGCTACTCATGCTTTCGACGTGGTGATCGTCGACGTCAACATGCCGGATATCAACGGGCTCGAGTTGCTGTCTTTCATGAAGAAGAGCCCTCGACAACAAGGGGCTCGGAAGATCCTGATCAGTACGCAGGCGGGGGGGCCGGACTCGCAGCGTAGCACCGAGCTCGGTGCAGACGCGTTTCTCAAGAAGCCGTTCGCGGTGGACGACCTTCGCGAGCTGGTGGCGCAGCTTCTCGCGCCGGCCGAAGGGGTCTCCGGATGAGTGACCCCCGCGACAATGTCCAACAGGAGTTCTTGGTAGAGGCCCAAGAGCTCGTGGAGGCGCTCTCTCGCGACCTGCTGCTGCTCGATGAAGCGCATCATCGCGGCGAGCGAATCGACCCTGCACTGATCAACGAAATTTTTCGAAGCGTCCATACGCTCAAGGGCATCGCGGGCATGTTCGGGTACAAGCACGTCGGGACCGTTGCCCACGCGCTCGAGGACCTCCTCGACGACTTGAGGCTCGGGAGAATGAGCGTCGGCCAGAACCTACTCGACGTACTCTTCGATTCTGTCGAGCATTTTCAGCGTCTCCTCACCTTGGAGGACCCCCAGTCACCTCAAGAGGAAGCCGGGGTACAGCAGTACATCGCGGCGATCCGGTCCGTCGGCGTTGAGGAAGAAATCGAAGAGGGGGACCCGCTCGAAAAATACGCGATAGATCCGGCCGTGCTCACCGTTCTGACCGAGTATGAAGAGCACCGATTGCGCGCGTGTATCCGCGAAGGGCTTCAGCTCTATCGACTCCGTGCGTCGTTCGACCTCATGTCCATCGACGATTCGATTGAGGAGCTGCGTGAACACGCCCAGGAGGACGTGGAGATCATCACGTATCTGCCCAGCATGGAGGGCGGGAACGACGACACGATCGAATTGGTCGTGCTGTTGGCCGCTCGAGTCACGGAAGAGGAGCTCAAAGCGCAGTTTGGAGGTCGGTACGGTTCGATCGATGCGATCGCCGAGCAAACCCATCTCCCAACATTGCCGCCGCAGCATACCTCGATTCCTGTGCTCAGCATGGGCCCCTCGCTCGAGGACGATGGGGGCCATGCCTCTCTTCGCTCGGTCGCGGACTCCGTCCGTGTGGACATCCGTAAGCTCGACCACTTGATGAACGTGGTTGGCGAGCTGGCCCTGGTGCGAAGCGCGGTGAATCGCATCGTCGACCGCTTCAAGAACGACCTGACTTATCGTCAGTCGGTCATGGACCTCGATCGCGTCGGCCGTGGCTTCGAGCGTCAGCTGTCCGAGCTTCGTACAGGGATTCTCGACGTTCGGATGGTTCCCCTCGGGCAAGTGTTCAACAAGCTCGCGAGGATCGTTCGCCAAGCGGCGAGGGAGCATGACAAACAGGTGCGCCTCGTGGTCACTGGTGCCAGCACCGAGGTCGACAAGCTCATCGTAGAGGAGTTGACCGATCCTCTCATGCACTTGGTCCGCAACGCCATCGATCATGGCATAGAATCCCCTGAAGCTCGCGCCCGAGCGCACAAGGGGGAGGAGGGTACGCTTGCCCTCAACGCATACCATAGAGGGAGCAATGTCGTCATCGAGGTGGAGGACGACGGAGACGGGATGGACGCGCACCGATTGCGCGACAAGGCCGTCGAACGTGGGCTTCTGAGCGTGGAGGCCAGCCAGGAGCTATCGCGCCAGGACATGCTCAACCTGGTTTTTCTTCCGGGGCTGAGCACGAGCTCCGAAGTGACCGACATGTCCGGGCGCGGCGTCGGTATGGACGTGGTCAAAACCAACATCCTTCGGCTTGGCGGCATGATCTCGATCGCTAGTGAACAAGGCACTGGGACGAAGATCACAGTCACTCTTCCTATCACCCTTGCGATCATTCGGGCGCTGATCGTCTCCGTGGCTTCGCGAACGTACGCGCTTCCGATTACTGCTGTGAGAGAGGCGATCCCCTATGTGCCGGAAGATGTGCGCACGATTCAAGGGCGAGAGGTCATCACGCTTCGAGGCGAGACGCTCGCGATCTCCGATCTCGCGAGACTCTTTGGCTTCCGCAAGTCGAGCCAACAAGAGGGGCAATTCGTAGTCGTTGGGTCGATGGGCAACCGTGAGCTGGGTTTCGTCGTCGACGAGCTCATCGGTCAAGAAGACGTGATCATCAAGTCACTCGGCAAAAGCCTGTCTTCCGTTCGCGGTTTTGCGGGAGCGACCGACCTAGGTGACAAACAGGTAGCCTTGGTGCTCGACGCACCCGCTCTATTCACTGAGTACTTCGACGGGCCTGACGCGTTTCGGTCTTTGGAGACTCGACCTTGAGCGCCGGCCAGAAGGCAACGCTGGCGCCCGAGCCCGATAGCGAAACCGGTGCAGTAGCCGTGCTCGCGGTGCTGGCCGGCAACGAAGCCTATGGGATCCCTTTGGGCTCCGTTCGCGAGATTTTGGCCCCACCGCCGATGACGGAAGTCCCCCGCGCAGCGGACCACTTTCTCGGTGTGATTTCTGTTCGGGGCGAGATCATCACGGTGATCGACCTTCCGAAGCTTCTGAATCTCGAAGTCGTGCATGATGGGACCTATGGCCGCGTGTTGCTAGTAGACAACGGCCAAGAGCTCATCGGGATGGCGGTCGACCGCGTCATTCAAGTGTACCGGCTGGAGCCCGAGCAGATCGAGTATGCGAGCGCGATGGGGGCGGATCTCTCGGACTACGTAATCGGCGTGGGACGCGTTCAAGGCGAAACTACGGGCAAGTCCGACGACATATTGATCCTGATCGATCCGGTCTCGCTCCTGGGGGGCATCGCATGAGCATCGACCGGGCTTACAGCGGGGCTCCCGCCAAAGACCTGATTCGCGTCGAGGTTGGGTCGGTCCTCTACGCGCTTCAAGTTTCACGCATCCGGGAGATCGTGAATCCCCTACCGATCGTCGAGCTTCCACGCGACCGCGACTTCGTGTTGGGCGTCGCTGACTATCGTGAAGAGGTCGTCGTGGTGATCGATCTCCGAAGTCTCTTTGGCCTTCCGAGGCGGGAGCTCGATCGTCGGACGAAATGGATCATTCTCGAGAGTTCGCACCGGCCCGTGGGCGTCGTCGTCGACGCCGTGCTGGACGTGTTCTCTTCATCAGAGCAGCAAGAGCGCGACGTCCCGGTCCTCGACGAGCGTCATCGTGAGCGAGGGATTACCTCTGCGTACAAGCACGCCGATCGACTCGTCTTTCTGTTGAACGCCGATCGACTCGCGGAACCTGCAATGGAGCTCGATCCTGGAGAGTTCTCCATGATGCAATCGGAGTTCCCGTGAAGCGGGATGATATCGAGCGGGCGCTTCATTCTGCCGACCCGGACGTGCGGCGCCGCGCCGTTCATACACTCAGCCTCCGTCCTGCCGAAACTCCGCTGACACAGATTCTCAACGCACTCGGCGATACCGATTGGCGGGTTCGTCGCGAAGCGATTTCGTTGGCTGCGGCGAGTGGCCAAAAGGACCAGCTGATCGACGCACTTTTGGTTCGAGTGCTCGAGACTGACAACATTGGTCTGCGGAATGCATCGATCGAAGTGCTCGGTTTGATCGGGCAGGGTGCAGTCGCAAAGTTCGTGGCTGCGTGTGAAGCGGCCAATGCTGGCGCTCGAAAATTTGTGATCGAGGCGATGGGAAAGACCCGCGATCCTCAGATGGTCGACCACTTACAAGCCCTCCTCCGTGGCTCGGACACCAACGCCGCTGCTGCAGCTGTCGAGGCCCTCGTCTGTATCGGTGGTGCACGTTCGGAGAGGCTCCTTGAAGAGCAGCTCGCAACACCCGATCTTTTCCTTCGCATCTCCATCGTCGAGGGGCTCACCCGATTGGGCACGAAAGTTCTATGGAAGGACTTGGGCCCTGCAGTCGAGGATGCGATCGTCCGTCGGATCTCGGCCGAGCTACTCGGGCGCACGGGCGACCCCCAGGCGTTGGAGTTCCTGCTCGAGCTCGCTACCGATGCTTCACCCCAGACTTCCGCCGGTTCGATTCGAGCCATCGGGCAGCTGGTGAGCGAAGCTGAGACGCACAAGGCTGCGTTAGTCGATCGGTTGAGTGCGTCCAACGAACCGTTTCGCCACGCTCTGTACGAAGTCTTGCTTCATGGCGACACCGCGACACGGCGTGCGGCTGCTTATCTGTCCGTCCTGTGCAAAGACGAGTCGTCACTCGAAGCGGTTCTGCACGCGATTGCCGACGACGTAGCCTGCCCAGACACCGTCGCATCCCTGAGACAATGGGGAGCGGGCCTCGTCGAGCCGCTTCTCCTACAACGGCGTGCGGAGTCTCGCGTGTGGGCGCTTGCACTCGGGCTTGCTTCCGAGCTGAGTTATTCGCATGGAGACGAAGTCGCGCTCGGGACGCGCGATAGGGTTCGGTCACTCATCGAGCGTGACCTCATCGAAGGCTCGGACACGGTTCGCGCGGCCGCCGCGGAGAGTCTCCGCTGGTGGGGCGACCCGCGTGACTGCCTGGCTCTGGTGGAGTGCTTGAATAGCCAATCACATCTGGTCCGGGCTGCGGCGACGAGTTCGCTCGAAGTGCTGGCCAAGCGAGTCCCCGATGCCGTCGAGGTTGCCCTCGAAGGGGCCGACCTCGAGGGTCCCGGCGGGGCCGATATCGCAGTCGTGTTGTCACGTCTCGGTTCGGAGGGGGCCATCGAAGTTTTAAAGCGAGGCCTTCACAGTGGCGACCCGCGGACTCGAAGGGCGGCGGTTCAAGCGCTGGCGATGGCCGATACGAGCGATGTTGCGCAGCTGATCGGATACGCCGTTGCCGATGAGGACGTCGACGTTCAAATCGCCGCGGTTCGGACGCTAGGCCAGATGCGCACTCGGGACGCAGACGCACCACTCCGCACCGCACTCGATTCTCCATTTCCACCCATCCGAGCAGAAGCGGCACTTGCACTTGGGCGACGCGATGCGGGGGGCGCGATTCCGCAGATCCGAGCGCTGCTCCAAGACGAGGAGCCGGTCGTGGTCGCCGCGGCACTCGATGCTTTGGCCTGGCTAGGGGACTCCGAGGTTGCCACGGCTGCCCACGCGGCCCTTTCTCAACCCGACGATGAGGTGTTCCAAGCGGGGCTCCGCGCCGCTTGCACGCTTCCAACTCGCGACGCGGAGAGCCTTCTTGGTCGCGGCCTTTCTCATCCAGGCTGGCACGTCCGTATGTTGGCGATCAAACTTCTTCTCGAGCTCGGTACTGACCGAAGTCGCGGGCTTCTCACCGAGGCGCTAGCGAACGAAACCGACACGATGGTGCGGCACGCGATCGAGATTGGGCTTCCAGTCGGGGGTTGACGTGAGCTTGCTTCACGACGTAGGGCCGACTCTCGACCTCAAGGAATTCCGTCTCCTCCGCGACTACGTCAATCGTTTTTGCGGAATCCACTTCGCGGACGATTCAGTTTACATCGTCGAGCGCCGCCTGCGCGAACGACTGAGGGAGCTCGGTATCGAAGATTTTGTAGAGTACTACCGATACCTTCGCTATCACCCGAACGCCGAGGCCGAGCTCGAGAGAGCGGCCGAGGTCCTCACCACGAACGAGACGTATTTCTTTCGGGAGGCCTACCAGCTGCGTGCTTTCACCGACGAGATCCTACCCGTAGTGCGGGCGAGGGCCCTCGCCCGAGGCGCGAAACGCGTTGATGTGTGGAGCGCCGGCTGCTCGAGCGGTGAAGAGGTCTATACGATCGCCATGCTCATTGAAGCATCGAGGCTCTTCGAAGGTTGGGACATTCGGGTCTTTGGCAACGACATCTCGCGTCGGGTGCTGCGCAAGGCTCGTGATGCCACCTACACATCTGCGAGCTTCCGGGCGATGATCCCCGACTACGATCGCTTTTTCATTTCGACGGATGAAGGGAAACAGGTGCATCCCCGAATACGATCGATGTGCCACTTTGGACACCTGAACCTGATGAACGAGAGGCGAGTGGCCATCGTAGGTCGTGTAGATGTGACCTTCTGCCGCAACGTCTTGATTTACTTCGACGACACATCACGCCGGAAGGTGTTGGATACCATCTACCAACGCCTCCATCGCGGAGGCTATCTACTGCTAGGTCACAGCGAATCACTACTTCAGTCGGGCACGGCTTTCGAGATCGCGCAGCTCACTACAGACATCGTCTATCGCCGACCGGTCCCGTACACCGAGCTTCCGCCGAGTAGGCTCTGAAATGAAGAATCTGCACGCCCTGGTGGTCGACGACTCGGCACTCAATCGCCGCACCATTGCAGCGATTCTGAGAGAGATCGAGGGCATCTCCCATGTCGATGTCGCGCGAGATGGTGCGGAAGCACTCCGGCTTGTCGAAGCCAACCCGCCGGACTTCATCGCCCTCGATCTTGAGATGCCGCGCCTGGATGGGTTCGAGTTCCTCCACCTGTTGATGGACCGACACCCCCTTCCGGTCGTGGTCATCTCGGGACAGTCCGGTAAGGAGAACGTTTTTCGAGCGCTCGAGCTCGGTGCCATCGACTTTCTACCGAAACCACAAGGCGAAGATGCTCCGCTCGAGAGATTGCGTCAGCAGCTCGAAGAGAAAGTCCGTGTCGTGCGGCAGCTTTCGCCATTGGCTCTTCGTCGCACGACCGTGGGCGGGCTCGACTTGAATCTCGAGCAGAACGATTCGCCTCGAACTCAACGAGAGCCTTCGGTGATTCGGCGAGTTCCGAACAAGGTCATCGTGATCGGTGCCTCCACTGGCGGGCCGAAAGCGCTCGTGACTCTTTTCCGTCATCTTCACGACGACATCGATGCTGCATTGGTGATCGCACAACACATGCCCACGCGTTTTACACGGACGTTTGCGCAACGGTTAGACAAGACTGGGGTGGTGAAAGTTTCGGAAGCGAAGCAATACGAGCGGCTCGGAAGGGGGCATGCTTACGTCTGTCCAGGCGGCCGTTGTATCGAGATCGTACCGTCCGATCGTGGTCCGGCGCTCCGGGTTGTTCCTCCCGATCACGACGCCCGTTACGTTCCGTCGGTTGACCAGCTCTTCCGATCGGCTGCCAGGGTTCTTGGCGATAGGGCCATCGGCGTGGTCCTCACCGGCATGGGCGATGACGGCGCTCTCGGTGTGCGCGAAATCGCCAAGCGCCAGGGGAGGGTGCTGATCGAAGCGCCCGAAACCGCAATCGTGTCAGGTATGCCCTCGGCCACGAAAAGGTCGGGGGTACGTCATCAGGCTCTCGGGATTTGGGCTCTCGGGGACATGCTTACCGATCTAACCCGCCCCAAAGAAGGATGAGGCTCAAACTTTGAGGAGGCCGCATCCCTGTCGTACGATGAATTGCCCATGCGCCAGTATCGCTGTCTAGTAGTTGAAGACTCGAAAACCATGCGCAGCATGTTGGCGGAGTCCCTTCTGCGGATTCCGGGCATGGAAGTCGTCACGGCCGAAAACGGTCTCTCCGGGATTCGCGCTCTGGCCTCGCAGCGGTTCGACTTGGTCCTCACGGACGTGAACATGCCAGTCATGGACGGACTGAAGTTGGTTCGACACGTGCGGGGTGATCCCCGTCATGCCGATACACCAGTCGTCGTCATCACGACCGAGAGCGCGCCCAATGATCGTGATCGTGCGATGGCGCTCGGAGCGAACGCCTACATCGAAAAGCCGATCCAGGCTCCGCGGGTCATCCGAGCCGTCAAGAAGCTACTGGGGTTGTGACCGCAATGGGCCGGGCGGATGACGACGATCGTGAGCGTGCCGGCAAGGGGATTCTGCATCCAGAAGGAATGCGAGCCGCACGCGACCTCGCCTCGGGCGTCGTTCACGAGGTCAACAACGTCCTGGGTGTCATCATCGGCAATGCGCACCTTGCCAAGAAAAACCTCTCCAGCACCGAAGCGGTAGAGCACTACATCGTCGAAGTTCGAAATGCAGCGGAGGAAGGGCGTGAGATCATGCGGCAGCTTTCGATGCTCGCCGGTGATGCCTCGACTCGCGCACGGGTGATTTCGCTCAACGATTTGGCGCATCAGATCGTGTCGGGCTTGGCGACGCCGGTGGTGCATGCCGAGCTGAGCACGGTCGACCCCACGGTTTGCCTCGATCTGTGGCTCGCGCAGGATGCGCTCTCGAGTGTTGTGGGTTTGTTGTCGGCCACGCGATCGGTGACGTCTGTCAAGGTCGCCACCCGAATCCTCGGACAGGCGGCGATGCTCACCATCGAGGACGACGGGCCGAGCCCCTCCAAGGAGGAGCTCGCCGCTTTGTTCACGCCCTTCACCAATCTGGAGCGACGCCCCAAGATCGGTCTCGAGCTCACCAAGCTTGCACACCTTGCCGAGCGGCACGGAGGCCACGTGGCTGCTGCTGCCTGCGAGCCCCACGGGCTCCGCGTGGTATTGACGTTGCCGATCGCGGACGAGGCGTCGTTAAACGACGGTCCAGGTGTGTCCCTGCCTAAGGAGAGCGTTTAGGTCTGCTTCGCCGAAGCGTTCTTTGGCGAGCTCACGCTGCTTCTGGATGCTTTCGTTGTACACCGGCCCTGGCAGTCGGTAGAGCACCCCTAGTGCTACGACGCCGGGAAGATCGGTGAGCATCCATGCGAGGGAAGGGTTGGTCTCATCGTGAACGACGATATCCGATTCGGCGATCCCGTCTTCTCCCACCGTGACCACCTCGAGCGTCAGGGATTTGGGGTTCATGCGAAGACCCTTCTCACCGTTGGCACCGAATCGCATCGGCTGCCCGTTCTCGAGCCAGAGCTGGTACGTGGGGCCCGTCTTTCGGTCGGTGATCAGATCGAACACCCCGTCGTTGAACACTGGGCAGTTCTGAAGGATCTCTATGAAGGCTGTGCCGTCGTGCTCCCGTGCATCGATCAGCGTCTCAGGGAGCCTCTTCGAGGTGTCGTAGCTTCTGGCCACGAACGTGGCGCGGGAGCCTAGAGCAAACCGGGCGGGGACGATCGGCTGATCGAGCGATCCGAAAGGGCTCGACGGCGTTACCGTGCCAACCTGCGACGTGGGTGAGTACTGGCCCTTCGTGAGGCCGTAGATCTGGTTGTTGAAGAGCATGATCTGCAGGTCGATGTTTCGACGCAGAATGTGAAGGAGGTGATTCCCTCCGATGCTCAACCCATCGCCATCGCCGGTGATGACCCACACGTCGAGCTCGGGGTTGGCCAGCTTGAGGCCCGTTGCGATCGCCGGCGCGCGTCCGTGGATGGTGTGGAACCCGTATGTGTTCATGTAGTAGGGGAAGCGGCTCGAGCATCCGATGCCCGAGACGAACACCGTGTTCTCCGGAGTCGCGCCAAGACCCGGCAGTGTCCTTTGGACGGCAGCAAGGATTGCGTAGTCCCCGCACCCGGGGCACCATCGCACCTCTTGGTCGGAGGAGAAGTCTTTGCGCGTATATTCTTTCTTGGGCGGGTTGGGGCTCATTGCAGACTCCGATTCAATCGCTGTTCCATCGCTTCGACGAGCTCGCTAATTCGGAATGGCTGCCCGGCGATTTTCGTCAGGCTTTCGACGTCGACCAAGTACTCGGCTCGCAGGAGCTTCACGAGCTGGCCGTTGTTGAGCTCGGGAATCAAGACGGTGCCGAACGAGCGAAGCAAGTCGCCGAGCCCTTTGGGCAGCGGCCAAATGTTGCGAAGATGAAAGTGCGACACCTTGTGACCCTCGTCGCGAAGCATCCGTACCGCCTGGCTGATCGCGCCGTATGTCGAGCCCCAGCCGACGACGAGCAAGTCGCCGCGATCGGCGCCCTGATCGACCGCGGCCCTCGGGAAGTCTTTGGCGATCCGTCGCACTTTCGCCTCGCGGATCTTGGTCATCGTGTGATGGTTCTCCGAGGCGTACGAAATGTGCCCGGTGTCCTGGTGCTTCTCGAGGCCGCCGATCCGGTGCTCTAGCCCCGGCGTTCCGGGGATTGCCCAGACGCGGGCCAATGTGTCGTTGTTGCGCATGAACGGCTGGAAGCCTTCTGGCTCTTTGTGGAACTCGATCGGGAAGGGCTCGAATGCGTCGATGTCTGGGAGACGCCACGGCTCCGCGCCGTTGGCGAGGTAACCGTCGGTTAGGAGGATGACCGGAGTCATATACTTCACCGCAATTCGCAGGGCCTCGACCGCCATGTAGAAGCAATCGCCGGGCGTCGCGGCGGCGAGGACTGCCAACGGCGCATCACCGTTTCTGCCCCATACCGCCTGAAAGAGATCGGACTGCTCGGTCTTGGTGGGTAGGCCAGTCGAAGGACCGCCACGCTGAACGTCCACGACCACCAATGGGAGCTCGGTCGCAATCGCTAGCCCAATCGCCTCGGACTTCAGCGCGACGCCCGGGCCCGATGTCCCCGTCACGCCGACCGCCCCACCAAAGCTCGCGCCGACCGCCGCCGACACGGCGGCGATCTCATCTTCTGCTTGGAAGGTGGTCACACCGAACTGTTTGAGACGCGCCAAATAGTGCAACAGGTTCGACGCCGGCGTGATCGGATACGACCCGTACACGATCTCGAGGCCTGCGAGCTTGGCGCCCGTCACCAGGCCCCATGCAGTCGCTTCGTTGCCGCTGATGTTGCGATACTCGCCCGGCTCTAGCTTCGCGGCCGGCACCTGATACGCCCCGATACCGTGGGGCAATTCGGCGTTTTCACCGTAGACGTGTCCAGCGTTGAGGGCGGCGACGTTGGCTTCGGCGAGCTTCGGGTTGTTGGAGAACTTTGTCTTGAGCCACTCGACCGTTGACTCTCGTTCGCGGCCGAAGAGCCAGTACATCAGGCCCAGCGTCCACATGTTCTTGCAGCGGGTTGCGTCCTTCGAGCCGAGTCCAATCCCTTTGACCGAGTCGAGTGTCATCTTGGTGATATCGAGCGCCAAGACTCGAAAGCGATCGAGTGAACCATTCTCGAGGGGGTTCTCTTCGTAACCAGCCTTCGCAAGGTTGTTCTTGTTGAAGGCGCCGGTGTTGACGACGACCAACCCGCCTGGCTTGAGTACGTCGGCGTTCACCATGAGCGCAGCCGGGTTCATCGCGACCAACACGTCCGGCGCGTCACCCGGCGTACGGATGTCGTGCGCGGCAAAGTGGATCTGGAATCCCGAAACGCCATAGGTCGTTCCCGCAGGTGCGCGAATCTCCGCGGGGAAGTCAGGAAACGTCGCCAGATCGTTTCCAGCCATCGCTGTGGCGGTCGTGAACTGACTACCCGTCAATTGCATTCCGTCACCAGAGTCGCCGGCAAAGCGAATCACGACAGAGTCTAAGATTTCGCGCGGACTGGGATGCACGCGCGCAGCAGCAGATGTTTCCATGCTCGATCGTCGAGTCTAGTCCCGCAATGCCCCAAACGCCCATAGTTTGGGTCCGAAGTGGAACGTGTTCTAGACCGCTCTGCGGGGATCTGCAAGCGCTCTCGTGCATGTTGCGCGATCCGTCATTTGCGGCCCATCGTTGGGCCATGGCCGAGGTCAAAATCTGCGGGTTAACCACTGTCGAAGACGCGCTGCGTTGTATCGAGGCGGGCGCCGATGTGATCGGTCTCAATTTCTGGCCCCGTTCTCCAAGAAGCACCGATGTCGCCACGGCCAAGGCCATCGTTGCGGCCCTCGGAGATAGAGTCGAGGTGGTCGGGGTTTTCGTGGATTTTGACGTGGCGCAGATCCGCGAGATCCTGGCAGAAACGGGGATCGGCTGGGCGCAGCTGCACGGAGATGAGACCCCCAAGCAGGTCGGCGAGCTCTTGCCCTGGGCCTACAAGGCAATCGGTGTGAAGGACGATTCAGCGATTGAGGTCGCTCGAACCTACCCCGGCGAGCATCTCCTGCTCGACGCCAGTGTCCCAGGGCTTCCTGGGGGAACGGGACGAACCTTCAATTGGGCCGTCGCGGTGGGGGTGGCCCGGGAGCGGAAGCTGACGCTAGCCGGCGGGCTCACTCCGAAAAACGTCGCCGAGGCGATCGAAACGGTGAATCCGTTCCGCGTGGACGTCGCATCGGGGGTGGAGTCGGAGCCCGGGCGAAAAGACCCCGGCTTGGTTCGGGCGTTCATCGAAGCCGCCAAGGCGGCTTTTTCGGCGTGCTGATCCTCCGTGCTAGCCTCGTCGTTCACTCAAGGAGGAATCATGCGTCTTGCTCTTCTCTCTTCTGTTCTGACCGCTGGTGTCATGTGGTTCGCGCTCAGCGGCGCTCCCGTCCAATCGCAAACCGACACCGCGTCTTCTCAGTGCGCGACGTGCGGCCAGGCGAAATCGTGCCCGCACTGCGCTGGTAAGGGTCACGGCTGGCATCAAGCGCACCCATACGAATACAAGTGCGTTCATCAAAGCGAACGAACCAGTAAGAAGGCCGCCGACGCGATGAGCGCACAGTTCAGCGGCCTCGGCGAAGAGGGCTGGCGCCTCGCCAAAGCCGACAACGGTTTCTGGTGCTTCACGAGAGCCAAAGCCACCAAGTAGATGACGTCGGCGTCACCCCTGGCATTCGCCCCCGTTATCCCCGGGCCAGCATCCGATCCGACAGATAGCTGGCCATCGCGTACACCGTTTCTTGGGGGTTCACGAGCAGGGTCGTCGGGAACAGGCTGGCGTCGATGACGTATACGTTGTCGAGATCATGCATCCGGCCGTCAGGGCCGACGACGCTTTTCTTGGGGTCTTTGCCCATCCGCATCGTTCCCTGCGGGTGGTACGAAACGAGCTTGTATCGGTGCTTTCCGTTTTCGAGCGAGTTGATGACCGAGTCGACCTGGTCGGCGCTTTCGATCACCGTGCGGCGAGTCGTCGGTAGGAACACGCGCTTGGCGCCCGCAGCGAAGTAAATTTTCGAGGTGGCGCGCAATACCTCTTGGAGGCTTGGGAAGTCTCGATCGTCGAGATCGTAGTCGATGCGTTTGCGCCCGTTCTCCATGTAGACGCGTCCGACGTTGTGGTCGTGGATGAGGGTCACCGACGTCAGGAGCTTCTTGTTCTCTTGGATGAAGTCCGTGTATTCGAGCCCGATGCCGCCCCCCGAGGCCGTCGTGATCGACATCGGGTCCATGGAACCTGCCTCGATCAAGTAGCTTCCTTCCTTCGGGTCTTCGATGTTCCCTGCGTACGTCGTGATGGTGGATCCAAGCGACGCGTAGATGTCGTCTCTGTGCTCTGCGATCATCGCGGTGGAGGGGTGACATGCGAAGTTGTGGCCGATCAGGCCACTGCTGTTTCCGATCGCGCTCTTCTGAAAGAGCAGCGGCGTTTGCACCGCGCCTGCGGCGATAATCACCAGGCCTGCTTTGATTTCGACGAGCTTCGACGAGCCGTTCGCCTCGGTCGCGATCGCGTTGACTTGGGTGATGCGGCCGTTGCGGACCTCGAAGCTCTCCGCGCGGGTGCCGCTCAAAATCGTAGCGCCCAGCTCGCTTGCCCAAGGGAGGTAAGTCACTAGCATTGATTGTTTGCGATCGGTCTTGCAGCCTGCGATGCAGTGGCCCGTCAGGGCACAGTGCTTGATGTTCCTCGAAGCCGGGCCAGCGGGGATGCCTACTTTCTTGGCGCCTTCGGCGATCAGCCGGCCGTTGAGATTGATCTCGTGTGGGCCGTTCGGGTGGATGTGAAGATTCTTCTCAACCCGATCGAAGTAAGGAGTCATCGTTTCGGGCGTTAGGTTGTCGAGTCCGTGGTTCTCGCCCCAGCTCTCGAGCACTTTGTCCGGCGCGCGAAAACACACGGCAGCGTTGACCACAGTCGAGCCCCCGATGCACGCGCCCTGGAGCACCACCAAGTCGCCGCTCTTGTTGGCTTGGTTTCCTCCGTCCTCGTAGAGGGTCTGAAACGATTCGACGAGGCGCTCGGTAAACTGCTCGGACTTCACGTACGGGCCCGCCTCGAGCACGATCACCTTCGCGCCACTGAGGCTGAGCTCATAGGCCGCGACGCCGCCACTGGCTCCCGACCCGATCACCACGGCGTCGGCTTCGAGCTTGAGGCCCCGAGCCGGAATGTCTTCAGGCTGTCGGATGCTCAGTACCGGGAGCGCAGGGACGGTGTTGGGGGATGGCTCGGTCACGGTGACTCATTCGCGATCGCCACTACGACTGGCATCGGCGCGTTTCCGAGGCTCAGGATCTTCGCCTCATCGGACACGGGGCCCTGATAGCCAACCCGCCGCGCGGCTTCGACGTCTTGCCAGTATCCGATGGCAACGAGCTTCTTGATCAACCCGACGATCGCGCGTTGCGTTTCGCCACCGTCGTCCCATTTGCGGATGTAGTCGAGCCTGTCCTCCGCGTGGAGGTTGGAAAAACGGGTAAAGTGGAGGCCGATGACGACTGACCCGTAGTCGAAGAGCTTCAGTCCCGTGTGAACCTCATCGAGCGTGGGAGCATCGAGAAAGACGAGGACTCGGTCGATGTTGTCGAGGTAGGGAACTTCGGACAACGGTTTCAAGTTCGTGCCCTCCGTGGGGATGTACACCTCCGCAAACCGCTCGAACATCACGCGCTCGGCGGGTGAAAGCTGCGCGGCATCACTTCGAGCTGGTGGAGAGCCCGTGCATCCCGGCAAAACCAGCGCCCCTGCCCCAGCCAAAACACCGAGCTTCGCAAAAGTCCGACGATAAAGCCTCACCCAGATCGCATAACAGCAACAAGGGGACACGCAAGCCCCTCATAACCGCCTTGATTTCAGGCAGTTACGAGGCACACCGCGCAAACCGAGGCGGCGCTGCGTTTGCGCGGCGTGCCTCGTAACCTCCCGTGATTACGTCGTTTACGGGGGGGGAGCGTGTCCCCTTAATTGGACGGGGAGGCCGTGGATGGGGTGGGGGATTGGGATGGCTTGGAATTGGGTGGGGCCCGTCCCTTTTAGGCTCACTTCGTAGCGCCGGACGAACTGGTAGAGAAAGGCCTTTGCCTGCATCGTCGCCAGGTGCACGCCTAGGCACATGTGCGCACCACCTCCGAATGGATAGTAGAGGCCCGGGTGCTGTTTGTGCTCGGCGCGGTCGGGGCTGAATCGCGAGGGATCGAAGCGTGTCGGCTCGGTCCACCACTCTGGGAGGTAGTGCGTGATCAGGGAAACGGGAGCGACCGCGAGATTCCTAGGCAGCGTGTAGGGGCCGAGCTGAACCTCTCGAACGGTTCGGCGCATCATGAACGCCACGGGAGGTTGCATGCGGATCGCTTCCTTGAACACCCACTCGGTCTCGACGAGGGTATCGCGGTCTTCGTATCGCATCACTGAGCTCGGGTGCCCCATCACTTCGGCGCGAATGCGGTCCTGCCACGCTGGGTGCTCCCCGAGCGCCCAGATCGACGTCGTGATGGCGCTTGCCGTCGTGTCATGTGCAGCAAGCACGACGAAGATCATATGTTGCGCGATCTCTTCATCGGTGAGGCGATCCCCGTTCTCGTCGCTCGCGCGGCAGAGCTGCGAGAACAAGTCCATCCTCTCGCTCCGACGGCGTTCCTCGATCTGAGACGTGAAGTAATTCTTCAGAAACGCGCGTCCGCGCATTCCTCGCCAGTAGAGATTTGGAGGAACGGGTCGTCGCACGACCGCTACGGCCGCGCGAACCGCGTTGATGAACGCGCGGCCGATTTTGCGGCCCTGGCGAGCGTCGAGCGAGACTCCGAGTAGAAGCTCCGCGGCCACTCTCAAGCCGAGCTGCTTGGCGGCAGGGTAGAAGCGAAACGTGAGCTCGGCGGACTGCTTGGTGAGAGCGTCGTCGATGATCGGGTTGATGATGTCGAGGTAACCCCGCATGGCGGCGGGCCGGAACGCCGATTGCATGATGTTTCTCTGGGCACGGTGATCGTCGAAGTCGCGGAGCATCAAGCCCCCCTCGAAGAGCCTCCCGATCGAGAAGTCCCAGCCCATGCGGCTCGAGAAATTCGAGCCCCGGTCGAGCAGAACCTCGCGCACCAGATCGGGCTCTCCCACCGCGAATGGGACGAAGCCAAAATACCCATGCGCAAAGTTCGGCCCGAATCGCTCCCGCCGCGTCTGCAGGAACTCGTGCATGTTCCGGAGCTGCAGGAACGTATCCCGAACCTGCATCCGCCCCCCATCGCCCGGCAACCCATCCACGTGACGTTCGGGAAAGCGGGGCAGCTTCACCGCATCGGAGATCGGAGTCTCCCGAAGGGTGCGGCTGGTCGCCGACGTAGTGGGCCTGGGGGGCGCGGGGGTGACGTCCACTGGTGGAGGATAGCGAGGAACGGCGTCGGTGTCCCGGTAAAGCGTCAGCGTACTGACACTGGCGCTGGCACTGCCACTGACACTGGCGCAGACACTGACGCTGACGCTGGCACTGCCACTGACGTTGACCCGTGTGCGCTGGGGCCGCTCCTGCGCTACCTTCCGCGCCTCATGCAGACCTCCGAATTAGTTTCCGGGCGTTACGGGCCGTACGGTGGACGGTATGTGGCGGAGACGCTCATGCCGGCGCTCGACGAGCTTACGCGCGCCTACGAAGAGTCGCAGCGTGATCCAGTGTTTCAGGCCGAGCTCGATTCGTTGCTTCATCACTACGCGGGCCGTGCGACTCCCGTGTACTTCGCATCCCGACTCACCGAGGAGGTGGGGCCCCGCGTCTGGCTGAAGCGCGAGGACTTGTGCCATACGGGCGCCCACAAGGTGAACAACACCATCGGCCAGATTCTGCTCGCCAAGCGCATGAAGAAGAGTCGCATCATTGCCGAGACAGGGGCCGGCCAGCATGGTGTCGCCACGGCCACGGCGTGCTCACTGATGGGGCTTCCCTGCGAGGTGTACATGGGAGCCGAGGACGTTCGACGGCAAGCTCCCAACGTTCGGCGAATGGAATTGCTCGGCGCGCAGGTTCACCCGGTGAAGTCCGGCTCGGCAACGCTCAAGGACGCGATGAACGAGGCACTCCGAGACTGGGTCACCAACGTACGAACGACCCACTACTGTGTAGGGTCCGTCGCCGGCCCGCATCCGTACCCCTTGATCGTCCGTGACTTCCAATCGGTGATCGGGAAAGAGGCGCGCGCACAGATGATCGAGCAAGCCGGCAAGCTTCCGGATGCGGTCGTCGCTTGTGTGGGCGGCGGTTCGAACGCGATGGGGATCTTTGCAGGGTTCATCGACGACGAGTCGGTGCGGCTCTTCGGTGTGGAAGCCGCGGGCGACGGCATTGCCACGGGGCGCCACGCGGCGCCGCTTTGTGACGGGGGGGTCGGAGTTCTCCACGGCGCAAAAAGCTATGTGCTCCAATCGGCCGACGGACAAATAATCGAAGCGCATTCGATCAGTGCGGGTCTCGACTACCCTGGTGTTGGTCCCGAGCACGCATGGCTCAAAGACATCGGGCGCGCGACTTACGGGGCGGTCACCGATGAGCAAGCACTCGACGCGTTCCAGCAACTCTGCCGCACCGAGGGCATCATCCCTGCGCTCGAGGCTAGCCATGCCTTTGCGTATCTCCCGACCGTTGCCAAAGAGTTGGGTAACGACGTGGACATCTTGGTATGTCTCTCGGGGCGAGGCGACAAAGACCTCGATACCGTGTTGGCAAAGTTAAAGGAAAGGAACTGAGCCTCGTGGGCCGCATTGCCGACGCGTTCGCGAACGCGAAGAACGAGAATCGGGCGGCGCTGGTAATCTATTTGTGTGCCGGAGATCCGGATCTGCGCACGACCGAGGACCTCGTCGTTGCCGCTGCCGAATCGGGAGCCGACGTGATCGAGCTCGGCGTACCTTTCAGCGACCCTACGGCGGACGGGCCTGCCATTCAGCGTGCGAGTGAGCGTTCCCTTGCGGTTGGGACGACGCTTGCAAAGGTGCTTGACACCGTGGGCGCGATTCGTCTACGCACCGATGTGCCGATTCTGCTCTTTGGCTACTACAACCCGATTCTTTCATATGGAGAGCAGAAGGTTGTCGAAGACGCTGCCGCGCGAGGTGCCGACGGCTTTCTCGTAGTCGACCTGCCGCCTGAAGAGAGCGACGGTTTGCGACTGCCCGCGAGCGAAAGGGGTCTTGACTTCGTCCCACTCATTGCGCCCACCAGCGGGCGAGACCGTATCGCAAAGGCAGCCGCCGCGGCTACCTCATTCATCTACTATGTATCCATGACGGGAGTAACAGGTTCGAAGGCTACCGATCTTGCAAGTGCGTCCGAACGAGCAGGGGCGCTGCAACGAGAGCTCGGCCGGCCGGTCGCGATCGGGTTCGGGGTCAAAACCAAAGAAGATGTCGCAACCGTGGCGCCGCATGTGGCCGGGGTCGTCGTGGGAAGCGCCGTGGTGCGCGCGATCGAGGATGCCGAAAGCTCAGAGGCGGCCGTGTCGGCGGTGCGGGCGCTCGTCGCCGAGCTCGCGACAGGGCTCATCAGACAATAGTGTCCTTGTAGGGGTGTGCAGATGACGATACTGTCGGTTCATGGCCAGCATCGATGTCATTTCCGCCAACCTGCCCATTCTCCGGGAACTCCGCGACCGCATCGGTCAACACGACCTGGCCGAGCGCGTCGGCGTGTCTCGAAGGACTATCGCTAGGTTGGAAAGCGGTGAAGTGGCCGACCCGGGAGTCGACCTCATGCGCCGAATCGCCAACGAGCTCGGT
The DNA here is from genome assembly GCA_964194675.1 of uncultured Coxiellaceae bacterium. Lineage (GTDB taxonomy): Bacteria > Myxococcota_A > Polyangia > Polyangiales > Houyiibacteriaceae > SG8-38. The sequence goes on along the minus strand of CAXMND010000185.1, from coordinate 141 downwards.
GTCAGTCTCGCTCATTTGATCGAAACCCGCATTCGCGCTGTCACGCTTCCGCTTCCCGAGGACATCTGCGCGCGCCTCGAGTCCGAAGACGCCTCCGCGGTTCTGGAAGCAATGGTCCGCTCCGCAAGGTCCCACCGGTAG
>CAXMND010000184.1:0-7057 GCA_964194675.1 uncultured Coxiellaceae bacterium | reverse complement strand
GTCACTGGACGGAGGAGGGTTTTGCGATTCCACAAGCGCGGCCTCCTCCGGCGAGGTCTCACTTGTTTTGGAATCGGTTTCAGTCATGCGCAGTTCCTCGCGCGCGAAAGACGCTCGACGCCTGAGGCGGAACGTCCGGGTTAATGGGTCTTGTAGCGTAGGCAGTCCCTCTTTTACAGTCAAGGCACACTACTGTTGCAGGGGTTGGCCAGGGCCCCTACCCTCGGCCGTGGGGTATGTCCGAGGAAGGCCGAGAGCGCAGGGAAACGGGCCGAGCCGGGCTTCAGCTGCCCATCGAATACGACCGGTTGAACGCCTTCCTGTCGGACTACACGCACAACATCAGTCGAGGCGGGACATTCATCCGGACTGACCGACCGCTCGAGGTCGGCACCGCGCTGTCGTTCCGAATCCACGCTCCCGACCTCGGCGAGCTCTTGTTGAGGGGCGTAGTGCGCTGGGCGGTCGACGCCGGGGACGCCGGGGACGACCGGCCCGCTGGAATGGGGATTGCGTTCCTATACGGTTCGGCCGAGGAGCGCCACGAAGTCGAGCTCCGATTGGACCGACTCATGGTCAGTACGCTCGGCCGCGAGGCCTTCGAAGTACTCATGGGAAGGCCCGCTCCGGCGGATCTCTAGATGGCCTGCGGCCTCAGTAGATGACGGCTCGAGTCAACATGCGCCAAGGCGATCTGACGCGCCAAGCGGTCGACGCCATCGTCAACGCTGCCAACCCAAAGATGCTTGGCGGTGGCGGAGTCGACGGCGCAATCCACCGCGCCGCAGGTCCCGAGCTGCTCGAAACCTGTCGTCAGGTCCCTGAGGTCCGGCCCGACGTGCGATGCCCGACCGGCGAAGCGCGTATCACTCCAGGGTTTGACCTTCCTGCGCGGCACGTCATCCATACCGTCGGGCCGATCTACGGCGGCCGCCCACGGGACGCCGAGCTTCTGGCGTGGGCCTTTCGCTCGTCTCTCGCGCTCGCGGTCGAGCACGCCCTCCGGTCCATCGCGTTTCCTGCCATCTCGTGCGGGGTCTACGGATACCCGCTCGGCGAGGCAGCCACGGTATCTGCCCAGGTCGTCCACGAGCGGTCCTGGGAGCTCGACGAGGTGCGCTTCGTACTGTTCTCGAACGATGTCTTCGCCGCTTGGCAGCGCGCGTATCGCTGACATCAAGAATTGAGACGTCAAAAATTGACGACCGAAAGCTTTTGTCGGTCCTTATCGTCCGCCACCTGCCAGGAGTTCTCGAGCTTCAACACGCCGCGTGGACACATGTGGGCGCACATCCCGCACCCCACGCACGACGCGCGTGTGAAGCTCTCGTTGCTCTGCGCGTAGGATCGGACGTCGATCCCCATCTCGCAGTACGTGCTGCAATTTCCACACGAAATGCACATGTCGGGCTTCACCCGAATGCGATACCGCCCGACTTTCTGTATCCAGCCCAAAATTGCGGCCATCGGGCAGAAATTCCGGCACCACACGCGCGGGCCGAGTAGCGGATACAGCCCCGTGCCGACGACGCCGGCCAGCACCGCGCCGACCGCAAACCCGTAAAAGCTCTTCACCGACCAGTCGCGCCAATCGTTGCCGGCGACGATGCGATGGAACGTCGGGTGGTCTTTTCCGATCAGCCAGTCGAGCCCGATCAGAAACGTGGTCGCTATCGCGATGAACAAGACGAGGTGAACGCTGACCAGCTCGAACCGCCACGACTTGGTCGATTTGCTCGTCAGGTGACGCCAAGGGTCGCCGAAGGTGTTCGCCAGCCCCCCACAGCCGCAAATCCAAGAGCAATACCAGCGCTTTCCGTAGAGCACCGCCAGGATCGGCGCCGCGATCAACGAGCCGACGATCGTGTACAGCGCGAAGTAGAGCGGCAGGTCGACCAAGGTTTGCGGATAGAAGTAGTCGTACTTGAGAGGCCAGAAGTACGAGAAATACATTTCTTTGCCCCCGAATAGAGGCATGATGAATGGCAGTGAAAAGCCCAGGGCGATTTGGATGACGACGTTGACGCTGATCCGAAAACGGTTGTAGCGGCTGTTGCCGTGTCGCCGAAGGTAATAGATGGCGCCCCCGACGATCGCGACCGTATAGAGAAAGCCGTAGAGGTACCAACGATTGCGCAGGCCTGCGGCCTCAGAGAGCGCGGTGAACGGTGCGACGCCGAAGTGCTCCTGCACTTTGTGCTCCCAAAAGAGAACGACGTAGAACAGGACCAGCAGCATAGAAAGCACGATTCCGAGCACGCTTCGGTTTCGCCATCCCTCACGGTAGGTCGACAAGAGCCCGTTTTGTGCCTGTTGGTCCACCCGCTGCCTTTCTAAAACGGAACCGTAGTCGGCCCAGGAATCATGGGGTTGGGCGCGGGTCCGTCGAGCCTGGGTCCCGGCTTGGGAACCCGAAGGGGAGACACGAATTCGGTGTCAAACGCAGCCTCGTGCAAATGGCCTAAAACCCAGTTGAGGCTCCTCCGCTCCCCGAGCCATCGGCCGAGAACCGAATGATCCCACCTTCGCCCGAGGAGATTGAATCCGACGACCCGGTCATCTTGGAGGACGATGCGGGTCGTGCTCCGCACCCTTCCCGTCTCTTCGAAAAACCAGTTCTGCTCGCGGTCCACGTTCCAGTTCACCAAGCCCACCGTCGTGTACTCGACATCCATGAGCTTGGCGGAGTTGTACCAAATGCCTCGGTCATAGCGGGCCGCGTCACCCAGCAATCGGCGGCCCGCGACGCGCCCTTGGTCGCGCGCTGTGTACCAGAGCTGCTCGGGCCGCTCGGCGCCGTCGAACCATTGGACCGACGCACAATCGCCAGCCGCGAACACGTCGGGCGCACGGGTCTGAAGGCCTGCGTCGACGGTGATCCCACCTCGGGGATCGATCGCAATGGAAGAGTCAGCGAGCCATTCCGTGTTGGGCATCACACCGATCGCGATCACGACGCAATCGGCATCGTAGCTTCCCCGATTGGTCTGGACCGTAGCCACATTCCCATCGGAATCCGCTTCGATCGACTCGATTTCGTGTTCCAGGTGAACCTGTACGCCGTGCTCCGCCAGGCGGTCGCTGATCCATTTCGCCTCTCGCGGCTCGAGGGCAATCGGCCAAAACCACTCCTCGCGAATGAAGAAGTGTGGGCGTAGCCCAGCCGCCACCAGAACCTCGATCGCCTCGATGCCGATCAACCCACCGCCGATGACTGCGGGCTGTCGAGCAAGCGATCCCCGACGAGACGAGGCGACCTCACGAAAGCGGTACGGCGAGTCGTCGCTGCTTGCGCTGACATGCGCCTCGGGGCGAGGCGGATCGCCTCCCCGCCCGGTTCCCCCATGCACCTCCCCCTCGTACCACGAGAGGTCTTGTAGGGTGACGAAGTTCCCGACGCCACGGTGGTGGCTGCCGGGCCATGGGCCAGGTCGCGCACGTGAGCCACACGCGATCAACAGTCGGTCGTACGCGACCGGCTCGTAGCTTCCGGCGAGAAGCACATGCTTGCTCTCGACGTCAATCCTGGTCGCGCGGGCCCGCACTCTTTGGAACCCGAGGCGCGCGTAGGCATCACGCTCGAGCGGCTCGATGTCCTGATGGCTCATCTGTCCGCTGAACACCCACATCAGCGCCGTCCGCGAAAAGAAGTGATCACTCTCTTCGGAGACGATGGTGATGCCCCACTCGGGCTCACGTTGTCGGACGGCCAGCGCCGCCTCCATCCCCGCGACCCCATTGCCAATGATGACGATGTGCATGCCCCGCCACGATACGACGACTTTGCCCCTGAGTTACAGGCTCATCGAATCCCTCGATTCCAAGACCTTTACTTTGGCAATACTGGATTTCAGCACTTACACTGGAACCATGCAGGAAACCGCAACCAATGCCTTCGTGGCGGGGGTGCTGGTCGGGAGACCGGTGTTCCGAGCGCCCGGAATCATCGTCCACAGCGGCCTAGACCAAGAGGATCGCGAGGTGGCGGTCATCGTTCTTCAGGCAGTGACGACCGACGGGCAAAGGCACAGCTTCGAAAACATCTCCCGGTACGCAGAGATGTCGGGGATCGAAATCGTGAGGCAAGAGCCGCACGTCATCCTGGCAACGCCCGAGCCGAAGGGTGTGTTTCGGGATCTGCCATGGGACTCGTGGCCGCTCGATGAACGCCTCCGGCATTTCGAAGAAGTACTCAACATCGTTCAGCGGTTTCACGCACGGGAAGAGCCCGTCGGCACGCTTTCGCCACGCTACATCACGGTTGACGACGAGCTGAAACCATTCTTGCTGGGGCCCCGTCTCGCACCGAGGAGCGGTGCATACGTCGCTCCCGAAACCGCCAGCGATCGGATCCTCGACATACGTTCCGATATCTATTCATTGGGCAAGCTCCTCTACTTCGTCGTGTCAGGCGAGGAACCGCCGCGAGAAGCGTGCGACGTACCGAAGCTCGAGGAGTTCAGCAAGCACCCCGCGGGCCTCGTACGAATTATTCGCAAGACGACGTGCCGCAACCCTGACCAGCGATATCGATCGGTGGACGACCTCCTTCGCGATCTCAGGAACTACCGACAGCACGAGAAGGTCGGCATTGAGCACGGTGAGGTCATCGACCGGAACACCGGGATGCTCAGCGTGGTTCCCGATGCACCTCCGGAACCCGAAATCAAGGCCGCGGAGGAATCGGAAGCCTCCAAAAACACCGAAGAAAAGCAATTCGTGAAGCTTCCGTCGAGTTTTGGATTCCAAAAGCTCGGTCACGGCCTCGGGCTTGCTTTGGCTTTCGCTGGAATCGCCCTCCTGGTGTCCGACTACATCAGCGCCACCAAGGCCCTCCGACCGCTCGCAACGACCGAGTCGACAGAACTCTCGAGCTTCATCAGCTCGGCTTCGATCACGAACGGCACGCCCCCGGTTCTATTCGCCCAGGTCGACGAGTCCTGGGAGCTCCTCTCGACCGAACGACGGCGCGACGAGGTGAAGACCCTCTTCAGAACCGCCAAGCAGCGGTGGGGGACCCGCGACGGATTCCTTCACCGTGGAAACGCGGTCGTCGCGCAACACTGGGGCGAGGAAATTACGATCTTCGATAGCCTTCATGGGGATGGAAAATGAGGAGCACAGTCAGCAAGAGAACTCAACGGCGAGCGGGATATACCATCATGGACATGATGGTCGTGGTCTTGATCATGGGAGTGCTCGCGAGCGTAGGGCTCAACCAGTACAACAAGTACGTCGCCCGTGCGAGGCGACCCGAGGCCGTGATGACGTTTCGAGCGCTCGCGCAGGCACAGCGCGAGCACCTACTCACCCAGGGGACGTACTCAGGCACCTTCGACGCCCTCCGTTTCAATGTCGAGGGTGGCACGCGAGTGTCGTCGACGGAGATTCAGGGCAGGCTCTACAACTATCGCCTGGTCCAAGATGACGGTCCGATGTCCTGGTACGTGATTGCGAGCGGAAATATCGATGGAGACCCGTTTATCGACATCCTCGGGGCAAGCAATCCGCGATAAAACGACAAGTCCGTAACATACCCCACTTGAGGACTGTAAATTTGTGCCTATACTGAAAAGGTGAAAGGGGTGCGAATATGAAAGCGAAGCGTTGGACTCTTGGGGTTGTGCTTGCGGCGGCTGTCAGCCTTTTTGGGCTTGTAGAGGCCAACGCAAGCCCATTTTCTATGTTTGTGTTGTCGGATGACCTTGGAAACACGGTCAACGGGAGCGCGCCGGAGTGGGAGGAACCCGCGGGCCCCAACAACGGCCATGGCAACAACGAGGACGGTGTCGACGGCACCAAGGAGGACGGGACGGCTCACGACAACAAGGGCGAGGATCCCTCTGGCGGCGTCGACGACGAGATTACGAAGAAGTAAGCCTGCTCGTTGCACCAAAAGGAAGGGCGCCCCTCGGGGCGCCTTTTCCGTTTAAAGGGGACAGTCCCCGTTGGCTTGCCTCAGGGGGTGATCAGAACGCCGGGGTTCATCACACCGCTGGGATCCAGCGTGCCCTTGACAGCCCTCAGAGCCTCGCCAAACCCCTCGGGCCGCTGCTGTTCGTACCAGGGCCGGTGAACGCGGCCGACCGCGTGATGGTGCGTGATGGTGCCGCCATTGGCGAGGACCGCTTCGGAGCCGGCCTTCTTGATCGCCATCCATTGCTCGACCTCGGCGCCATAGCGGCCAGGCGCGATGAAGGTGAAGTACGGCGCGGGGCCGTCGGGATAGACGTGCGTGAACCGACAGCTGACGAAGCCGCGGCCGCAGGCGTCCCTCATGGTCTGTCGCACATCGCGAATCACGGCCGCATGCAGGCGCTCGAAGTTGTCCCAGGTGCAGGCGGTTTCGAAGGTGTCGACCACCACGCCCATGCTCGCCATGGTGTTGAGCAGGTACGGCGCCTCGATGAATGCTTCCCGCCAGGCCCCCGCCCCACCACTTTCGCCGCCCCGAGCGCCCTCCTCCTTGTAGACAGGCCCCTTCGGAAAGGTTCCGCCGTGGTCGGCGACCAGCTCGAGGGCGCGCGTCATCGACGGGCGCATCGAATGGTCCGCGGACTCGAATGCCACGATGAGCACATGGCTCCCGTCTGCGGTCACGCCGTTGAGCGCCGCCTCCCGCTTGTCGAGCAGCCGACAGTTGCTCGGGTAGAGCCCCGACTGGGAGAGCGCTCGGACCGCGCTGACGGCCTTCTCATAGTCGGTGAAATGGCTGGTCGCCGTCGCCCGAAACGTCGGACGCGGCCGAACCCGCATCCACGCCTCGGTGATGACCCCGAGTGTCCCCTCGGACCCGAGCACGAGTCGATCGGGGCTCGGCCCGGCCCCCGACCCTGGCAGCCGCCGTGACTCGAAGACACCCCGTGGCGTGACCATCCGCGTCGCCTGCACGAGGTCGTCGATGTGGGTGTACACAGTGGCGAAGTGGCCCCCGGCTCGGGTCGCGATCCAGCCCCCGAGCGTCGAGAACTCGAACGACTGGGGGAAGTGGCGGAGGGTCAGCCCCTGCTCGGCGAGCTGTGACTCAAGCGAAGGTCCGAGCGTCCCCGCCTGAATG
>CAXMND010000183.1:0-16284 GCA_964194675.1 uncultured Coxiellaceae bacterium | reverse complement strand
TCCGCCAGTGCGTTCGGCAGCGGGCGGGTCGAGCCGTCGACCGCGAGCTGCTGTAGGCGCTGCTCAGCGAAAGTGATACGTTCCGGGGGCTGATCCTTCGAGTGGGTCTCGAGCCAACGGCTCCAGCACTCGCGACGGGTGTCGGGGCTCACCGAAGGGTCGTGGTCAGCAGCGTAACAGCGCTCGTAGTACTCTGTGTTTTCGTGGGCGTACTTTAGGCCGGGTCCGCACGCGATCGACGCGAACAAACAGCAAGAGATCAGCAGACGAACCATGACGGCGGAAGGTATCACCGTGGACGAAACCAACCAAGAGCCCATCACGGGTTGGGGCACCTTCGAGGCGCCCGGGCTCGGGACCCTTTGGCTCGTCTGGACCGACGTCGGATTGCTGCGGATTTCCTTTCGACGGCCCGACGAGGTGGACGCTCAGGAGCTCGATGTCCCCGCGAGGTTCGCCGAACCACTTAGGCGGTATTTCAAGGGCGAGCCGGAGGACTTCGCGGAGGTCGCGTTAGATTTGCGTGGGACCGATTTCCAGACGCGCGTGTGGAGTGCTCTACGGCGAATCCCGTGGGGTCGCGTTCGCACGTACGGCAGCATCGCGCAGGACATCGGCTCACCCCGCGCGATGCGTGCAGTTGGACAAGCCAATCACGTAAACGCCATTCCGATCGTCGTCCCGTGTCACCGAGTGGTCGAGGCGGGCCATCACCTGGGTGGCTATGGAGGCGGTGCCGAGCGCAAGCAGTTCCTTCTCGAGCTCGAGGGCGTCCGGTTCCACGAGGGGGTCGTGCAACCAGGCCAGATGGAGCTCTTTTAAACAGCATCACCTAGCTTCCGATCCGGCGCTGTTTAACCGTTCAGAGCTGGGCTGCGAGGAGGCACGCGAGAGTCAGGACTCCTGAAGCGAGGCTCATCTTGTCGCGAACCGCAAAGAGGACCGGGTCGTCGTGCATCTCTCCACGCGCGGCAAGAAACCAAATTCGGATGACCCAGTACATCAGGATCAAACAGATCCCCCAGAGCGCCTGTGGCGTCGAGTAGTAGGTCAGAATTGATGGGCTGTTGATGTACAGCGCGAACACGAGGACCGCCAAGAGCCCGGAAGCCGGCCCGATCGAAGTCACAACAGGAATGTCGGCCAGGACGTAGTTCCGGCCTCGAAGCACCTGCTCGTTGTTGTGCCGCAGTTGAATGAGCTCGGAGTACCGCTTCACGAACGCGAGGCTGGTGAAGAAGAAGATCGAAAACGCCAGCAACCAGAATGAGAGCTCGACCTGGACCGCCACGCTACCGGCCATCACCCGATACGTGAACAGCAACGCGAGCGCGAGCACGTCGACGATGAGCCGCTGCTTTAGGTAAAAAGTGTAAAACGTCGTGAGCGCGATGTATCCAAAGATGACCCACACGAATTCGGGATTCACGAATTTTGTCGCCAGGAAGAGCGACAACGCGAAGCTCGCGGCCATCAACACTATTCCCTCGGGAATGGCGAGCGCGCCTGAAGCCAAAGGACGCTCGCGTTTGGTGCGATGTCGGCGATCCGCGGGCAGGTCTATCAAATCGTTGAGGATGTAGATCGAAGAAGCGCAGAAACTGAACGCAAAAAACGCCATCACCGCGTTGAACACCAGTGCCCAGTCGTCGTACTCGTGCGCGAAGTACAGAGGAACGAAAAGCAAGAGGTTCTTGGCCCACTGATGAGGGCGAAGCTCCTTCAGGGCAGCCATCCACTTGTTCGGGCGCTCCGATACAACCCTCACTTTGGAGACGGCCTGCTCTGCGCTTCGTCGCGTGCGCGAGCTAGGCGCCACGATGATCGCCTCGCCAGCGGCCTTCCAGACCGGCACATCGGCAGCCGCGTCGCCGATATACTGAAAGCCCCCGCGACCGAACCGTGTTGAGAGAAGCTCGGCCTTCCGTTTGCCTTTCAGGTTCTGTTGACCGTCACTGCCTACCGCCTCGTTGAAGACGTCGACGTGCGCTGCGACCGCGGCTGCGGTGGCCTGATCCGAGGCGGTAACCAAGAGAACGGGACGCCCCGCCTGCCGCGCGTTTCGCGCCAACTCGAGGACCTCTTCCCGGTACGGAAGCGCCGCAGGATCGATCGGCGCATGCGTGGACAGATAGCGCTTGAGCCTGGGACGCCCGCCGAACAGCACGAAGATCAGGGCGAGCATCCGGTGAGGTGCGGTCTTCAAGAGCACCAGGAGCGACTCCCAAAGCGTATCGGTCGCCACCAGCGTGCCATCCAAGTCCACGCATAAGGGCCGTGTCACGTCGGCGGATTGGGATGGTGGCTTGTCCACTTGAATTCCACGGTGCCATCAGAGACGGCTCAGCGCCACTTCCAGTTGCTCCCTCTTCAGGCGGAGCTCGGAAGCATTCCGCTTGGACTTCTCAACCACCGCGGCCGGCGCGCGGTCGACGAAACTCGGATTGCCGAGCTTCTTTTCAACAGTAGTGAGCTCCTTGTCGATTTTCTTGAGCTCTCTCTGAAGGCGCTCTCGTTCCTTTTCAGTGTAGATGACGTTGGGAACAGCGGCCCGAACCCCCGGATTCACGAACACGGCAGCTTTCTCGAAATGCGAGCCAACGTCATCGAGCCTGCTGGCTTCGGTCTCGAAGTGCATCACGCATCCCGCCAGTGTTTCGATGGTTCTGCGTTCCTCTTGGAGTACCAATCGTTTCGCATCGTCCTCGGTGTACCAGTGGACCGCAACCTCTCGGCTCCTAGGGACGTCGTGCTCGGCGCGAATCGTCCGAGCACTACCGACGAACGCCTGGACAGCTTCGAAATCCCTCTCGGCTTCCCGATCGACACGCGCGTCGACGAGCGGGGAGGGATATCGCGAGATCATGATGCTGGCGCGCGCGCCGTCCCATTTGGGAACGCGCTGCCAAATTTCTTCCGTGATGTGGGGCATCATCGGATGCAAGGCACGGAGGACGGTCTCGAGCGTGTGCACGAGGGTGGCTTCCGTTTCGCGGACGAGCACCGCGTCGCCGCTGTCGAGAGCCGGTTTGCTCACTTCGAGGTACCAGTCGCAAAACTCGTCCCACAGGAAGTGATAGAGCGCACCCGAGGCGTCATCGAGACGATAGGCATCGAGGCCTGTCGAAGTCGCATCGAGCGCCTGGTAGAGCCGGGAAAGGATCCAACGGTTCGCGAGCGCTCTAGGCTGAGGACACTCCTGAGAGGCCACAGCATTCGAGTCGCCGAGTCGCATCAGGGCGTACCGCGACGCGTTCCAGAGCTTGTTTGCGAAGTTTCGGTAACCCTCGATACGCTTGATCGACAGCGCGATACGCCGCGATTGAGGCGAGTAGCTGAGCAGCGTCATTCGGAGGGCGTCTGCCCCGTAGGCCTCAAAGCCGTCGGGGTACGTTTTCTCGAGGTACTTCACGCCCGCTGGGGAGGCGCCAGATTTTCTCGATTTGTCGACAAGCTGATCGAGTGTTGCGCCCTGGATTACGTCGAGCGGGTCGATGACGTTACCCTTCAGCTTACTCATCTTTTCGCCACGCTCGTCGGTCACCAAACCCGCCAGCAGCACCCGGGTGAACGGCACGTCGCCCATGAAATGAAGGCCCATCATGACCATTCGGGCGACCCAGAAGAAAATGATGTCGTAGCCCGTCTCCATGTCCTGGGTCGGGTAGAAGCGCCGTAGAGCAAGGGTGTCGTCTGGCCAGCCGAGCGTCGAGAAAGGCCAGAGCGCAGAGCTGAACCACGTGTCGAGAACGTCTTCGTCTTGCCGCAGTGATTCGTGGCCGCACGCGCTGCACGAAGTCGGGTCCTCGCGGGACACGGTCGCCTCGTCGCACGAGTCGCAGTACCAAGCCGGGATGGGGTGCCCCCACCAAAGCTGGCGCGAGATACACCAGTCCTGGATGTTCCTGAGCCAGTGAAAGTACGTCTTGGTCCATTCCTCGGGCAGGATTTGAATCGCCCCATCCTCGACCGCTTGGATCGCGGGCCCCGCAAGCGGTTTCATCTTCACGAACCACTGCGTCGAGATGATCGGTTCCACGATGGTTCCGGACCGCTGGGAGCGTGGCAGCGTCATCAGGTGTTTCTTGCTGCCGCGGGCGAGGCCGAGATGCTCGAGCTCCTCCTTCACCCGTTTGCGGGCCGCGAACCTTTCGAGCCCCTGGAAGGCCCCGGCATTCTCGTTGAGCGTTCCGTCCAGGTTGAGGATGTTGATCTCCTCGAGCCCATGGCGCTTCCCAGTCGCGAAGTCGTTTGGGTCGTGTGCGGGCGTCACCTTCACGACGCCGGTCCCAAAATCGGGATCCACGAGCTCCGCGTCCAAGACAATGGGAATCAGTCGATCGACAAACGGGTGTCGCAGGTATTTACCGTGGAGGCGTCGATATCGCCCGTCGTCCGGATGAACGGCTACCGCGGTGTCGCCGAGCATGGTCTCGGGTCGCGTCGTCGAGACCACGACCTCGCCGTCCCCGTCCGCCAGTGGATACGCGAAGTCGAACATCTCGCCCTCGACGCCCTCTTCTTGGTCGACTTCGAGGTCCGACAAGACCGTCCGCGACTCCACGTCCCAGTTAACCAGGCGCGTGTCGCGGTAGATCAATCCCTCTTCGTAGAGTCGAACGAACGACTCTCGGACAGCGCGGACCATGTCCGGATCCATGGTGAACTTCGTCCGCGGCCAGTCGCACGAAGCGCCCATCTTACGAAGCTGCTGAAGAATCCGGTCGCCGGACTGCTCCTTCCACTCCCACACGCGTTCGATGAAGGCTTCACGGCCGAGGTCGTGACGTGACAGGCCCTCTTCTTTGAGCTGCCGTTCGACGACAACTTGGGTCGCGATGCCAGCGTGATCGATACCGGGCACCCAAAGCGTGTTGTAGCCCTGCATGCGCTTGTGACGACAGAGCACGTCCTCGAACGTGGTGCGACACGCGTGGCCCATGTGGAGCGAGCCTGTGACGTTCGGTGGGGGAATCGCCAACGTATAGGTTTCACGCGGGTCATCGGGGTCTTCCGAAGCCGCGAAATACCCCGAATCTTCCCAGAATTCGTACCAGCGCGTCTCGGCCTCGGTGGGCGAGTACGTCTTGGGTATCTCGTCCGACTTGTCGCTCATCCGAGCGACCCTGTGCGGCGAAATCGCGAGGCAGTCAAGCCTCAGTCACCGACGAGGCGGTGCAATTCCTCACGGATCATCGCTTCGGCGAGCTCAGGCACGACCTCCCAGACGACTCGTTCAACGACCTCGGCGGAAAGCTTGAGGACTCCTTCGACTTGGTCGGACGTCAGGCCGAGCGCCTCTAGCCGCTGGACGACGGAATGTGAGAGCGCTCCGGACGCGGCAGCCGATTGCGATGGTCCCGCAGCTTGAGACTTCAACTTCGGCAGCGTGGCTGCAGGAGGAGCAAGAGGAGCAGGAGGAGCAGATGGAGCAGATGGAGCAGATGGAGCAGATGGAGCAGACGAAGCCGTAGGAAGCGAGGATGCGGACGCCGGCACGACGGACACCGTGGCTCCCGAGAGCGGTGTTCGCGACATTGGTCGGGTGGACTGGATCGCAGGCGCAGGACCGCCGACCGGCAACGGCGGAGGCGTGGGGCGATATGCCGGGGTCGAGATCGGCTGCGGCATCGCGGGGCGCGCTACCGGAATTGAAGCGGCCTCGGAAAGGGCATCGGCCCGTCCGGCCAAACCGGTAGCTTTATCGATCGCCTCTTGCGTATCGAACGGTTTGAGGATGTGCTCATCGGCCCCGACCTCGGCGGCACGCGCTTCGTCGAGAGGTCGATGTTGGCTCGCCATCAAGATGACGGCGGTGCCTGCGAGCTGCGGATCGGCTTTGATCGCGCGCGTTACCTCGTATCCATCGATGCCTGGAAGCGACGCGTCGATGAACGCAACGTCCGGCACGAAGTCTCGGCCTTGCTGGAGCGCTCTCTCACCGCTTTCAACGGCTAGTAACTCCGCGTTCTCCCCCGCGAAAGTCATCTCGATGACCTTACGCATCGTCACGCTGTCTTCGACGATTAGAATCCTCATCAACCCCAAGCCCCGTTCACTTAGATGTATGCTCGGTGACATACGCGATCGGCACCTTGCCGGTCAAGAAGCGGTGTCACCTAGTTGACCGCTCGAACGCCCACCAGTAGGGAGCTCAGGTGTCGGACTGGCACCTACGCCGACAATACGTCGAGCGGGCCCCGAGAGCCCCCCAAGGGCGCTTTTCACTCGATGGCCTGGCCCCTGGAAACGGCCCTTTGGAGCTGGATATTGGGTTCGGGCGGGGGCAATCCCTCTTCGAGCGCGCGGAAGCCGCGCCAGGTAGCCGAATCGTCGGAATCGAGGTCAAGTCCAAATGGGTCTACAAGGTCCAGCAGCGACTCGAAAAGGACGGGGTGTCGAACGTTCAGGTGCTGTGCGGCGACGCTCGCGAGATCCTCGAACGGGCCGGACCGCGGGGAATAGTCGACAAGGTCGCGCTCCATTTTCCGGACCCTTGGTGGAAGAAGCGTCACCAGAAGCGCCGCGTCATCGGGGAGCCCTTGCTGGTTGAGCTCCGTCGCCTCATGCGCCCGGGGGGCGAGCTCTTCATCCAAACCGACGTGGAAGACCGCGCCGAACTGTACCTCCAGCAACTTCGGGAGGTCGAGGGGTTCACGCTCGTCGCCGACGACGGCTTCGTGGACGACAATCCTTTTTCCGCGCGATCGAACCGCGAGCACCGTGCCATCGAGGACGGGCTCCCGGTTTGGCGCATTCTGGCTACGCGCGACGCGGGCTAGCGGAGGGCGATGGCTGCGCAGTCGCGCCGTGTTCGAACCTCGAGCGCGACCTGACGGTCATCGAGCGACTCGGTGGGCTCGTGGCCAGGGACAAAGTATCCAAGGTCATCCACGATGTCGTAAAGCTCTTCGTTCCGTTCGAGAAGCTCGCAGTTGCGTCGCTTGAGGGCGTCGACCAGGCGCGGTATCGCGTCGAGGCTGTGGGGCTGGGTGTCGTGGAACAGCACGATGCCACCGCGGTCCCCAGTTTCGCGTTCACGGCGCTTCAAGACTCGAAAGAATGTTCGAACGACGTCATCGGCAGTGTCGACCTCCAGATCGCCTGTATAAACGCTCCAGAGCACGCTGGTGTAGCCGCGCGCGGCGAGCAACTCCTGGACCCTGGCGGAAAGCGCGCCTCCCGGGGGCCGAATCAAGCGGGGCCGCAAGCCGATCGCGTTTTCGATCTTGCTCTCGCTAAGGGCGAGCTCGGCCTCGATCTCGGCATTGCGCAGGAGGGGAAGCTGTCGGTGCGTCTCGGTGTGGTTCCCGATCATGTGACCGCGGCTGGCGATCTCTCGGACGATCTCGGTATGCTCGCGCTCCCACGGATTTCCCCGCCCGAAGCTCTCGGTCTTGACGAAAAACACCGCTCGAATGCCGAGCTGGTCGAGGAGATCGAGAAGCCTGGGCGTCGTGCGGCGCGAGGGGCCGTCGTCGAAGCTGAAAAGGATCGTTCGACGTTTGGTGGCGCCGTCGATCGTCAGACCGCTCGGATAATGTGCGCCAGTCACGTCGCGAGGCGGGGGGCCCGGCTCGTCCCCGTGCACCACTTCGAGCGAGAAAGGCTCGTTGACGGGCGACGGGGCGCCGCGCATCGCCGACAGGTGGGCCACGACCGGTAGCCGCTCCATCACCGGCTCGGAGGCACGCCTCGAGGCGCCCGCAAGGGAGCCACCGGCGATCAGCACCAGAACGAAGCAGCTCAGGCGCACCCTCCATGGAATCATCAGCATGGTCGTGCGATCGTACGGAAGTACACAGGCCGGACGCGAGAAAGTGGCGGCACCTGCACATGCCTACAGTTGCCTCTGCCGATCGTATCGACTACCCCGGTCGCCCAACGAGAGCTCCAGTGATCGAAGTCGACGCCCTCAGCAAACGTTACGGAAGCCGACTCGCGGTGAACGAGGTGTCCTTCCGCGTCGAACAGGGTGAGATCGTTGGGTTCTTGGGCCCCAATGGCGCTGGTAAGACCACCACTTTGCGGATGCTGACCGGTTACCTCGCCCCAACGGGTGGCAAGATCCAGATCGACGGCATCGACGCGGTCGGCAACTCGATCCAGGCGCGCGCCCGACTCGGCTACATGCCCGAAGGGGTGCCCCTCTATCGGGACATGCGTGTCTACGAGTATCTGCGTCACCGCGCGTCCCTCAAACGCGTCCCTGAGGTGGGCGCCGCGGTCGACCGCACCCTCGAGCTCGCGGGCGTGGCCGACGCCAAGAATCGGATCGTCGGTCAACTGTCGAAGGGGTACCGGCAACGCGTCGCTCTCGCTGAAGCCCTCATCGCCGATCCTCCGCTTCTCGTTCTCGACGAGCCAACGTCAGGCCTCGATCCAAACCAGGTGCGTCAGTTCCGAGAGCTGGTGCGTGGATTCGGTGGGGCCAAAACGGTGTTCTTGTCGACCCACATCCTCTCGGAAGTCCAAGCGGTGTGTGACCGGGTAATCATCATTCGTGAAGGCCGAAAAGTTGCCGATCTGACGCTCGATGAAACGACGGAGCTCGAGAACATGTTCGCAGAGCTCACCACGGGCAACGCTTCGGAGGGAGGCTCGTGAGGAGCGCCTGGGTCGTCATGAAGCGTGAGCTCGCCTCCTTCTTCGTGTCGCCGCTGGCGTATGTCGTCCTCACGTCGTGGCTGATCTTCAGCGGCATCACCTTCTGGATTCTCAGCGAGTTCTATGCGCGAAACGCGGTCGCATCAGGCGCCGACACGCCGTTGTCCGGGTTCTTCGGCGGGAGTGCGCTGTTCTTCATCCCGCTCCTCGTGTTCGTCCCCGTCCTCACCATGCGGCTGGTCGCGGGCGAGAGGCAGGCCGGAACGCTCGAGGGTCTCATGACGGCGCCTATCTCCGAGGCGTCGATCATCTGGGGCAAGTACGGCGCCGCACTCGTGATGTGGGCCACGCTTTGGGTCCCGACGATCGTCTACGCCTGGATCATGGGCCAATATGGCAGCGTCGATTGGGGGGCCGTCGCCTCTAGTTATTTCGGAGTATTTTGCCTCGGCGCCTATTTCATGGCCGTCGGCTTGCTGATGAGCACAGTCGCCCCAACGCAGATCATCGCTGCGGTGCTCTCCTTCGTGGCGCTTGGTGTGCTCTTTGCGATGGGCGTCGGCGAGTTCGTGCTCGACGGGACGCTCAGAGAAGTGTGCGCGTACCTAAGCATGTGGGGCCACATGCACAGCTTCTCGAAGGGCGTGGTCGATTCGCGCTATCTCGTGTTTGATTTCTCCGTGGCGCTCCTTGCCGTGGGGTTGAGCATTGCTGTGCTCAAGGCGGGGAGGCACGCGTGAACGACCAGTCGCGGACGCGCTTCAATCTCGTCGCCACCACCATCCTGGCGCTCGTGGTGGTCGTGCTCTTGAACTACATCTCTTCGCAGCACTACAAGCGCTGGGATTGGACGACGGAGCGGCTTTTCACGCTGTCAGATCAGAGCCAGCAGGTCCTGAGGGAGCTCGACCAGACCGTTCGAATCTACGTGTTCTTGGCGAGAGGTGAAACGGACTTCGCCGATGTGGAGACGCTGCTCGAAGAGTACAAAGCTGTCACGTCACGACTCGAGATCGAGTGGATCGACCCGGATCGCGACAAAGCTCGGTATCAGGTTCTGACGGACAAGTTCGGAGTCGATAGCTGGCTTGCGGGTGAGACGACGCTTTCGCAGGTGCCCATCGTAGTGACGAGCGGTGACCGCAAATGGAAGGTCGAGCGGCACCAGCTGATCGTCGAAGACTTCGACAGCTTCGAGGACGCCGACGGCCACAAGCTCGACCTGCAATCCGAGCGGGCGCTCACCGGCGCGATCGTGGAAGTCACGACCGGTCAGCCGACGAACATCTGCCTCGCCCAGGGCCACGGCGAATGGGAGCTCGGAGCCTTCGGGGACCGCAGCGTCGACGACGTAGCCCGCGAGCTCGACTGGGAGAAGATCGAGATCGTGCCCTTCGATCTCCGCGGCGGGGAAGATGTCCCGCCATCGTGCGTCGCGCTCTTCGTCTTGAGCCCGCAGCGTTTGTACTCCCCCGAAGAGGTCGCAACGGTCGACCGCTTTCTGGCTTCTGGCGGCAATGTCCTTCTGGCATTTGATCCTCTGCTCAAGAAAGAGAAGCTTCAGCCTACCGGGTTCGAGGAGAGCCTCGGGAAACGGGGAATCGTCGTCGGCAGCGACCTCGTGATCGAGAACGACGAAAGCCGACAGCTCCCCGGCAACCCCGGTGACCTGTTCATCTCGATCGACCTCGGCACTCATCGAGTCACCGATACCATTCGCAAGCGAGGAGGTGGCATCCTGGTGGCCGTCGTTCGCTCGGTAGATGCGGCGGAAGGCAGCGACGCCGAAGTCATCATGCAAACCAGCCCGAATGCCGTTGCCGAGTCCGACCTCGGGCGCGCGCTCGCGACCGATCCCAAGGCCGCAGGCGTCACGCTGAAAGTCGTTCCCCTCGCGGTGGCATGGGAGTACGTGCCGCCGCTTGGCAAAGACCTCAAACCGGTCGAGAGCGACGGTCCCGAGCCGGGACGCCTGCTGGTGCTCGGAGACAGCGATTGGATGAGCGGGGAGCTTCTCGACAACCCGCAACTGTCGAACATCGATTTGCTCTCGTCGACGGCGGGCTGGCTGACGCAGAGAGAAGCTCTGATCAACATCGCACCTCGAAAGACGAAGGCGCGCGCGGTGATCATGAGTGACGCCGACCTTGACAACCTCTTGTTCCGGGTTGTCTTCCTGCTGCCCGTAGCCGCATTCATCGCCGGGTTCGGCGTGTGGTGGTCGAGGCGCACATGACGGGGCGGACGCCGATCATTCTCGCGGTGAGCGTCGTGTTGCTGGCCGGCTATATCTTTTTCTTCGAACGCGACCGACCCGCGCGATCGGAAATCGAAGCCCGAGCAGGCTTTCTGGTCCAGTCGCTGGTGCACGAGCGGGTCTCTAGAATCCACATCTCCTCGGCGGACGAGCAGATAGTGATGTCCCGGGAGGGGGAGGGTTTCGACGAGAGCTGGACGATCGAGGAGCCAGTCGAGGAAGTCGCAGATCTCGGGCGCGTGGCAGACTTTCTCCAAAACTGGGAGTTCTCGATCGCCACGCGGACTCTCGAGAACCCGAGCGCGGAGGACGTTCAGAGCTTCGGCCTCGATACCCCAAGAGCTTTCGTGCGATTCGAGATGGGACGCGCGGAAGTCACCGTGTCGCTAGGGGCCGGTACGCCGGTCGACGGTGGTGGCTACGTTCGAATCGATGATCGCGACCAAACGATGGTCGTCCCGGAGTCGGTGGTCGAGCTCTTCGAGCTCGGCGCCGAACACTTTCGAATCAAGAACGACGGTGGTGCGCCTGATCTAGCGGACCTGCTCGATGCGGAAGTTAGCGAAGACGCAGCCGCGCCTTGACTACTTCTGAGCTAGAGCCTTTTCGATCGTCTCGTGGGACGCGTATTCGAGCAAACCATTGCTCGTGTTGAAGCCGCCTGACGAGATGAGCCTGAACTGGCCCTTCGCAAGGATCTTGTTCCCAACCTTGAGGTTGGTCGGCACGACGACCGAGCCGTCGATCGTGGTGGTCCTCCGTCCGCGTCGAGCGCGCGCGAGTTGCTCCTGATTGTCGGCGTAGCCCACGATGATCAGCTGGTCAGCGCGGTCGGTCTTGTCGGGCGCATCGGCGATGAACATGTGCGGCGCGTCGACGCGCGGGCAGTTCTCTTTCTTGCGCTCCTTGCATCGCGGCGGCTCGTAGATCTCCATGATGTAGCCAGTCACGCCCAGATCCGTGCCGAGCGTCTTGTGTAGCCCTCGGCGCAGGCCGTAGACGCTGTACGATTCATCCGCGTAGGTCGTCGGAAACGGCGGGGGCGGCAGCGTCGGAACCTCTGGAAGGCTCGGCACGATCTCCGGTAGCTTCTCGACCTGAGGCTCCGAAGAGGACAATTGATCACAGCCGACACTCAACAGTGCGGCAGCCAAAATCATGCCAATAAGACGAGTTCCCATGTTTCCCCCAAATGTCCCACACAAAGTAGCACGGGCGATTCCGGGGCGACAATCTAGGGGGCGACGGGGACGCAGCGTCGATGCCTTGGAAGGGACTCTTCCAGTGCCATTTGCAGGGTCGGCGGCAATCCCGCTGACCCGCGAATCTGCAGAATGGCTGCCCCCGCTTCGGGAGTGTCGAGGGCCCTGAGCGCTCCTACGGCTCGGGCCGCGTTGTTGATGTCGTCAGTCAGCGCACTCGGGGACGCCACTCGCCGAACCACGGCGAACAGTGCCTCGGTCGCGTCGGTACGGCAGTGCTCCACGGTGTACTCGATCGCGGCTGCGGTCACCGGGGGCCACTCGTTTCGGTTTCGAAGGCGCGCGTGAATCCTGGCCCAACCCTGATCGTGCGAGACCCCTGCAAGCACCTCGATCGCGGCCGCGCGTACCTCCGACATGGGGTCGTCGACCGCGGCCACGATCACGGCGGTCGCCACGGGCTCACTTCGGAGGCTCGTTACCGCTTCGGCGCGCACCATCGGCCATGGATCTTTTCGCGCCAACGTGGCCCGTGCCTTCATCGAACCGGGGTCTTTCGAGAGAACCCGAGCGGCGCGCGCGCGCACCCGAGGGTAGGGATCTTCCAGTGCGACCCTCGCTTCGGTTCGCCGGCCGCGCGCGGCAATGGCATCGACCCCCGCTTGTCTCAGCATCCAGGCTTTCGGCGTTTGTATCTGACTCGCAACCCAGCGATCGACGGATTGACTCGTTCCCCCCGCCCCCGCGCTCTCAAGCAAGCGCCAGGTCGTCGGGAAGTCATTGGAGTTCGGCGCGGCGTACTCGATGAAGGCCGCCAGAACCGGCGCGTACTCTTCGATCGAAGCGAGGGCGAGCGCAGCACTCGCCACCGCCGAAGCCGGTGGCTCCGTTTCGAGCCAGGCACGAAGTTTCGGCTCGGCGCTCTCATCCGCGCGCTGTACGGCAGTCGCGAACGCGCGTCGGAGTACGGGTCGCCGGTCGCCGCCCTCAGTCGTGAGCGCAGCCAACAATGGCACAAGCGCGGCGTTGGGGTCGGCGCGTGCTAGCAACACCGCCGCACGGTCGCCGGCATCGGGGTCTACGAGCAAGGTGACCAGTCCCTGCCACCCAGCCGGCCTCGCGCGTCGCAGCGCGTTGAAGGCCCCCTCTCGTATTCGCTCGTCGGGCGAGTGTACCGCCTCGGCGAGACACTGCACCGCCGGCCGGTGATCCCCCGCAAGAGATGCCAAGGCAACTAGCGCGCGGCGTTGCGCACGGCGCGAAAGGGCAGGCCACACGTCACGGATGGCGACGGCGGCGGATTCTCCGCCGGCTTGAAGTTCCTGTACGGCAGTGACGGAGCGATCATGGTCGCCATCGAGCTCTTGCAAGGCGCCTGCGAAGCTCGCAGGCTCTTGGGCCGCCGCGGTCATCGAGGAAGCCCCAAACACCAAGAGGCCGATCAATGCAACACGCGATTTGTGGCCTGTTCGTCCCACTCGATCACCTCAGCGTTTCGTAGCTCTAGCACGCGGTCCTCCGCGCAGGCCTAGCGCTAACCGCGATGGCGGCGACGGCAAAAGGGAGCACGACCAGGCCCGGGATGGCTAGCGCAGTATCCACCCGGAGGGCTACGATGGCTAGAGCAGTAGCCACTAGTATGCTCTGAATGCCCTGGGAGAAACCCAAATGGTGCAACGTCCGCACCCCGTGAACCTCGACCTGAACCCGCGATGCGTACCCGGCCGTGGCCGCCGCGGAGCAGGCCATAAAGGTGAGGGAGCCCACGAGCAGTGGTAGCCGGCTCCTCACCGATTCCATCATGTCACGACGAGCAGGACTGTCACTGGAATTTCGGCGCCAAAACACGTCGAATTGCTCTTCTCAAAGCCTCTGCTGGACCCATATACTCATAGTTGCCCCCACTAGGAAGCGACACGCTAGAGGGCGGGATCTACGTTCGGTGCGATTTCCGGCACGGCGCGTGCATCTCGTTTCAGCCGAGACAACGGTTTCGAGCCCGAGGAACACTTGGGTGAGTTCTGGTGTTTAGCGCACATACGGGGTGCCACTGCTCACAAGGGGCGCCACCGGAAGGCAAGAGGGAAAATGGCACGACAGGCAGCGACGCGACAGTCAACCAGTAAGGCCACCAGGAAGAGTCAGGTGCAGGCCAAGGCATCCAAAGTGACGGAGCCAAAGGTCGAAAACCAGGCGCGGGCGGTGAAGAAAGCCGATTTGGGTACCCCCCAGTCCACCGAGCCGTCCAAGGAGCAGCTGGAAAAAGCAAGGCTCGAGAGCGAAAAGGCGCTCAAGGAATTCGAGCGCCAGGGCGCCGGGGATTCGACCCTCACGCGGTACTTCCGCGAGATGATCGGGCATCGGGTGCTCACGCCACAGGAAGAGATCGAGGCTGCCAAGCGGGTCGAACGTCTCGAGATTGCGTACTGGGAGGCTCTCCTCAGCTACCCACCTTGCTTCGAAACCGTCGGAACCATCATCGAGTTGCGAGTCGAAGACCGACAGCTCCCCGAGATCGCCGCCCTTCGCAAGCTCTGTCGAAGCGCAAAGTCCGACAAGCTCGGCAAGCGCCAAGAAACGCGCTGGAACGACCTCTGTCTCCAGCTTTCAACCAAGATGCGAGCGCTCGATAGTGATCGACTCTACGTGCAGGAGTCAGACCGTGCGGCTCACCGCCTCGCTGGTGATTTCGCGGACGAGCGCGACATCGTGGGGGACCACGTTCGGATGACGCCGGCGTTCAAGAAATACCTGCAGGAAGTGCGTGGGGCGCAAAAGGCGCAGCAGCGTGCGAAGAATCGCTTCGTCGCCGCCAACCTCCGTCTCGTCGTTTCGATCGCGCGTCGCTACAACCGCGGTCGCCTTCCGCTCATCGACCTCATTCAAGAGGGCAACATCGGCCTGATGAAAGCGGTCGAGCGTTTCGATCACAATCGCGGCTACCGTTTCAGCACTTACGCCTCATGGTGGATTCGGCACGCGATCAGCCGTGCGCTGGCCGATAAGGGCCGCGCGGTGCGCATCCCGGTGCACATGCTCGACACGTACAACCGGGTCGCGCGTGCAACTCAGGCCATCGCTACCCGCACCGGCAGGCAGCCGACACCGGAAGAGCTCGAAAAAGAGACGGGTATCGCTGCCGAGAAGCTCGAGAAGATCAAGGGCTACTGGGCCGAGACCCCGTTCTCGCTCGACCGTCCCGTCAACGACGAGGACGGCCGCAAGTTCATCGACTTCCTCGAAGAGGAAAACGTGCCGACGCCATACGAGCAGCTCGTATCCCGCAAGTGGAGTGACGAGGTGCGACGGCTCCTCGACACGCTGACGCCGATGGAGGCACGCATCCTCCGGTGGCGCTTCGGCCTCGACGACGAAGACGAGCTCACGCTCAAGGAGATCGGCGACAAGTACAACTTGTCGCGCGAACGCATCCGCCAGCTTCAAGAGCAAGCGCTCGGGAAGATCCGACGACAGATCAAAGAGTAGTGGGCGGCCCGTTGCCCACGACTCCAGCGCCGGCGAGGCACCCCCTCCGCCGGCGCAACTAATTCAACTCGGTCGCGCGCCCGTACCCCGACCGTACCCGACGTTGGGGGGAGTTGCGGAAGGAGGGATAGGGATTGGAGGAGTTGTAGTTGTAGGAGCAGGGACCCGTCGCGACCAGCCGCGGGATCGTGGTACACCCGCCGTCATGACGCTGAACGGGATTGGCGAGCTCATGACCACTGTAGGCCTCGCGGGGCTGCTCTGGGGGGAGTGGAAGGACAACACCGGCGTGCGGGCTGTCAGTAAGCCGCTTGCATCCCTCGGCTTCATCGTCGCGGCGATCGGCTTCGGGGCGCTCGAATCGCGCTACGGACGAATCGTGCTGCTCGGATTGATCCTCGGCGCCATCGGCGACGTTTGCCTCCTCGGCAAGCAGAAGCAGTATTTCATTGCAGGACTCGTTTCGTTCCTACTAGGCCACGTGGCGTATGTCGTCGCGTTCGCTTCGCTCGACATCAGCATGCCGCACGCGTTCATTGCAGCGGTCGCAATGGCTGCGGTCATGGCCTTCGTGGCCAACTGGGTGTTCCCGCACGCGTCCGACATGCGCGTCCCCATCGGCATGTACATGCTGGTCATTGCGGCGATGTGTGCCGTGGCGATCGGCGCTGGAGGAGCCGGCGCCCCATGGATGATCCCGGTCGGCGCCATCATGTTCACCGCGTCCGACAT
>CAXMND010000182.1:0-9622 GCA_964194675.1 uncultured Coxiellaceae bacterium | reverse complement strand
GGGTTGATCGCCTTCGTATTGTGGTTCGTCCTCGGGCGGGGTCACCCACAGGTCGACCGTGAAGTCACCCAATCACCATTGGACCCCAGCATCGTCGCTGCTCGAGATCGCAACTCCGGCGACGCCGAAGGAAGGATTCTCTTCGGCGACCTTCACGTCCACACTACCTTGTCAGTCGATGCGTTTCAGTGGAGCTTGCCGCTCATGGGTGGAGAGGGCGTTCACCCCCCAGCCGACGCTTGTGACTTCGCCCGTTTCTGTTCGCAGCTTGATTTCTACGCGCTCACGGATCATGCGGAGGCGTTGACGCCGCGCACCTGGGCGATGGGCAAAGAGTCCATTCGGCAATGCAACGCGGTGGGTGATAGCGAGCGACCCGACCTCGTCGCGTTCACGGGGTTCGAGTGGACCCAGATTGGGCTCACACCAGAAGAGCACTACGGGCACAAGAATGTCATCTTTCAAGAGACCAGCGACGACCAGTTGCCCGCACGCCAGATCGCGGCCCCCGGTCTGGCATCGCGCGCCTTCAAGGACCTGAAGACACTTCTCGTCAACGCGCGAATTCCGTTTCGCGCGTTTCCAAACCAGCAGCCCTACAACGACGTGACCGTTCATGTTCGCGAGATCGCGTCGGTACCGGACTGCCCCGAAGGCATCCCATCTCCAGAGCTGCCACCGGACTGCCGTGAGTTCGCGAAAACACCCGAGGTGCTGTTTCGTAAGCTCGATGAATGGGGCTTCGAGTCGATGGTCATTCCGCACGGCACGACTTGGGGCTTCTACACGCCTCGCGGTTACGTCTGGGACAAGCAGTTGGTGCGCGCGCAAGATGATCCGAGATGGCAACGCCTCGTCGAAGTATTCTCCGGGCACGGCAACTCTGAAGAGTACCGCTCGTACCGTGCGGTCGAGCAGACCCCGAAAGGTCCGGTTTGTCCGACCCCAACGGATGAGTTCGAAGCCTGTTGCTGGAGGGCGGGCGAGATCGTGCGAGGCCGGTGTGAAGAGCCCTCTTCTGAGGAGTGCGAAGGCCGCGTCGCCGCCGCGAGGCTCAACTACGTGAACGCTGGGACCGCGGGACACGTGACATTGCCGGGGACCGATCTAAGCGAATGGGGCAATTGCGGTCAGTGCACGGACTGTTTCAATCCGAGTTTCCTCTATCGACCAGGTGGTGCGGTGCAGTACATGCTCGCGCGGGGAAATTTCGACGAACCGGGTTCGCCCCGGCACACGACCCTCGGTTTCATCGCGTCGAGTGACAATCACTCGGCGCGTCCGGGCACCGGGTACAAAGAACTCGAACGCCGCAAGATGACCGACGCTCGTGGACCGGTGGACGAGGAGTATGAGCGACTGCTCTTTGGCGCCCCCGAAAAGACGATCGAGTCCATAGCGCTCCCGCCGGAAGACGTTGCGTCAATGCCCCCATTTCAAACGGTATGGCTCGAGCGCCAGGCTTCGTTCTTCCTGACCGGGGGTTTGGTGGCGGTCCACGCGCCGCAGCGCACCCGAGACGCGATCTGGAAGGCCTTTTCGGATCGCGAGGTCTACGGCACGTCGGGCGATCGGATCCTGTTGTGGTTTGACCTCATCAACGCCGGCGATCAGCGGGTGTCCATGGGGAGCCAGCTTGATTTCGACGGCACTCCCAAATTTCGCGTGAGGGCTGCAGGCGCGTTCGGGCAGCAGCCGGGATGTCCGGATAGCGTGGTCGAGGCGCTTGGTGCCGACCGCGTTGAACACATCTGCGCGAACGAGTGCTACCACCCGTCGGACGAGCGCCGACGAATCACCCGCATCGAGGTGATCCGAATCGGTCGACAGATCGCAGAGTCGGAGGCCGTAGAAGAGCTCATCGAGGACCCTTGGCTCACGATCCCTTGCGCGCCGGACTCCGATGTTTGCGAAGTTGAGTTCGAAGACCCGCAGTACGGCTCGGCCGGACGTGAGCTGCTCTACTATGTGCGTGCGATCCAAGAACCGACCCCGGCCGTCAACACGGGGTTCCTGCGCTGCGCGGACGGCAAGTGCGACCCGTGCTTCGGGGGCTACCAAACCGACTGGGAGGATGACTGCCTCACCATGAACGAAGAGCGCGCGTGGTCTTCGCCAATCTATTTGACGAGTGGCACCACAGGCCAGTAAACGCCCAGCGGACACTCGTGGTCGTGATCGTGCTCGAAAACGAAAACGACCACGACCACGTCTACGACAAGCTACCGATCAGCGCACTCGGCCGCGCCCATTGGGCGGATCTTGCGAAGTAGCTTCTTGGCTTTGGGAACGAGCGCCGACTTCTTGTGGTTCTTGAGCAGGGCTTTGAGGGCGGTCTCTGCGTCGTTGCAGGACTTCACCTGAAGGAATGCCCGTGCCATGTCGTAGAGGGTTTTGTCGAGCACGTCACCCTTACGATACTTCGAGATCACTTTTCGAAACTCACCGAGAGCGGCCGCAGGCTGGCCCTGCCTCAAGTAGCTGGAGCCGACCATGTACTGCGCGTCGTCTGCCTTGGCGTCGTTGGGATAGCGTTCGATGTATGTGCGAAGTAGCGCGCGCGCGTAGGAATTATCCTTGACGCGATAGGCTTTGACTGCCGCCTCGTAGTGTTTCTTCTTGTTGTCCGGGATTTGGCTCGATTCGATCGGCACATCCATGCCAGCGGCGCGCGCGACCTCGCTGAGCTTGCGGTGAAGCTCCGCGTTTCTGGCCAGCTGCTGCTGCGATACACCGCTGCTCTCCATTCGAATCTCGGCGATCTCCCCTTCCATAACCGCGAGTCGGTCGATGATCTCTTCGATCTGCAGCCCTTGATCGGCGCTGTTGCGGCGCAGGATGCGGCTGGCCTCTTCGAGCGCCTCCTCCAGCTCTTTGCGCTTCGCCTCGAGATCGGTCTCGAGCGAGTCGAGGCGTTCTTGGTTGGCCGTGATGTCTGCCTGCATCTGGCCAATACAGCCCGGCGCGGAGCCGATCAGTAGTAGTGGAAGTACAACCCCCCAAACACCAACACAGCTGCAACGGCGCCGGCGCGACCCCCTCATCAGTCCGAACGTCCCCATCACTTCGAGAGGTAGTATAGATGGGTTATTCTGGCCAACTAAGAACGCGAAAATATCGAATGCCAAAGAGAATATCCTCCGCCGTGCTTCGTACCGCGACGCGCTACGGCGTGAAGCCCTTCCTTGGGCCCCCCTGGCCTGTCGCGTTTCAGCGTGCATGGCTGCGCTTGGTCGCCAAGGTCAATTCCCCGTCGCCGCACGCTGAGATGGCATGGATCTCTATGGATGGCGTCCGGGCGTTGGTGGCGCGACCCAAAGGCGAACAGCCCGCTCAGTCTGTGTTGTACCTGCACGGCGGCGGGTATTGCATTGGCGGCCCGTCGACCCACAAAGGGCTTGTGACGCATCTCGCCGTAGCCGCGGACGCCTCGGTGTACGTACCGGAGTACCGCCTTGCACCCGAGCATCCTCATCCGGCCGCCCTCGAAGATGGGCTCAGCGCATATCGATGGATGCTCGACCATCAATTGTTGCCGAGGCGAATCTCAATTGCATGGGACTCCGCTGGCGGTGGGCTGGCGCTCGTGACGGCGCTTGCCATTCGGGACGAAGGATTGCCGCAACCCGCGGCGATTGTGCTGATCTCTCCGTGGACCGACATGAGTTGCGACTCGGCTTCGCGCACGGACAACGCGAAGATCGACCCGATGATCCGCACCAGTTGGAGCCAGCAATGTGCTGCTCTCTACCTGGATGGCCGACCCCTGGATGATCCGACGTGCTCACCCCTCTTCGCGGATCACAAAAGTCTACCTCCGATACTCATCCAAATCGGAACCGACGAGGTCCTGTTCGACGACTCGGCCGGGCTCGCCGACAAGTGTCGAGCAGCCGGGGTCGACGTGACGCTCCAGGTCTTCGACGGCATGTGGCATGTATTTCAGAGCAGCGTCGGGGCGATGCGGGAGGCCGACGAGGCAATCGCAAAGATCGCGAATTTTCTCGGGTCCCGCTGGAGCTGAAGAAGGGAACGCGTTAGTCTGAGGCGAACCTTGGAGGTATCGATGGTGGTTCCGGACGAGAGTGTGGCGTATGCAATTGCCACTTGGGCCCGCTTCGACGCGAGCGTTTCGGGCGATTTGCTTCGCGCGTTGTCGGGGGCGTTTGCGCTGGTGGCGGCCGCGGACGGCGAGCTTGCGAAATCCGAGGTCGCCGCGTTTGTCGAGCTGCTGCGGAGCAAGGTGGACGTCTTTTCCGGTGTCGACTTCAATGCGCTCGAGATTGCCTTTCGGGACTTGACCGAGTCACTCATCGCAGATCCCGAAGACGGGCGACTCCATGCGCTCGAATGCATCGCTCGGGTGAAGGGAAACCCAGAGCAGTGCGCCCTCGTCCGAGGCGGGGCCGAAATCGCGATTGCGGCGGACGGCCGCGCGCGGGCTCAGGAAGCGGTGGCTCTACGCCAAATCTGCGAGGCGCTGGGGGTCGAATAGGCGTGGAGGACTTCCTCACCGATGGTCGGACGTGGCTTGGACTGATGCCCGAGACGCAGCTGAAGCTGCTTCGCTCGTTGCTGGTGGTGTTGTTCTTCTTGTTCGTTCGTTCGGTCGTTCTTCGAATCATCCGAAAGAATGTCACCGATGTCGCTCAACGGTACCGCTGGAGCCGTGGATTCACGACCGCAGTTGGCGTGCTGACATTGCTGTTTCTGATCTCGACCTGGTTTGCAGGGCTCCGATCGCTCGCGACGTTCGCTGGTATTTTGGGCGCTGGATTAGCCGTGGCGCTGCATGACACCATCGCCAACATTGCGGGCTTCTTCTTCATCGTCTTCCGTCGCCCATTCGAGGTCGGGGATCGTATCGAGATCGACGGAGCTGCGGGTGACGTCATCGATATTCGCTTGTTTCAGTTCAGCTTGCTCGAGATCGGGAATTGGGTGGACGCCGATCAGAGCACCGGGCGGATCATGCAGGTTCCGAACGGGAAGGTGTTGCGGGAACGCACGGCCAGCTTTACACGTGGATTCGACTACATTTGGCACGAGATCCCGGTTCTGATCACGTTCGAGAGCGATTGGAAGGAAGCGAAGGCAATCCTCGAAGAGATCGTCGGTGCGGAGGCTTTCATGGTCGGCGAAGAGGCTGCGCGTCAGGTCCGTGAAGCAGCCTCACGCTACTTGATTTATTCTGGAAAGACGACGCCGATCGTGTACACGTCGGTTCGCGACAGCGGGATCCTATTGACGGTACGGTACATGACCAAGCCAAAGACGCGCCGCGGGACCGAACAGCAGATCTGGGAACAAGTCCTCGACCGCTTCGCGGAGAACGACGACATCACGCTGGCGTACCCGACGGTTCGGTACTACGAGGAGTAGGTGGACGGAGAGGGAGACAGCGTAAGCGACAGCGCCAGTGGCCGTGTCAGCGCCAGAGCCGGTGTCAGCGTCCGTGCCCGCGCTAGTGTCACGGCGCTGACGGGTACCGAGCCTCGGCTTGCCTATCGGGTTTTCGGAGAGCGTGGGGCGCCGGTCTTATTCGTGATGGGGTTTGGGATGCCGGGGGGCGTCTGGGGCCCTCAGGTGGATGAGCTGCAGCGTGACTATCTGTGCTGCCACTACGACCATCTCGGCGTGGGCCGCAGCGAGCGAGGTCCTCTTTTTCCGACAATTCGGTCGATGGCTGGCGACGCCCTTCGAATCATGGATGACCTCTCGTGGGATCGCGCGCATGTCGTCGGCGTGTCGATGGGAGGAATGATCGCGCAGGAGATCGCCTTGTCCACGCCGGATCGGTGTCGGACCCTCACCCTGATCGCTACGCATGGAGGCGCGCCGGGCGCGTCGCTTCCGACACCCGAGGGCACGTGGCTCTTCACACACGGTCTCGTCGGGGGTCGGCAGGCGCGGTTGCAGTCTCTGCCCCGACTCTTGTATCCGGACGAATATCTGAAGAAGGTCGACCGAATCGCGTTCGACGCCCACATGGGCGAGCGCCTCGGAAAGCGCGCTTCGCTGCGAACGGTGATCGGGCAGCTCTTGGCCGTGTGGCGACACCGCACCAAGGGCCGGCTATCTCAAATTCGACTGCCGACTCTCTTGGTCCGCCCAGGCAAAGACATCTTGATTCGGCCCACGCGAACCGATCGGCTCGCCAAACGGATTCCACACGCGGAAGTGCTGCGCTTCGATGACGCGGGCCACGGGGTCACCTTCCAAGAGGCGGCTCGGCTGAACGCTGCCTTGCGTGAGCATTTCGACAAGAGCGACGCCTAGAACGCGCCGCTGATCTGAAGGCGCCAGGCGAACTGGCTTCCTGCGTCGTTTGGCTGCACGGAGTTCAGGGGGGAGCTCGGGACTAGGCTTCCTGCCTCGCGGCCCAGGAAATACTGAAAGTCCGTCGTGATCTTGACGTTGTCGAAGTTCGGGATGACGAAGTACGAAGCCCCGACGCCAAACGACTGGAAGTTACTCGGAACTCCCGAGAAATCGCCCACGCCGGGGGGAAGCACGCCCTGAATCTTGGGCTTCGCCACGATGCTGTATTGGCCGAAGACCTGGAGATCCTCCAAGACGAAGTATCCCCCCATCAACGTCACGCCTCCCGAAATGACTTCGCCGGCTTCCAGCATGTCGGTTGCGTCGGTCGCGTCTTGGCCGACTATGCCTGAGAAAAGAGCGCTCCAACCGTTTCCCCGAACCGAAAGGTCGATGGTTCCCATGGCAACTTTGGCGGGGAGGCTTCCTTGGGTGCGACCTCCGTCTTGGTAATGGAGGGCGGAGCCGAGGCGAATGCCCAACGGTGTTCCTCGACGTGCGTTGAGGCGGTTGAAGCCAGCCAGACCCCTCTTGCCCCACGCGTACTGCGTTCGCAGGGTGATCGCGAAGTCGGCGTTGGCCGCGGAACGTATCTCGGAGAACCCGGTTCGAAGTCCGTCGGAGTAGCCAAGGTTGATCGAGAAGCGTTTTCGCAGGTACGTCGCCATGACCCCCTTGGAGCTGCCGGGCGTGTACACGTTCTCGACGACGGAGTAGTCCGCGAAGAAGAGGTCCCAGGGGTTGACCAGCGATTCGGCGATCAGCTCGTTCATGAAGAGGCCGGCTCGCAGTCGGAAGTACTTCCACTTCAAATCGATGAATGCGCGCTGGAACTCGAAGTCCCCGCCCGCCACTACGCCAAGTCGGACCACGAGTGCCACGAACTCCGTGAGCCCGATGCCAAGGGTGAACCGTGCTCGCGGGACATCGAACCCCTGGGTCACCTGCTTGTCGAGCTCCATGGTGATCGGGTTGACCGGGGGCTCCGTCCGGTAATTGATCGTGTAGCGCGCTTGGACGAGCCCACTCAAGGCCAGATAGAACCAGTCGTTGATGCTCAGCAAGAGCCCGTTGTCATAGTCGACTCTAACATCGGGCTTCTTGGCTTCTTCGGGTGCTTCTTCTTTGGGCGTTTCGTCCGCGGATTCCTTGATGGGTTCTTCTTGGCTTGGCGGCTCTTCGTCTGGTTCGGTAGTGACGTCGAGCGTGGGGTCTTCAACCGGTCCAGCACCGGTCATACCTCGGGTTTCTGTCTCCGGTCGTGCTTCGGGCTCTGAGTCGCTTTCAACGTCAGGCTCATCCTTGGGCCGGTCCTCTCGGGGCTCACGCTCGTGGATAGTCGGATCCTCGACGGGGAGGGCGCCCGCGGTTGGCGGTTCCCTTTTTGGCTCTTCCCCCTCGGCCTCCTCTGCCGACACGCGGATGGCAAGGCCGACCGTTGCGCCAAGGAAGACGGCTACGAAGATTGTGGCTGTCGCGCGCGCACTCATTGGACCTGAGTCGTGCAATCGGTATCACAAGTCAGCGTCAGCGTCAGTGACAGCGTGGCGTCGCCGGGGTAGGGTGTCGACTCATGATGCGGCTTAGCCTTCTTGCGACTCTTCTACTGATCTTGTCGTGCGGTGGCGACGATCCGCCATCGACCAAGCACGCCCTCGTCATCGGCGTCGATGGCGTTCGGGCCGATGCCCTTCGGGAGGCCTCCACTCCGAACATCGACAGTCTCATCGCCGAAGGGGCGGTTAGTTACGACGCGTTTGCGGGCGGACATTTGGAGACTCCAACCGAGCAGCCAACGTGGAGCGGCCCCGGATGGAGCAGCATTCTCACCGGCGTGTGGATCGACAAGCATGGAGTCGACTTCAACCTCTTCGCGGGTTCGCGGTTCGACGAGTATCCGCATTTCTTTCGACGCATCCGAGAGCAGAAGGCAGATGCGTATCTGTCGTCATTCGTAACCTGGGGCCCGATCAACGAGTACATCGTGGCTCCCGGGGACGCGGACGAGGAGTTTTCGCCCGAGGCCGGGAGCTCCGTCGAAGGCGATGCGATAGTCACAGACGCGGTCGTGGCCCACCTTGCGGCGCAGACACCCGATGTCGTCTTCGTCCATCTCGATAACCCCGACCTCCAAGGGCACCTCCACGGCTTCTCCCCGATGGCGTCGGAGTACGTGCAGTCGCTCGAGATCGTCGATATGCAGATCGGTCGGGTCCTCGATGCCGTCCGTTCTCGGCCTACGTATGGCCGTGAAGATTGGCTCGTCGTCATCACGACAGACCACGGCGGACTCGAGTCCGGCGGACCAACGGCTCATGGCGGTCAGAGCGCTGAAGAGCGGACGATCCCTTTCATCGCTTCCGGTGGAGCGACGTTAGGAGGGGCGATCATCTCCCCCGGCCCGGGCCACACCGCTGTCCCACCAACCGTGCTTCAGCATCTGGGCCTTGCCATCGATCCTTCCTGGGGCTGGGAGAGCGAGCCTTTCGGTTTCTAACCCTGCTACTTCGCAGCCTGTGCCGGCGCGCGGACCGCTTGGTGCGGGGGCCGACTTCGTGTCACTGATACAGCTATGAATCTCACCTTCACCGAGGAAGAAGAAGCGTTTCGTCAGGAGGTTCGCGCCTGGATAGAGGAGGCGATGCCTGCGGAGATGCGTGAAAAGGCGATCGGGGAGGGGCACTTCACCCCCGAAGACTCGGCCGAGTGGCACCGGATCCTCTACGCGAAAGGTTGGGTGGCGCCTCATTGGCCGAAGGAGCTCGGGGGCACCGGTTGGGATGCTGCGCACCGTTTCATCTTCACCGAGGAGATGGAGACGGCCGGGGCACCGCCGCTTTCGGTGTTTGGCCTTTCGATGGTCGGTCCACTGATCATCAGCTTCGGCACCGACGCCCAGAAGGAGCGGTTCCTGCCCAAGATCCTCAGCGCGGAAGAGTTCTGGTGCCAGGGGTACTCGGAGCCGGGCTCCGGGAGCGACCTCGCGTCGTTGCGGATGACGGCCGAAGATGCTGGCGACCACTTCATCGTCAACGGTCAGAAGACCTGGACGAGCTTCGCGCAGTTCGCGGACTGGATCTTTTGTCTCGTTCGGACGGACCCCTCCGTGAAGAAGCAGGCGGGGATCACCTTCCTCTTGATCGACCTCAAGAGCCCAGGTGTCGAGGTCAAGCCCATGCTGACGCTCGGCCACACCCCAGCATTTTGCGATACGTTTTTCGAGAATGTGAAGGTCCCCAAGGAGAATGTGATCGGCAACATCAACAACGGGTGGACCATGGCCAAGGCGCTTCTCGGTCAC
>CAXMND010000181.1:0-7084 GCA_964194675.1 uncultured Coxiellaceae bacterium | reverse complement strand
CTCCATCACCTGCGTCTCGAATCCGTATCGATTCTGCACACGACCTGTCATGAGACCCGCGCGGGCAGGCGCGCAGGTCGGTGCCGTGGCGTACCCCTCTTCGAAGACCACGCCGTCCTTGCCGATCTGATCGATGTTCGGCGTCGAGATGTGCTCGACCCCGTAGGCGCTCACTTCGTACGGGCCGAGATCATCGGCCACCAAGAGGATGATGTTGGGCTGACGCTCCTGCTCGAGTTTGAGCGGGGCGCCCATGAAGGCCGCCTTGCTCTTCTCCATGTCCTTGTCCCACTTGATGCGCCATTTGACGCGTGTGATGGAACAACTGACGAGAGCTAGCCCAAGGCTGACCAGGAGAAATGCCCGCAGGTAGCGATAGTTCATGATCCCGCGACGATCCCTACACCGCCCAGCGCGGAATTGGAAACGCAAAATTTGCGACTTCACGCCCACTCTTTTCGACTACTATCCGCGCATGCGTCGAATCTGGCTGGCTGCGCTGGTCGCCTTATTGCTGAGCCCAGCGACGGCGTCGGCCGGCAATAGCGACGAAGTGAACGCCGGTCTCGACGTCACCCTCACTGGCGGCGCTGTCGTCGCCACGACCTATACTGGCGCGGCCCTCTGGTACAACCCCGCCGGCATCGCGCGGGTCAACAAGGCCTCCCTCGAGCTCACCGGTATGACGATGCAAATACAGATCGTGAAAGTCCCTGGGCTCCTGACCATCGACACCGACCCTCAGGCCCTTAGTGAGGGCAAAACGGTGAACTTCACTGTCGTCCCCCAGGCGATCACCTTCACGATCGTGCTCAGGGAGAATCTCAAACTCGGTGTGGGTCTCTTCAACAGCTCCATTCGCCGTTCCTTCGTTACCGAGCAGGTCACGACCGCGCCCGGCATCATGCCGGAGGCGAGGGCGGTCGGCGGCCAGAACTCCAAGATCGACTTCTTTCACATCAGCGGCGGCTTGGCCGGGACGTTTGGGAACAAGCAGAAAGTCCTCGTCGGCGGTGCATTCGACTTCGTCGTTGCCACAGCTCGCGTCGATGCGACGCAGGCGATCTTCTACGACGGGGGAGAGGCAGGCTTCGTCACGAGGGGCGAGTTGGAAACCGAGACCGGCTTTGGCTTGCAACTCAAAACAGGGATCCAATGGGTCCCGATCCCGGAAGTTCGGATCGGGTTGTCGGTCGCGTCGCCCACTTTTGCGTTCGTGATCCTCGAGCGCTTCACGAACACGTTTGGGCAGAGCCCACCAGTAGGCACCACGCTTCCCCCTCCCAACGCCCAGGCCTCGGGGGGCGCGGAGTCCCGAGGGGCAAGCGGAGGCTGGTGGGGCGTCGAGCCAGGCAACCTTCGCTTCGGTATCGCGTATGTCGGGGACTGGGGCTGGATCGAGGCGGATTTGGTGGTTCAATGGCGGCTTCGCACACCTGAGCTCGACATTGATTTGCAGGCGACGCCGAACGGCCGGATCGGAACCGCCTTTCGACTCACGAAATTCGTCAATCTCGGCGTGGGGCTGTTTACCGATCTGAGCCCAATCGACAGGCTTCAGGTGACCCCGTTTGCGACGGCCGATATCAATTTCTATGGTGCGCACTTGGGTTTCCTGTTTTCGAACCGGGAGGTTCATCCCGGCCGGCCCGATGCCGACAGTGATAAGGAGGGGGCCGGCTTCGCCATCGCGATCGGCTTTCGCTACTCGCATGGACGTGGGCAGGCCTTGGGCATCCTGTTTCCCGCGCAGTACGATCCGTCATTGATCACGCGGGAGGGCACCGACGGCAGGATCAACGAGCTTGCATTGAACCTGGGCGCCAACGTCAGCTTCTGAACCAAAACCTTGCTCCTTCCGGGACGACTTATAGACTCGCTTGCATGAGGCGGGCGTCGACGCTGGTCGTGCTTGCGATGCTGCTCGTGTCCAGCACCGCGGCAGCCGGCAATAGCGATGAGGTCAACGCGGGGGTCGAGGTGACGCTGACGGGGGGAGCAGTCGTTGCCAACGTCACGAGCGGCGCGGCCCTCTGGTACAACCCAGCCGGTCTTGCGCGAATCGCCAAGGGATCGTTCGAGATCACCGGAGTCACGTTTCAAACATCGATCGTCCGCTACCCTGGACTACTCACCCTCGAGACCGGGGAGCAAAGCAAAGGGAAGACGACCAACTTGTCGCTGATCCCCGAGGCGCTCACCTTCACCTTCGTGCTCAAGAAGATGATGCTCGGGTTCGGCATCTTCAACTCCTCGCTTCGGCGGGACTTGGTGCAAGAGGAGGTGGCCTCTTCTCCCGGGGTGACGCCGAGCTCGGTCTGGCGGGGCGCCGTGAACTCACGTATCGACTTCGTTCACATAAGTACGGGGCTCGCGACCGAGTTCGGCAAGCGAAAGCAGAAGGTCTTGTTCGGCGGTGCGTTCGATATAGTCGTAGGCACCTCACGTATCGACCAGCTGCTGGCCGGTTTCTACGACGACGGGGCGGCAGGAGCGCTCTCTCAGAGCTCACTCGAGACCCAAGCGGGCTTCGGTGTGCAGGTCAAGGCTGGCCTTCAATGGGTACCGATCCCCGAGGTTCGAGTCGGTTTCTCCCTCGCGACGCCGAGCTACATGTTCATGCTCGCCGAGCGTCTCACCGCGGCCGCCAATGACACGCCACCCTTTGGCTCAACCGAACCCCCGCAGGCCACCAGTGAGCAGGCGCGCCGGGTTCGGGGTGGTTGGTTTGGCGCGGAGCCCGGGACCCTTCGAACCGGTGTCGTTTACATCGGCGGGTGGGGGTGGATCGAGGGTGACCTCGTCGTCGACTTCAGGCTGAAAAGTTCGAGATTTCTCTTCAACAACAAGACGGTCGCCAACGGCCGTGTCGGAACGGTCTTCGACGTGAGCAAGCACTTCAAGCTCGGGTTGGGCGCGTTCACAGACCTCAGCCAGACCAATGAACTGATCAACATCGGCGACCGTCAAGTCGACTTCTTCGGTGTCAACGTCGGCTTCCTTTTCTCCAGCCAGGACACGAGACCGGGCGCCGAGAAGTCCGAGACAGATAAAGACAAGACCCCCGTAGCGCTGGCAATCGGCATTCGATACTCCTACGGTCGCGGAAACGTCCTCGGCGCCGTCCTGCCGGCGGTGTATGACCCCGCCGCGATCCAACTGCGACCCGTCGCGACCAAGATCAGCGACATCGATTTCAACTTCGGCGTCAAAGTCCTCTTTTGAAGCCCCTTCGCGGGCGAGTGTCGCCCTCCCATTCGAATAGATCACGGAATCTGCCCCACCAATCCGCGCCGAAGGTGTAGACGCCGGCAAAGAACAGAACTTCGGCCGTCACCAGGAGCCCAACGAACCAGCGGAGTTGTTCGTCGCGATCGAGGCCCAGGACCTCCGGGAAGGTTCCTGGCGCCGAGGTACCGTAAAGCGCTGCGATCGGCAGCATGAGGGCGGCGCATTGGGCGACGAGATACAGGATGAGAAAGGTGACCGCAGCGCGGTGCCGCGTTCGAGAGATTCGTTCGCCGCGGGGCGTCCTCTTGAACGCGGAGAACAGTTTTTGCTTGAGCTTCCTGAAGCCTTCTTTTCCGAGGAGGAAGATGCTTGCCAACGAAACGATCTCACCCGCAGCCATCAGTACCGCGACGAGGCCTACCGCGTTGCCCCGCGCAAGCCCAAGGGCGGGAAGGATTAGGCCGGATGCGGCGAGTAGGTTGCCGATGATGAACACGACGAGCCCTAGGCGATAGCGAAGCCCCGGGGGCTGCTTCGGGGCCGACTCCTCTTTGACCTCGGCCGTGTCGTCGTACCGAAAGAGATTTTCGAACCGCTCCCACCAACTCGGGCCTAGGACATATATCGCCGTCGCGAATAGAAGCTCGCAACCCACCACTGCGAGGACGAACGCAGTGCCCTGCTGCTCGAACGTGAGCCCTCCGATCGTCGGGAGTGGGTTGTCGGGGGTGGCCTGCGTGTACGCGATGATCACGGCGGTCCAGACGAGCAAATAGCCGAGGGCGTGCACGACCAGAAGGGTGATCCCGAAGCGATGCCGGCTCCGTGTGACCTCCGCCGTCTTCGCGTCCTCTCCGCGTCGAAGAATCAGGGACGTTCGAGCCTCGAGGCTATGGTATCCATCATCACCGAGAAACAAGATGCTTCCTAGGATGAGGATTTCTCCGGCGCCCATGAGCCCGATGACGAGCGCCACGTAGTCCCCGTGCGCAAAACCACATGCAGTCAGGCCGAGGCCGAGGAGCGCGAGCGCGTTACCGGTTACGAAGAGCGCAAAGCCGGTGCGGACAGGAAGACTGCTTTGCTCGAGTCGCGACATTCGCTCGCGGCAGTCGGAATAACATGGATTTCGGGAGGCTCCAACGACCGTTCACCGGCCTTGGCGAACCAGTCAAGCGCTCGGCGATGCCATTCGCGCAGCGCTGACGGGTTCCGCTTTGACAGCGACCACGCGCGCGTTCTACTAGATCGAGCCATGAGCGAAACCCCCGAAGACCTGAAGCCAGGGTTTCCCTTCTCTCTCGTCAACAAGCTCGACGGGCTGAGCAAGCGGCTGATCCCAATCGACTCCGAGCGTGCGATGAAGCTCGCCGAACGTGTCACCGGGTTGCGCGACTTCGGGGAGGGTGGCTTCAGATCACGCCTCGACTCAGCGGTGGCCGGCCTGAACGAGGCGAATCTCAACACCACTGGCCTTTTTGCGGCGCGCTACGTGTTGAATTGGCATCTGACCAATCGTCTTCGAGTCATCGACTTTGCGAGGCGCCACCCCGAGCTCGACGAGGTCGACATCGAGCGTCCAGTCGTCATCACCGGGTTTTTCCGAACCGGCACGACGTTTTTACACAACGTTCTGTCAGCTGACCCCAACAATCGCGTCGCCAAGGCCTGGGAGCTTTCGTATCCGCTCGGGCGCGTCGGTGACCCACTCGGCGATGTTCCCTGGAGGCGCGCTCAAGCGAAGTTCACTTTCGGGTTCAACCAAAGTGCGGTCCCCGACCAGGGCGTCGCCCACCACGTCACCCCCGACTCCTACGAGGAGGACTTTTTTCTTCTCGAAAACGACATGGCGGTACTCTCGTTCTGGGTTGGCTTCGGGGCGTATTCCTACGCGATGGAGATGCTCGAGTGGGACATGCTCGAGCCGTACCAGTCTCACAAGCTGCAGCTCAAGATACTCACTGCGCAACGATCGGCCGAGCGCTGGGTCCTGAAATGCCCCTGGCACATCTGGAACATGGACGCACTCATGGCCGTGTATCCAGATGCACGCGTGGTTTACACGCACCGCGACATCACCAAGGCGCTGGCGTCCCATTGCAGCCTCAGCGCCCGAATGGCATCGAAGCTGAAGCGGAGCCTCGACATCAAAGAGCTGGGGGCGTTCTGGCTCGAATATGCTCGCATCGGGTTGCAGCGCGGAATGGAAGCGCGCGACAAGATTCCGAAGTCACAGATGTACGACGTCCGCCTGCGCGACATGATGGCGAATCCACTCGACACTCTCAAAGACCTTTACCAGCACTTCGATCTGGAATTCACCGACGAGCTCGCAGCGCTCTTCAAGGAGCGGATCGAGGACAAGCCCACCGCCCAAGAAGGCGAGCATGATTACAACATCGAAGATTTCGGGCTCACGGACGAGAAGGTCCGCGAAGTGCTGGCCGAGTACAACGACCGATTCGGCGTGTAGAGCGTAGCGGCGCTACATCGCACCGACGAACTGCGTAGGGCTGCTTGACCGCTCCTGGCCCTCCGACTAAGCCCGCGGTTCAAGGCGGATCTAGGGCGCCAGGAGGAGAATCGATGACTAAGCAAGCATTGTTGAGTGGGCTGGTTACAATGTCCGTGCTGCTCGCGTTGGGCGGCTGCAGCAAGGAAGCCAAGACTGAGACGGCAGCGACCGCCGCAGCGAGCGATCCCGTTCTGGTGCTCGAAGCGGGCGCGGAGCCGAGGACGCAGCTTCGATACAAGATCACGGACGGTACGGTCACCAAGTCCAACATGGACTTTCGGTTGGCGACCCTCGCCCAGACCGCAGATGCAGCTGCCCTTTCCGTCGTTCCGGGTGTACGGCTCCACATCGTCTCGGGGCCATCGATGCGTACCGAAGAGGGCATTGAGTTCGAGGTCAACATCAAAAAGGCCGAGGCGATGGTCCCTCAGGGCATCGATGAGGACGTGGCCAACGACCTGCGACAGAGCGCGTCGATCCTCGACCGCGTGGGCGGCACGGTCGTCATCAGCGATCGAGGCCTCATTCAATCGACGAAGCTCAACGAGCAAGCCAAGAACCCTGACCTGCCGGTGCGTCTCCTCATGATGATCGTCAATGCCCGCACCACGCTGGCCCGGGTTGTGCTTCCGGCCGAGCCTGTCGGTCTCGGCGCGAGGTGGCAGTCCCGCAAGGAGCTTTTCATCTACGGCTTCAAGATTCAGCAGGTCGACAGCTACACGCTTGTCGCCAAAGTGGGCGACGAAATCAAACTCAACGTGACCGTCACTCAGAACGCCCTTCCACAGACCGTCGATTTCCCGGACGACGGTGTGTCGATTTCGGTCGAGTCGATGACTGCGAACGCCAGCGGCGAGATCATCCTCAACCTGAACGCCCTAGAGTCGGACGCCGCCGCGGCCGGCGACTCGACAGACAAGTTGATCGTGACCGCTGGCGACAAGAGCGAGAAGATCGATGTCACCGAGTCGTTTGAAATCCGGATGACGAACACGACCACGTTCGAATGAAACTGACGAGACAACTGGATGTCGATGCGCTGCGGCGGCTCTATCGGGCCGATATCCCTACACCGGTCGACGTGCTCAATCTGATTCGTTTCAAGAACGCGGACGCCTATCGTTGGTACGGCGTTCTCGTGGTGCCTACATTGAAGGCCGTTGGCGGGAAAGCCGCTTGGTTCGGCGACCACACGACCTCTTTCGAGGGGGAGTCGCAGGCGGACGAATTGGGGGTGGTTCGCTATCCGAACCAGCGGCGATTCTTCGCGCTTGCCTTGAACCCGTACTACATGCTGGTCGCCAACCCGCAGCGAATGAAGGCGGTACGCGCGTTTCA
>CAXMND010000180.1:0-6511 GCA_964194675.1 uncultured Coxiellaceae bacterium | reverse complement strand
CCTGCGGGCGGCAGGAAGGTCATCCATGGCGCGATAGGTCTCGATCAGGAGCGCGAGGGCAGCGGGGCTACGCGCTTGTCCGCCTTCGAGGACCCGAATGACACATGCGTTGTCCCCGCTGGTCACACACTGATAGGCCTGAGCCAGGGCCTCCTCCGGGCTCCGCGAACCCTGACGAGGGGGCTGTTGGCGGGCTTGGCTCAAGAGGCGCTTCGCATCCCGTCGCTGCTTCGAGGTAGTGCCCTTCAGCGCGAGCACAAGCTTCGCCTCCTTCTTGGCGAGCTCCGCGTCCCCATCTCGGAGCGCTTTGTCGCCAGCCAAAATGTGGGCTTGCGCGTATCGGTAGCGAATCTCTCCGAACTCGGGGGTACCACGAAGCACACTGTCGGTCGGAAGCTCGTCTGCAATCTCATACGCAGCGTCGATCTGTCCACGGGCGAGCTTCGATTGGGCACGCGTGAGGAGCCCCTCCCACTCTTGAGGCTCGTCGCTCGAATCTGGCTCAGGGCGCGTGGAGAGCGGCGCGGCCGCGACAGGCAGCGCGGTTTCGGCTGGCTCGGTAACCTGTTCCACCAGTGGTGTCTCCGGCAACGTCACCAGGATCGCGCCAGCACCAGCCAATACGAGAAGCCCGAGCACCGCTAGGACGAAAAGGGATTTACGTTCAGGCGACCGAACAGGCGCCTCGAGCGTCTCCCCCGGGAGCTCTTCGAGCGTGTGTGTCCCCTGTGGCACCAAGAACCGAAACCTCACGGCGCCGAGCTCGAGCACATCCCCCGACTCGAGAATCGCACGCTTCGTGTCGATCCCGTTCACGCGGACACCGTTTGCGCTATCGAGGTCGAAAACCGTCACGATGTCGTTCACGATCTGGATCTCTGCGTGCTCGTGCGAAATCGATTTGTGGTTGATCCAGATATCGAGTCGCTCGTCCCGACCGATCCGCATGATCGGCTTGGCTAACGAGAACTCCGCGCCTGCGGCCGGCTCGCTCAATACGACGAGACGTGGGGGTGGCCCGCTGTCCGCGGCGGGGGCGGGGGGCCTCTGCACCACCTCAGCCGCATCCAGTTGCAGGGCGAGCGCGTAGTCGCCAATGCTGAGTTGGTCACCCGATGACAGCTCGGCCGCGGCATCGACTCGCTGACCGTTGACCATCACCCCGTTGTAAGAGCCGAGGTCCTCGACAATGTAAGATCCATTACGTTTCACTAGGCGCGCGTGGTTCCGCGATACGTTGCGCTCGGTGAGCCGGATCGTGTTCCCCGCCTGGCGGCCGATCGTGATCTCATCGCGAAGTAGCGGAACGATGGTGGTCTGACCTTCGTCGTCCGAGATCACGAGCTTATACATGGCATCGACCCGAGCGCAGTTTCATCCACAGTTTCGAGGGGTTGAGGAATGGTACCCGGGCGGCCAAGCGTGTCAATTCCCCCAGACTGAACGTTTGCACTCGCTCTGATGCCGGCTATGTCGGTGCGGGCATGACGCAGTACTGGAAACCGGCCTTGGCTTTGCTCGTCGTTTCGCTGGCCGTTGCAGGCTGTGGGGGGGGCAGCCGCGGACAGCCCATGGGTGGGATCCACGCCCGTCTGGCGTACTCGGAGGGCGGCGGACTTCGGGTGGTCGACGCCCCCCCGGGTGGCGCTGCGTCCCTGGCGGGCCTCGGGACCGACGACGTGATTCTGTCGATCAACGGGGAGTCGGTGCGCGAGATGCTGTATCAGGAAATCGTGGAACGCCTGCGCGGTCCGGTGGGCTCGAGCGTACAGCTCGAGGTCTTCCGCAAGGGCGAGGTCAAAACCTTCGTGGTCATGCGCCAAGCGTACCGATAACACCGAGGTTCGACGCTTCGCAACCAACATGATACGAGCGTGCGCAGGCTGAGATGGGCGAGATCGAGCGAACCCTGGGTGTGATCGGCGGAAGCGGCCTCTATGAGCTGGAGGGCCTCGCGGACCTCGATGAGCTCGAGACGACAACCCCATTTGGCGCCCCCTCCGACGCGATCATCGCGGGAACCCTCGGCACCACCAGGCTCTTGTTTCTTCCGCGACACGGCCGAGGGCATCGCATCCCGCCCCACCGAATCAACTACCGAGCAAACATCCTCGCGCTGAAGATGGCCGGCGCGGAACAAATCCTCAGCGTCTCGGCCGTGGGCTCAATGCGAGACGACATTCATCCTGGCGACATGGTCGTCGTCGACCAATTCGTCGACCGCACGAGACATCGAATCGACACCTTCTTCGAAGACGACGGAGTAGTCGCACACGTCGAGTTTGCGGAGCCCATAGACATGCAACTCGCGGGGACGCTCACCGACGCGGTGCACTCAACCGGGGTGCCGGTCCATGCCGGTGGGTCCTATCTCTGTATCGAGGGCCCTCAGTTCTCGACGCGCGCCGAGTCGTTACTCTATCGATCTTGGGGCGTGTCGGTCATCGGGATGACGAACATGCCCGAAGCCCGCCTCGCACGAGAGGCCGAGCTCCCCTACGCCACACTGGCGATGGCGACGGACTACGACTCCTGGCACGAGGCGCACGACGCCGTGACCGTCGAGGCTGTGATCGAGGTCATGAACGCGAACGTCTCGAAGGCTAAAGAAATCATCACCGAACTTGCCAAGGCCGTGCCCGACCCCACGGGTCGCCCGGCCACGTCCGCTCTGGCTGGCGCACTGATCACAAACCCCGACTCGATTTCTCGGGCGGCACGCGAAAAGCTGCGGCCCCTCTTTGGTAAGTACTTCCACTGAAAGGCCCCATGTCCTCGCTTCTCGTCGTTGGTTCGGTCGCATTCGACACCATTCACAATCACCTCGGCTCCCACGCCCGCATCCTTGGCGGCTCTGCGACGTATGCGTCCCTGGCAGCTTCCCAACTGGCCCCGGTTCGCTTGGTTGGCGTCGTAGGGAAGGACTTCCCGCGAGAAGCCGTCGACATGCTCCGTGGGCGCGGTATCGACACCACCGGACTCGAGGTTGCAAACGGTGACACCTTCCACTGGGAAGGCCGGTACGCGGACGACCTCACGTCTCGAA
Source organism: uncultured Coxiellaceae bacterium (assembly GCA_964194675.1). Classification (GTDB taxonomy): domain Bacteria; phylum Myxococcota_A; class Polyangia; order Polyangiales; family Houyiibacteriaceae; genus SG8-38. Next base: position 3,465 of record CAXMND010000180.1, on the reverse strand, counting down.
CGACGATTCAGACCGACCTGAACGTCTTTGCAGACTTCGAGCCCAAGATTCCCGAGTCCTTCCGAGACTCCGAGTTCGTGATGCTGGGCAACATCGCCCCCGAGCTTCAGCTTCACGTCCTCGACCAGGTGCCCTCTCCGCGGCTCGTCATCGCGGACACGATGAACCTCTGGATCGACACCGCGCTTGGCGCGCTCAAGGAGCTGCTTTCGCGAGTCGACATCCTCGTCATCAACGAAGAAGAGGCAAGGCAGCTCTCCGGCTTCCATCACCCGTTGGCCGTCGCCGAAGCGCTCCGGGCCCTAGGACCCGAGACCGTGATCGTAAAGCGCGGGGAGTATGGCGCGCTGTTATTCCTCGACGAAGACATCTTCTGCGCGCCGGCGTATCCGTTGAAAACCGTCGCAGACCCCACGGGCGCCGGCGATGCGTTTGCTGGCGGGTTCCTCGGTTACCTCGCCCAAGCCGAGCATGATGATCTCCGTCAAGCCGTGATATGCGGCTCCGCGGCAGCATCGTTCTGTGTCCAAGACGTTGGTATCGGCGCCCTCGAGAATCTCAGCCGCGAAGATATCGAGCAACGCATCCGCGAATTCCGAGAGCTCACCACGTTCTAGCCTAGACCGGTCTAGCGGTTTTCTTGACCGAAGCCTGTCAATTTCGACACTTGGTTTCAGGAAGGAACCGCACATGAACTTAGACGAGCTCAAAGGAACCTTGCGCGGCCTCGTGCGAAAGACCATCGAAACCCGATTCAGTGGTGCCAACTACGCCTCTCTCGCCCAGGCCCGCGGTTACGCCGACGGCTATATGCGCGCTCTCCTCGACGCCAACCTGATCGACCAAAAGCAATTGCTCGAGCTAGTCAACGCCGAACGCCGCCGATTCGTCGACGAAGCCAACCGGATCGACAAAACGCGCGCCGCCTAGTTGCAAGCCGAGTCGATCCTCAACGCCTCATCCTGACACGCCAACAGCTGGTCGTTCGTCAGCGACTCAAAGTCACAGCTTGGAAGACATGCAATCGTAGACGAGATGGCGTTCACGCAAGCGACGCCGACAATCTCGACCTGCGCCTCGCAAGCCTGCATGCACTCGGAGCCCTGCACCGGAACTCCCAACTCCGAAAAGCATTCGTCCGGCATGCTACAAAGCTCGCCGCAAGCTTGCGAAGCGGAATCCCCGCAACCACATGCCAACACGACGGCAACCAATATTCCCCCAAATACCCTCATGCCTTCAATATGAGGGATCACCGGGGCAACACCCAAACCAGCCCCGGTTGACGGCAAATAGGGGCCCGTGTCACATACGACGAAACTCTACTGTGGAGATGGATATGCGACTTGTTAACTTGGCTCTAATTATGGCGATTCCGCTCGCGCTCAACGTCGGTTGCAGCGAGAGCGGCTCAGACGGTGGAACGGGAGCGACGGGTGGTGCCGGTGGATCAGGTGGCAACATCGCCCCTGAACCGTACGCGGGCAATCTATGTGTCGGCGCGAAACAGGCGGCTGCGGCCACCTTTTGCCAGACCGTGTTTGACGCGTGGGCGACCTGGGAGACCGACCAAGACACCGATGCGCGAGACGCCGTGGTCGGCGCTGCCGCTGGCGACCTCGGAGACGCATGGGATGCGGCCGAGTCTGACGCGGAAGGCGACGACGCCAACTGCTCGGATCTTGCCCTGACCTCGGGCGAAGCGGGCGGCTTCATAGAAGCTGGGATAGCTTCTGTCGCCGGAACGATCAGCGATGGCCTGGACCTCGGGCAAAGCGAACAGGCCGCGTGCGGGGCTGCCCTGCTTGCCGCCGCGGGCAACGCCTGCAACGAAGTGCTCGCTGCTGAAGGCGCGCATGTCGCCGATCTATACGCTGACCGGGACAGCTCGACCCTCGATGCTGCCACGAGTGCCGCCTCCAGTGATTTCTTGGCTGCCTGGGCGGATGCGACCTCCGGAGACTGCCCGACCAATGCGATCGATACCGACGTTCGTGACGACCTCTTGAGCCTGAGCGACGAGTTCGTGATCAACACGATCGTCACTCCGGCGCTGAGCGATACGCAATTCACGTCGCTAACGCCGGGGCAGACCGAGTACCTCGGAAGGACTTACGACCCGCAATGCATGCAGGGAGACGACTATCGCTTTTTCGGAAGGCGCGGCAGCGTCAACAAGCTAGTCATGTACTACATGGGCGGAGGCGCGTGCTGGGACAATCTCACCTGCGGCGGCACTGATCTCACCGGCGCGATCTGCAGCACCTCGCCCCCCGACGACCTCGACGGTGCTTTTTCCGGCGGGTTCGCGGATCTCACCAACGAGAACAACCCGTTCCGCGACTGGAACATCGTATTCGTGTCGTACTGCACTTGCGACGTCCATTTCGGCGACGCGACGCGGGATTACGGCGGCGTCACGGTTCAGCACAAGGGCTATCACAACTCCAAGGTCGCCGAAAAATGGGCGCGGGAGCACTTCCTCAACCCCGAAGAGGTCTTCGCGACGGGATCGAGCGCAGGCGCGTACGGTGCATGGTTCAACGCAACCCTACTGCACGAAGTCTGGCCCGCGTCGCAGATTCACGTGCTCGCCGACGCAGGCAATGGCGTGATCACGACGGAGTTTCTAAACAACGAATTCAGCAATTGGAACTTCGTCGCCAACCTACCGGACATCCCCGGCGTTGAGGAGGCGATCACCGAAGGTACCGGGATGCCGGCCTACACCGAGGCGGTCGCCACCGAGTTTCCGGACACCAACTGGGCGCACTATGCAACGATGTACGACGGAGGAGGAGGAGGCCAGACCGGCTTCTACAATGTCATGCTGTTGGGTACCCCGCTCGGTGCGGCCGCCTGGTGGAATGCCAGCTGCGCGTTCGGTGACGTAGCTCTGACACAGTCGGTACAGACATTTGACGCTATCCCCTCGAACTATCGGTACTACTTCGGTACCGGCTCGCGCCACACGATGTTCGGCAACAACAAGGTGTACGACGACACCACGGGCGGAGTTCCCACTATCGTCGACTGGGTCGACGCCATGCTGGCAAGCGGGCGCGACGGCCGCGACGAAGACTGGACAAACGTCGTATGCGAGAATTGCGGCTTGCTACTCGACGGTGACCCGAGACCCGAGCCCCTGGAGGCTCCCTTCGTGCAACAGGGCGAAGATGTAATCATAGTCTGCGAGTAGTAGACTAAGGTCCAGATGACCGATGAGGGATCCGGTCCATTTCTGGTACGAGTTCGGTAGCACTTACTCGTATCTGTCGGTGATGCGAATCGAAGCCGTGGCAGACGCGGCGGGGGCGGAATTGGTGTGGCGGCCTTTCTTGCTGGGGCCGATCTTCGCGGAGCAGGGCTGGAACGACTCGCCCTTCAACATCTACCCCAACAAGGGTCGTTACATGTGGCGGGATCTTGAGCGGCTGTGCGAGGAGCACGGGCTCGGCTTCAAAC
>CAXMND010000179.1:0-64955 GCA_964194675.1 uncultured Coxiellaceae bacterium | reverse complement strand
GATGTGCAGCTGCTCAACAATCTCGGAGTCGCCCTCCGCAAGGCGCGGCGATACGACCAGTCGATCAAGGTCCTCGAAAAGGCAAGCGCCGCACACCCCTACGACCCGAACATCGCACGCAATCTCGCGGTCGCCTATCGGGGCGCCGAGCGCTACCAGGAAGCGATCCCTGCCTACCTCCAGGCGATCGAGCTCGGCAAGAGCGAGCCTGATCTATTGTTCGACCTGGCGGCTTGCTACGAGAAACTCGGCAATACCGAAATGGCGATCGCCACGTACGAACGGTACATTCGAGACACCAAAAAAACGGATCCCGAAGCAGCCAAGCGCGCGCGGGGAACGATCGACCGGCTCAGCAAGAAATAGTCCTACTCGATGAAAAAGGTGAGGCCGCCTTCGATGCTCCAGGCGGAGTCCGGTGTCCCCGCCGGCATCTTGAAGTAGCGGGCCCAACGCCCACGAAATTCGATGCCCAGAAAATCGAGAAAACCATACCCGAGCCCGCCGAAAGCGGTGATCGTTCCGGATCCTTCGTGTCGGAAAGGCGCATTGGGGATCGATGGCACTGGCACTCCGAGATAGCCCCCGCCAAACGCACCCGTGAGGCGCACCTTCTTGATGTTTCGGCGAAGTGCGATCAGCCCGCCGCCTCCGAAGCCAGGGTTGTCGAGTGGGAACTTCTCGCCAAGCCACTGGAAGTAGGCCCCGAGGTGAAGAGGACCGACTACCCCGTAGCTGCCGTCGAGCCACAGGCTCGGCTGCCACTTGGTGCCGAAGGAGTATTTGGACACCGTGCCGCCGTAGACCGCATCGAAGACGACCGAGTCGTAGTCACTCGCCGATGCGGTGACCGGCAACCCGAAAGCCAACAGGACCAATACCGGCGCCAACCGTCCCACGCCGGGACTGTTATCACAGGTCCAGCAGGTGGCCCAAAACCTGCGGCTGCTCGAGCTCTTAGCTGGAGGCGGCCTGGATGATCGACTCGTCGACCTTGAACTTCATCAAGAACTCGCGGCGACCCGCCTTCATTTGATCGACCCAGGCGCGGTACTCGTCAGCGCGTCCGCTCTCTTCGTAGAACCTACGTGGTTCGAGAATCTGCGCCGGTACCTTCCCGGTAAGCGTGGCATTTTCGGCGGCATCGCAGTCGACGATCTCGTAGTCGAAATCCGGATCTCGTTTCCACTTGATCGAGTCGCTCAAGAGCGCCTCCAGCATCGCGCTCGAGTGGCGAATTTTCACCTTGAGGGCCTTTTCCTGCTTCACATCGTTGGCGTCGCCGCCGATGTAGCCCGTATTCATGAGCCACATCGTCACGCCTGGCATCGTCTTGGCAAGCTCTGCAAAGCGTTTTGCTTGAAGCCCGTGCTTGGCGGGGAAGAACGGTTGGGTGAAGGGAGAGCGCGTCTTGCCCCGGTCCTTTCCGGCCGCACTCGTCTTGGAAGTCTCGCCGAGCATGAAGTAACCAGCGGCCTGCGCCGGGGAAGTGAAGCGGAGGATCCCTGGCATCGCGGCATCGGCGCCTTCGTCCCGGTTTAGGATGCCCATCGACTTGACCTGAGGAATGGTATGCAAATCGGCAGCACCCGGAATCGAGCTCATCGGCACGATCGAGCGACCGTTCTGCGTCCACTTCACGAAGTCCCAGCCGTCTGCTGGCACGCCGAGCTCGTTGACGACATCGCCCGACGCAACCTCACCGACGATGTACTTGTCGACGTTTTCCGCGTCCGCGCCGGTGTTGACGAGGATATCACGAAGGCGGGACACGTCGTCCGTGGTCAGGATCCCCTTGCTGAAGTCGAAGGAACCGTCCTCTTCGAGGAAGGCGTTCTCGAGCCAGGCCTCGGGACTCACCGTGGCGCGGTAGATGACCGGCTCCGTCTCGACCAACAAACCATCGATTTTGGCGAAGCAGCCGTTCTCGGTGATCGAGAGCACGCCGTGCGGCCAGAGCGCCACCATGTCGTCTTGAATGGGCTCGGTGAGATCACCCTGCTTCGAGAATGTCGTCGTCGTCTTCCCTGTGCCGGAAAGCCCCATGACGGTCATGGTGACGCGATCGCCCCCGCTGCGCGTGACGGCTTTGGCGCCCGCGTGCAGGACCAGCCCGCCCTCGTCGTACACATACTGGTTGAGCATCCGAAGGACGCCCTTCTTCGACTCACCGAAATAGTCTGGACCGATCACGTGGGTGGTCCAGTTCGCCATATCGACGATGATCGCCTGACGGCCAGGCATGTCATCGAGCATGAGGTCCGGCGTGTAAAAGAGACGGAAGATCGGCTTGAACAGCTCCGCGAGTAGCCCCGAGTCTTCGACGTCCGAGCGAGGAAACGAGAGGATCTGCTGCATCCCGGCAATGTTGGCGCCCTCGGGCGTGTAGAGCCACGTCGTGCCGAATGCGCGCTCGCCGAGACCGACGTAACCGTCGATGGCGATGAGCTTCCCGCAGTCAGCGATGTACTTGGCCTGCCGCTCGATCAGTCCCTGCGCTTTGGCAGGGTCGATGATCTGATGGCTCCATCGATCCTCGGTATCGATGATGTAGGTGTACTTGGCCATCCGCGCTTTGTTGCGGGAGACCTTGTTGATGCTGCCGACCTTGGACCGCTGAACGCAGGGGGTGTGTTTGACCGCTAGCTCACGAAGCTCCGACTGCGAGGGGTTGTCGACATACTCGACGTCGAAGGGGCGGGGATCTGCAGGGGTGACCATAACCTCTTTCCCTTTTCTTTCGGCTCGGACAATACGCTGACACGGGGGTCCTACCCGCTCAGAGCCTGGGATATGACAATGTTTGCCGGGTGTGTCCAGGGACAAGAAGAGTTGCCGCCCCGGAGACAAGAACTAAGCTCCGCGCCGTGCGTGCGCTACCGCTCAATTTCCGCGAAGCCTCGCGTTTGGACCAAGCCCAGTGGAAGGATTGGCGCTGGCAAGCGCAGCACGCGGTTACCGACCTGAATGGCCTCGAGCGCGTGCTTCGGCTCACCGAGGCGGAGCGTCTTGGCGCAGCCCGTGCAATGGCAGCGGGGCTCCCGATTTCCGTCACGCCCTACTACCTCAGTCTGTGCGATCCGACCGATCCCGATTGCCCGATCCGCAAGCAGTGTGTCCCCCGGGCCGATGAAGCCATTGCCGTCAAAGGCGATCTTGCCGATCCACTCGGCGAGGAGGCTCACGAAGTCGCCCCACATCTGATTCAGCGATACCCCGACCGTGTTCTACTGATCGCTACCGACCGATGCGGGGTGTACTGCCGCTTTTGCACCCGGTCGCGGATCGTCGGGGACGGAGGCGGCGCCCGTTCGATGGCCGCCCTCGAACCCGCCTTTCAGTGGCTTTCGGCCCACCCAGAGATCCATGACGTGATCATTTCGGGTGGCGACCCCTGCATCATGTCGACGGAACGGATCACACGTTTGCTCACGCGACTGCGCGAGATCGATCATATCGACTATATACGCTTGGCGACACGCGCCCCGGTCACCCTCCCTCAACGCATCACAGACGAGCTTTGTCGTGCCATACGTCAAGGCCACGAAGCCACTTGGATCATGACGCACTTCAACCACCCGAAGGAGCTCACACCGGACGCGCAGGAAGCATGCGGGCGGCTCGCCGATGCGGGGCTTCCCGTCATGAACCAATCGGTCTTGCTCCGTGGCATCAACGACGACCCGGACACGCTCGAACGTCTGTTTCGCGGACTGGTTCGTGCACGCGTCCGACCCTACTACTTGCTGCAAATGGACCCCGTACGTGGAACGAGTCACCTTCGGACGCCGCTCCGACGCGGGATCGAGCTGATGCGGGCGCTCCAGGGCCGAGTCAGCGGAATCGCGCTACCCAAGTTGATCGTCGACACGCCGGGCGGCCTTGGCAAGGTACCCGTGGGCCCGAACTACGTGGTCAGCCAAGACAATGGTGTCACGGTGCTGGAGACGTTCCGAGGCGACCGAGTAGAGTACCACGACCCCCCCGAGGCTACTCAGGAGAACTCATGCAACGAGCCCTAACGCTCTACCGAACGACCATCGGGAAGAAGGTAGTGATGGCCCTGTCCGGCGCCATCATGGTCGGGTTCGTGACCGGCCACTTCCTGGGTAACTTGAACATCTACCTCGGACCTGAGGCGCTCAACGGCTACGCCGAGAAACTCCATAGCATGCCGGCACTCGTGTGGACGACGAGAATCCTACTGCTGTTCGCGTTAGGCGCCCACGTCTGGTCCGCGTACCAACTCTGGCGCCGAAACGTCTTGGCCCGAGGTTCCCACTACAAACAACGTAAAGACCTCGCGACCGACTACGCGGCACGGACGATGTACTGGACGGGCCCGATCCTGTTGCTCTACCTCGTCTACCACTTGCTCGAGTTCACGATCATCCCGGCGCATCCGGGGGACGTGTATCGCAACGTCGTCGAGGCCTTCCAGAACCCCTGGATCTCGGCGTTCTACGTCGCGGCCAACCTCGCGCTCGGCTTACACATTTTTCACGGTATCTTCAGCGCCTTTCAATCCATCGGGGCGAACCACCCGCGCTACAACTCCTATCGTCGCGATGTGGCGATCGCGATTTCGGCGGTAATCACACTCGGCAACGTTTCGTTTCCGATCTCTGTCCTCACGGGCATCGTCACTTTGTAAGGGTCGTCATGGAACTTCGATCACACGAGCCAACCGGTCCCATCGAAGACCGATGGGAGAAACACAAAGAGGCGAGCAAGCTCGTCGCACCCGCCAACCGTCGCAAGTACAACATCATCGTGGTCGGAAGCGGCCTGGCGGGAGGAGCCGCCGCCGCGTCCCTCGGCGAGATGGGGTACAACGTCAAGTGCTTCTGCTACCAAGACAGCCCACGACGCGCGCACAGCATCGCAGCACAAGGTGGGATCAACGCGGCTAAGAACTACCAAAACGACGGGGACAGCGTGTACCGGCTGTTCTACGACACGGTGAAGGGGGGCGATTTTCGCTCACGTGAGTCGAACGTCTATCGGTTGGCCGAGCTGAGCCTCCACATCATCGATCAGGCGGTCGCCCAGGGTGTGCCCTTCGCGCGCGAGTACGGTGGGTTGTTGGCAAACCGCTCCTTTGGTGGCGCCCAGGTCTCGAGGACATTCTACGCGCGGGGACAGACAGGCCAGCAGCTTTTGCTCGGGGCGTACCAAGCACTCAGTAGGCAGATCGAAGCGGGCACGGTCGAGATGTTCCCGCGTCACGAAATGCTGGAGTTGATCGTGCATGATGGTCGGGCACGAGGAATCGTCACGCGATGCCTCAAGACCGGCAAGGTGACCCCGTACATCGCGGACATGGTCGTGCTGTGCACGGGCGGCTACGGTAACGTCTTCTATCTCTCGACGAATGCCAAGGGCAGCAACTGCACGGCCACTTGGCGCGCGCATCGGAAGGGCGCGACGTTCGCGAACCCCTGTTACACACAGATCCATCCCACCTGCATCCCACAAGCGGGTAGCTATCAGTCGAAGCTGACACTAATGAGCGAGTCGCTTCGCAACGACGGGCGTGTGTGGGTTCCACGCAACAAGGAAGACGTCACCAAGCAGCCTGAAGACATTCCAGAGGCAGACCGCTTCTACTACCTCGAGGAGCGGTACCCTGCCTTCGGCAACCTGGTCCCTCGCGATGTGGCTTCGCGAAACGCGCTGTACTTGACGAACGATGGCTTGGGCGTCGGACCATTGGTCCTCGACCAGCGGCGCGGCGTGTACCTCGACTTCAGCGATGCGATCGGCCGTCTCGGCGAGCAGATGATCCGCGAGCGGTACGGCAACCTGTTCGAGATGTACGAACGGATCACGGGCGACAGCCCATACGAGACGCCGATGCGGATTTACCCAGCAACCCACTACACGATGGGCGGCCTCTGGGTGGACTACAATCTCGAGACCACGATCCCGGGTCTCTTTTCTGGCGGCGAGGCCAACTTCTCGGACCATGGCTCCAACCGGCTCGGCGCTTCCGCGCTGATGCAGGGCCTCGCAGACGGGTACTTCGTCCTGCCCTTTACCGTAGGCAACTACCTCGGGCAGGTCCGAACGCTGCCACCACTCGAAGAAGATCACCCGGATGTGCAGACCGCGATGCAATCGGTCGCGGACCGGGTTCGCAAGCTCATGAACGCGCCTGACCCCAAGCACGCCCCCGAGCATTTCCACCGGGAGCTCGGGAAGATCATTTGGGAGAAGTGCGGGATGTCGCGAAATGCCGAGGGGCTCGAGGAGGCTCTCGCGAAGATCCCAGAGCTTCGCGAGCAGTTCTGGCGTCAGGTCAAAATCACTGGAAGTGGCGAAGACCTCAACCAAACGCTCGAGCGCGCCGGACGGATCGCCGACTTTTTCGAGCTCGGTGAGCTCATGTGCATCGATGCGCTCGACCGAAACGAGAGCTGCGGGGGCCACTTCCGCGAGGAGCACCAAGAGAAAGGGGAAGCCCTTCGAGATGACGCGAACTTCAGCTACGTCGCGGCCTGGGAGTGGACCGGGGATCCAGCAAAGCCGCGACTCCAAAAAGAGCCGCTCACTTTCGAGTACGTGAAGCCAACCAAGCGGAGCTACAAGTAAGGGACGCCATGACCGACGAGTTACTCGATCTAACGCTTCACGTCTGGCGCCAATCAGGGTCGAACCAACCTGGCAGCTTCAAGACGTACCACGCAAAAGACATAACCACGCACATGTCCTTCCTCGAGATGCTCGACGTCGTGAACGAAGAGCTGATCGAAAACGGCGAGGACGCGATCGCGTTCGACTACGACTGCCGCGAAGGCATTTGCGGCGCATGTGGGATGGTCGTCAACGGTGTAGCGCATGGTCCCCAGAAACTGACGACCGTCTGCCAGCTGCACATGCGACAGTTCGAGAACGGCCAGGAGATCTGGCTCGAGCCCTGGCGCGCGGACGGTTTTTCGATCGTCAAAGATCTGATTGTCGACCGCACCGCGTTCGACCGCATCATTCAAGCTGGCGGCTACATTTCGATCCGTACGGGCAGCGCAAGCGAAGCCAACGAGATGCCGATCGCCAAAGAGATCGCGGATCGCGCGATGGACGCGGCCGAATGCATCGGGTGCGGCGCGTGTGTGGCAGCCTGCCCAAACGCGTCGGCAAGCCTCTTCACGGCAGCCAAAATCTCGCACCTGTCGCTGCTGCCTCAGGGGCAAGCCGAACGCGCAGATCGCGCGCGAAAAATGGTCGCGCAGATGGACGCTGAAGGGTTTGGCTCGTGCACCAATCACGGCGAATGCGAAGCCGTTTGTCCGAAGGGCGTGAGCCTCGAATGGATTGCACGCATGAATCGCGAGCTCATCAGCGCAATGGTAAAATCCAAAAATCTGGTGCAGATCCGCAAGCGCTAGAGTTGTGAGAAGGGTGCTAGGCTCGTCGGCTGTCCCACACGAAGCGCGCTACGATCGCGATACCCGCGGCGACGACGATGACCAGAGTCGCCACGGTGTATCGCTCGAGGATATCGCGCATCACCTCCCAATTGTGACCGAGGGCATATCCAGCGCCGAGAAGCAGCGCGTTCCACACGGCGGCGGAGAGTCCACCGAACACGATCACCGGCCACACGCCCATGCGAGATAACCCTGCCCCGAGGAAGAAGAACGCGCGAAGCGCCGGCAAGAATCGGTTCACCGCGAGGTACATGGCACCGTGCTGTGCGTAGCCACGACGCACTGCGTCGAGAGCGCGTGTGGCCGCAGGACGCTTCAGAAACCGCGGCCAATTGTCTTCGTGATTCGCGAGCCACAGGCCGAAAGCCCATGCCCCGAGTCCGCCTCCGATTGCGCCGAGCGTCATCAGCGCGTAGACCAAAGCCCAGTTGAGTTGGGCGCGAGTGGCCAACACGACTGCAAACAGCACGACGGTATCTCCGGGAAGTGGCGGAAAAACATATTCCACCGCCGACGCCGCGACGATGAGTCCGTAGGCCCAATGCTGGGGCCCGTGCTCCAATGTGTGCAGAAATTCGTCAAGCACGGGAACAACACCCTAGGCTTGTGATCGAAAGCCGGTGTAGCACATTGCTCGGTTCGACATCAGCGGACAGGCAACGCAAGGTTAGTATCGTGGCTAGCAGAGATCCCTTGGTGTCGGTGCTGCAACGTCCCAACGCAAAAGTTGAAGACGTCGCCATCTTGATTGCACGCGAGGCTAATCCCATTCTCGACGAGCACTCCCTGCGACGCGCTCTCGATGGCATCGGCACGGAAGCACTCATCCGACGCGGCCTTCGATCAACTCCCGAGCGCGACTGTCGGATCCTCGCAGACCTGCTCTTTGTCGAGCTCGGCTTCGAAGGAGAACGAGACGACTACTACGACCCGCGAAACAGCTACATCGACAAAGTGATGATTCGCCGCAGGGGGATTCCGATTTCGTTGTCGGTGCTCAGTATGGCGATCGGCGAACGCGCGGGCATGGTGGTCGAGGGTGTCGGTTTTCCGGGTCACTTCTTGGTGCGCGTCGGGGGACCGGAAGGCGTCTATCAAGATCCGTTCAATCACGGAGAGATCCTCGACGGTGTTGGGCTCCGAAAGCTGGCGGCGCAGTTCCTCGGCGCGGAGATGGCGCTGCACCCAAGCTACCTCGAACCGGTCGACTGCCTGACGATCACGATCCGCATGCTGGCGAATCTCAAGAACGCCCACCGGCGCCAGGGCGACTACGCGCGTGCCATGCTCGCCTGCGACCACCTGGTCGAGCTCACCCAAGCACCCGAGCATCGCCGGGATCGAGGCCTGTTGGCCCACGCTTTACGGACCTACGGAGCCGCTTCAGAAGACCTTGCCGCCTATCTCGAGGCTCGGCCGGACGCCAAAGATGCCCGGGTCATCAGTCTCGCCCTCGAAGAAGCCCGCGACCAGGCCAATCTGGTTCTTCACTGAGGCTGCACTTTACAGTTGGGCGTGGCGTGCCAAGACTGCGCCCCGATCCGGCGATCGCCATGTCTGTGAGATCCCTCAAAACTCTGTTCCGGCCCGAGCTCGATGAACTTTCCGCCTACCGGGTACCCCCTGCCGCACCCGAGGTGAAGCTCGACGCGAACGAGAGCCCGTGGTCGCTCCCCGGTGAAGCGTGGGAATCGATTCTGTCGGCCGTCCGCCGGACCGCGCTCCATCGATATCCAGACGGACGAGCGACTCGCTTCCGGGGGGCTCTGGCGACCTGGATCGGCGGCGCCCCGGACGAGTACGTGCTCGGCTCGGGGTCCGACGAGGTGATCTCGCTGCTCGCGACGGCAATGTCGAAACCGCGGCCAGGGGAAGAGCGGCCCGTCGTACTGTTTCCGGAGCCGACGTTCGTGATGTACGGAATGACGAGTCGTGCGCACGGGTGGCGAACGGTCGGAGTGTCGCTTGACGATCGATGGGACCTCGATGTCGATGAGATGGCCAAGGCACTCGAACGCGAACGACCGAACGTTGCGTACTACGCGAGCCCCAACAACCCCACCGGCAACTGCTTCTCACAGGACAGGCTGGAGAAGCTCATCCAGGGGTTTCCAGACACGTTGCACGTCGTCGACGAAGCGTACGGTGGGTTCGCGCGCGAATCTGTTGCAAGCTGGTGTGTGCGATTACCGCAGTGCGCGCTTCTCGGTACTCTCTCCAAGGTCGGGTTCGCCGCGATTCGAGTTGGCTGGATACGTCTCGACGAGGCGCTCGCGCATGATCTCGAAAAGGTCCGGCAGCCGTTCAATCTCAACACGCTGTCCCAGGAGCTCGCCACACTTGCCCTCACGGACCTTGCGCCCACCCTTCGCACGCATGTCGCGGCGATCGTGGCCGAGCGAGAACGGCTCGCGGAAGACCTCGCGCGCTACCCATCGATGCACTGCTTCCCGAGTGACGCGAATTTCCTCTTGGTCCGCTACGATGGCGACGTCGCAGGGTTGTGCAAGGGCCTCCTTTCGCGAGAGATCGTGGTGCGCCGCTTCTCCGAAGGAGATGCTCGGCTGGCAGAGTGCGTTCGGATCACCGTAGGGACTCCAGAAGAGAACCGACGCTTGGTCACGGCGCTCGACGAGATCCTATGTCCGTAGTAACAACACGAGATGTGAGCCCCGCACGGGTGTTTGAAGCGTTGAAGTGGGCGGCCGACGTCGCGAGCGACCCCTCTCTGCTCGGCCAGAAGCCTGAACGACCTAGCCCCGCTGAGTGGCGTGACATTCCTTTGGCCGAGTTCCGCCTTCACATGGACCGCTTGCTGGTGTCCAAGCATCCGGAGCCCGGGCTCGACGCCCTAGAGGCGGTGGGGTGCCTCGGTCCTTGGCTACCGGAGGTCGCAGCCATGGTTGGCTTCGGCGACAATGAGTGGCGGCACAAGGACGTCTGGAAACACACGAAGCAGGTCGTGAAGCAATCAGTGCCACGACTCGAGGTGCGTTGGGGGGCGTTGCTCCACGACATCGGCAAGCCGAAGACACGGCGCATCGACGACCGTGGTAATGTCACGTTCCACGGCCACAGCGAGGTTGGTGCAGCGATGTTCCGCAAACGCGTCGGAGACCGCCTGGGTTTCCAAGGCGCGCCCCGAGAGCGCATCCACTTCTTGATCCTCCACCACCTGAGGGCTAGTCAGTACGAAGAAAGCTGGACAGACGCGGCGGTACGTCGCTTCTACAAACAGATGGACGACGGCCTACGCGACCTCCTCGACTTGAGTCGCGCAGATATCACCACCAAACGCCCCGAGAAGCGTCGTCGCGGCGTTCGTCAGATCAACTTGCTCGCGAAGCGCATTCGTGACCTCCAGGAAGAAGACCACAAGGTGGCTCCCCTACCCAAAGGCCTCGGGACCGAGATCATTAACACCTTCGGTGTGCCCCCATCAAAGCGTCTAGGCGACCTGATGAGGCAACTCACAGAAGCCACCGAAGCTGGCGAAATCGACCCCCAGAAACCAGCCAAATACTACCTCGACCACCTAAACACCCACCGAAAACAATACGGCCTCTAGGGGACACGCTCCCAGGTCTTCTTCTCGAGCGAGATCGAAGACGGTAACGCCCACCGCCACCGCAACCTGCCGATCATCCTCGCCGGCGAATGCCACGGCGTGTACAACACGGGACGTCACATAGACTACGAGCCGAACGAAAGCGTCAACGGCCCGCCGATCGCAAACCTCTTCCTAACGATGATGGCCGCCATGAGCGTGAACCAGAGCAGCTTCGGCGACAACAGCACGGGCCTCCTAGGCCAACTGAGCTAAACAGCATCACCTGACGCTGGCACTGTCGCTGGCGCTGTCGCTGTCGCGGTGACTGTGACTGTGGTAGCTTGCCCGCAATGTCCCTACAGCGAGCTAGCTGGGTGGCGTTCGCCCTGGCCGCGTCGATCGCCGCCTGCAACACGAGCACCAGCTCCGACCCCGGCCCCTGGGACGATGGGGTCGTTATTCCCAACGAAGCACCGCCTCCTGGCAACGTGAAAGCAGGTTTCCAGGCCCTCGTCTCGAATGGCTACATCTCATGCGGAATTCCCCTCGACATTTTTAATTCTCCGGCAGTCCGAGCACTCCTCGGTTCGATCGCGCAGATGCAAGCGCTCACCGACGCCGACGGCAAACCCCTTCGAACCGGCAAAAACGCCGACATGCCCTACAACTGGAACGTTCACACCAACGACGACGGTGTCGACCTCGTGTCCCCCAACTGCCTTCAGTGCCACGCCGAAAAGATCAACGGCCAGCTGGTCATCGGGTTGGGCAACGTGACGAGCGACTACACGGGGGCCGCGGAAGGGGACGGAGGCGCTAACCCGTTCGACTCGATCGACCTCGATTCGATTCCGGGCGGCGACCAACTCCTCAAGCTGTTCGAGCGACAAACTACGATAGGGCCGTACACCATCATGCGAACGGTGGGGACCAACCCGGCCGTCGTGTCGACGTTTGCATTGGCCGCTTACAAGGAACCCGAAACCCTCGCTTGGCTCGACGAACCGGCTTTCCCCTTGCCCGCCGTGCTCTTTCCCACTGACGTGCCCCCTTGGTGGCGCCCAAGAAGAAAAGCAGCCACTTCCACAACGGGCTGTCCCGTGGTGACCACCGCGGCACGATGATCCTCGCCTCGATGGTGTGCACCGATACAAACGAAGAGGCCGAAGAGATCATGGAATACTTCGATGATCTGTACGCGTACGTGCGTAGTCTCGAGGCTCCAGTCTATCCCTTCGAGATCGACGCGACGCTGGCCGAACAGGGCGAAGGCATTTTCCTCGATAACTGCTCGGGATGCCATGGAACGTACGGAGCATCCGACGACGAAGACACCTATCCCAATCTGATCATCCCACTCGATGTCATCGAAACCGACCCGGCGTTCGCCGGCTTCGACGAGAACATCGCAGCGCTCGAGGACTGGTTCGAACAGACGTTCTTCGCTCGGTATGCAACCATCGTCTACAACGATCCGTTCCGGGGCTACACCGCGCCGCCACTCGACGGCATCTGGGCCACCGCGCCCTTCTTGCACAACGGCTCCGTGCCGACGATCGAAGCCGTCATCGACCCGAGTCAACGCCCGGTCCACTGGCGTCGAATCGACTTCGACAGCACCAATTACGACACCGAGCGACTTGGTTGGCCGTACGAATCACTGACCTACGGTCAAGCCGAGGCATCCGACGAAGAGCGCAGGTACATCTACGACACGAGCCTGATCGGCCACTCCAACGCGGGGCACACCTTCGGCAACCACCTGTCCGACGCGGAGCGCACCGCCCTCGTCGAGTACCTCAAAACGCTCTAGCGACCAGGTCGCACTGATGCTGTTTTAGTGGCGGTAACAGAGCTGGAGGAACCCGCCGAAGTCGAGGGATTGGAAGCGGAGTTGGAGTTTCTCCGGCTGGGGCGTGCGCTGGTTGAGGTCCACGCCGTAGCGGGCGAGCTTGTCGACGCGCTTGACGAGATCGCGAATGTCTTGGGAGAGGAGAAACCTGTGCGACCTGGGCGTCGGGAGCGCTGCACGGATGATGTAGGGGCTCGAAACTCCGAGCACCGCGGCGGGAACCACTAACGGAATGCCCTTGATCGCCGTCGGCGAGGTATCGGCCAAAGCCTCATTGGTACCGAGAATGCTCGCGACGAATGCGACGAGGAAGCAAAACGCCCCGACACACGGACGCCTGCGCTTCAATTCTAGCTGCAACCTCTTCTTCACCTTCAACCTGTTCAGTATGCCAAATACCGTGACTTTAAGCTAGAGGGGTTAATTTGGCCGCCCTCAGAAGCACTGACAGTTAGGAAGCTAGCTGGTTTGCCCTGCTCTGTGAAGCGTATTGCAGAGGAAGTTACAAAATGTTTACCAAAGGCGCGTGACCTGCCCGCCGCACAACGAAAAGACCCCCCAAAGGAAAAGCCCGGACGGACCCGGGCTTAAGGCTAAGTCTATGGAATAACTCCTATATTACTCAGCACTCGGGTTGCCTCGGCGAAGGTATGCCGGAATATCCAGGACCGCCTCGTCATGTAGCGCAGATGCTCCGAAGGCGCGCGTTCCGATGGTCTGTGGGACCGTGGCTGGGACACCCTCGAGCGTCGAGGTCAGGTCCTCTGTTCTTGGCGCCGAGCTTCGAATAGCCCGAGAGGATGATGCGTTGTGAGATCCGTAACCATTCGAGGCCTGATGCATTCCGAGCGGGAGCGGAGCGTACGCAGGGCTCTCAAAACCGGTCGCGATCACCGTAACTTTGACCGTGTCGGCTAGCTCGGAGTCGGTGACGACACCGAAGATTATTTCGGCCTCCTCGTGCGCGGCCTGCTGAATCAGCCCCGCCGCTTCGTTGATTTCGCGAAGCTTGATGTCTGGCCCAGCCGTGAAGTTGATGAGAATGCCAGTCGCGCCCTCCACCGAAACCTCATCGAGCAATGGCGAGTTGATCGCCATCTCGGCAGCCTCGAGCGCACGCCGATCGCCCTTGGCCACACCGGTGCCCATGAGAGCGCGGCCGTTGCTTCTCATGATGGTTTTCACGTCGGCGAAGTCGACGTTGATCATGCCAGCGTTGATGATCAGGTCGCTGATCCCCTGCACCGCCTGAAGCAGCACATCGTCGGCCCGTCCGAACGCATCCAACATCGTGATGTCGTCGTCGCCGAGTGACAGGAGCTTCTGGTTCGGGATCGTGATGATACTGTCGATCGAGTCGATCAGCTCCGAGATCCCGCGCTCCGCGTTCTTGGAACGCTTGCGACCCTCGAACAGGAAGGGTCTTGTGACGACGCCCACGGTGAGGGCCCCTTGGTCTTGCGCAACCTGCGAGATGATCGGCCCTGCACCGGTGCCGGTGCCACCACCCATACCCGCGGTCACGAAAACCATGTCGGCTCCTTCGAGTGCTTCCGATAGACGCTGTACGTCCTCGAGCGCCGCCTTGCGACCGACGTCGGGGCTGCCACCCGCGCCTAGACCGCGAGTGAGCTGTGGGCCAAGCTGGATCTTGACCGGTGCGAGGCTGCGATCGAGCGCCTGCGCGTCGGTGTTCGCCGCGATAAACTCGACACCGTCGAGTCCTTTGCGAATCATGGTGTTGAGCGCATTGCCGCCGCTTCCGCCGACGCCAACGACTTTGATTCGTGCATGAAGCTCTGCGTCGTCCGCGAACTCGATCGAGATAGCCATCGATTCCTCCTCAGAAAACCTCTCTGAACCACGCCCCAAGCTTCCGGCTGAGGCCGCGGCTTGCAGCCACGTCCACCGTTCGCTCGGGTATCGTCGTTCCCGTTACCTGGTCCGCGCCGTGCTTAACCAACCCCACGCCCGTGGCGAAGGAGGGGCTCTTCACAACGTCGATCAATCCACCGATGCCCGTGGGCGCGCCGCGACGCACCGGTAGGCCGAGCACTTCCTCGGCAAGCTCAGGCAAGCCATCGAGGAGCGTCGTGCCGCCGGTGACAATCGCTCCAGAAGCCAACATGTCCGTGTAGCCGGTCTCAGCGATCACGTGACGGCAAGCCGCGAAGATTTCCTCGACCCGCGGCTCGACGATGTCGCAAAGAACGCGACGCGGGAGCGACCGTGGGGGGCGCCCGCCAACCGAGGGCACCTCGATGGTCTCGTCGTCATCGACCATCCGTGAGGCGGCGCACCCGTACTTGATCTTGATGCGCTCCGCTTCGGCCATCGGCGTGCGAAGACCCGTCGCAACGTCGCTCGTGAGATTGATGCCACCGATTGGAATCGAGCTCGTGTGAACCACCGCGCCGTCGACGTAGATGATGATGTCAGACGTACCGCCACCAATGTCGATCAAGACTCCGCCGATCTCTCGCTCATCGCCACTGAGCACTGCATGTGCGCTCGCAAGTGGCTGCAAGACGACTTCTTCGACGAACAGCCCACACCGTTCCGCGCACTTCGTGACGTTCGCGACGCTGGTGGATGCCGCGGTTACCATGTGCACCCGTGCTTCGAGTCGAACACCAGCCATGCCGACGGGCTCTTTGATCCCATCTTGTTCGTCGACGATGTATTCCTGTGGGAGCACGTGAAGCACTTGGCGGTCCCCAGGCAGCGGCACGGCTTTGGCTTGCGCGAGAACGCGGGACACGTCCTCGGCGGCAACCTCTCGATTTGCGATGGCAGCGACGCCGTCTTGGTTCATGCCGCGAACATGGCTACCCGCAATGCCGGCGTACACCGCATTGATCTCGACCCCGGCCATCGTTTCGGCTTGTTCGACTGCGGCGCGGATCGCTTGGACGGTCGACTCGATGTTGACGACGACGCCCTTCTTCAAACCCTTTGAAGGAACGGAGCCTATCCCGATGATGTCTAGACCTTCTTCGGTTTGTTCAGCGACGATGGCACAGACCTTCGTCGACCCCAGATCCAATCCCGCAATGATCTCGTTTTCCGCCATCCCTCGCCTCTGTTTGACCCATACACAAGGGGGATTTGACGAGACAAGTTTCGTGCAGAAAAAAAAGGGCTAGAATGCACTTTCCGATCGCCCAAACCCAACCCTGGGGCCCTTTTTCCGTCAGTGCAGTCGGACGGTGACCCGCTCAGGGCTTCGAACGTTGTCGAGGTATACGTAAGCAGGCCTTGCTTTTTCCTGAGTGAGACGCGCGAGGACCTGTCGGAGGCGACGGAGCTTCTGCCGATGTTGCCCATTCCCCAAGCGTACGTGCATGCCGTCGTCGCCTACGAAAAGCTCAATACCGGTGGATTCCTCGAAGTGAATTTCAGAAACCGGCTCGACCTCGGAGAGGCCCGCGCCTTCATAGTCTTGGAGTAGAGCCATGGAGCGTAGAAGGACCGCCGTGCGGTAGTCAAAATCGTCGTAGAACCGCTCCGAAGCGATACCGGTGATGACCGGCATGTCGGCGGGATCATCGACCCCGAGGCGTTTGAAGACGGCTCCCTCTTCGCTGACCAAATAGAGCTGGTCGAGTGCCACGAGCGCGACGGGTTTTCGCTCGACCAACTCGATGCGAACACGGTTCGGGAGCCTGCGTACGACGGATGCCTCCTTCACCCATGGGTGCAGAAGCAAACGATTTCGAGCTTCTTCAATTGAAATCTCGAAAATATTTGAACCTATTTGGAGGCCGGCAGCCCGTCGGACGTCGATTTCTTCGAGGCGATGTTTGCCCGAGACCACGATTTCTCGAATCGCAAAGGCGTCCGCGGTTCGGGCGTATCGCACCGTGTAATCACCGACCCAAACCACCGCGGCCACCGCAAGACCAAGCAGCGCGACCTGACCGACGCGCCGTAGTAGCCTCTGACTCCGCGCAACCCAGGCCAGAGCCCCATCGAGGGCGCCTGTCATCCGCTCACCCCCGCTCCGCTTGGCTTTGGTGGGCTTGGCCCTCCTCGGTGCCGGGCGGCGACGATTCTGGGCGCGTGGCCTGGCCGTGGCCGCGTCGGTTTTACGAGGACGGTTCATGAACCGAGCACCTCGAGGAGCTCTGGACCGGTCCGGGTGATGTCCCCGGCACCGAGGGTAATGACCACATCTCCAGGCTGCACCCGGGCGCTGATTGCCTCTGCCAGTTCGTTCCTATCCTCTACCAGCGTCACGTCTCGATGTCCGTGCGCGCGAATCGCCTCGGCAAGCCGGCGCGCGTCGGCCCCCTCGATCGGTTTTTCGCCTGCTGCATAGACACCGGTCAAGAATAGGACATCAGCCAGATTGAACGCTCGGGTGAGCTCATCGAAGAGGTCACGCGTACGGGTATAGCGGTGAGGCTGAAAGGCGACGACCAACCTCTGTCCATAGGCGCGCTGAGCGGCCTCGAGAGTGACCTCCACCTCCGCAGGATGATGTCCGTAGTCGTCGATCACGGTGACACCACCAGCCTCGCCAACGATTGAAAAGCGCCGTTGGACCCCTTCGAACGTCCGAAGCGCCGTCCTTACCTGGTCGCGGTCGACCCGCAGCTCGTCGGCGACCGCAATGGTGGCAAGCGCGTTCAAGACGTTGTGCGTCCCTGGCATGCGAACTTCGAATTGGCCGAGGCTTTGGCCACGATACTCCACATCAAAGCCGACCGAGAGCCCAGAGAACACCGGGTTGCGCGCGCGGTAGTCCGCCTGCGCCGAAAAGCCGTACGTCACGATGCGCTTGTCGATTCGCGGGAGGATGTCTTGAACGTTCGGATGGTCGTGGCAGGCGATGACCACACCGTAGAAAGGAACCCGATTGGCGAAGCCGACGAAGGCCTCTTTTACTCCATCGAGACTTCCATAGTGATCGAGATGTTCGGGATTGATATTGGTGATCACGGCGACAGCCGGAATCAGGTGCAGAAACGAACCGTCGGATTCGTCGGCTTCGGCAACGAGCAAGTCACCGGCACCCATCGCAGCGCCCGAGCCAAGAGCGTTGAGCTTGCCGCCGATGACGACCGTGGGATCGAGCCCTGCGCCTCGGAGCACTGTCGCTACTAAGGAAGTGGTCGTCGTCTTTCCGTGGGAACCGGCGATCGCGATGCCGTCCTTGAGGCGCATGAGCTCACCGAGCATCTCGGCTCGGGGGATCACCGGCACGCCACGCTGTCGTGCCGCCACGAGCTCGGGATTGTTCACGGGTACGGCGGAAGAAAACACGACGACGTCGGCCTCGGCGACCTGCTCCGCCCCGTGACCCACGAAGATCTTCGCGCCCTTATCGGTGAGACGTCGGGTGTAATCGTTCTCGCGAAGATCGGAGCCGGTGACCTCGAACCCCGAATCGAGCAGCACTTCGGCAATGCCGCTCATTCCCACGCCGCCGACTCCAACGAAGTGAATCGACCGAATTCGACCTCGAAACATCCTCGCCTACTCCCACACGGCCCCATCGACGACAACCGGGCGCCGCGGCCGCGAGGTGGCCGTTCGAAGGGCGCCCTCACCATAGCCGAGGCGAAGCATCGGCGCCGGCCCGAGCCCGCTTTGGTGCGTGCCGATGGGGGGGTCGCTCGCGGGGGGAACGGGACTCTCCCCGCGTGGCTGCGCCCCGCCGAGCCATCCGATCATGTCATCGACGATCGTCGCCGCTGCATCCGGCCGCCCGTGCTCACGAGTCGCGAGCGACATGGCCTGACGCTTCGCCGGGTCGTCCAAGAGCCCGGCCACTAGCGTACCAAGGGCGTCTACCTCGAGCTCGGATTCGCGAACGCAGATCGTAGCCCCTTGCTCCTCGAGGGCAGCGGCGTTTTTCGCCTGATGATCGTCAGCGGAAAACGGGAACGGCACGAGGATCGAGGGGCGTCCAATCGCGCAAAGCTCGGCGAGCGTCGTGGCGCCTGCGCGAGCGATCACCAGCGCCGCATTGGAAAAAGCCCTGGCCATTTCATCAATAAACGTAACGACCTCGGCATCGATTCCCAAATCTTCGTAGGTTTTTTCGACCTCGTCGCGCATCGTTTCGCCGGTCTGGTGCAGGACGCGGAGATCACGCTCGGCGAGGCCGGCCTGTGCGAGTGCTCTCGGGACGTCCTCGTTGAGCTTACGGGCACCTTGCGAGCCGCCCAGCACCAGGACCGTACGCGCCCGGGACTCGAAGCCTTCGGGATCAGCAAGTGCTCGGCGTGCATGCTCGACGAACTCCCGTCTCACGGGGTTCCCTGTAAGTCGCGACTTCTTTTCGCCGAACACCTCGGCAGTGTGGTCAAACGTGATGTAAGCGCGGTCGACGAAGCGGGAGAGGATCCGATTCGTCATACCTACGTGAGCGTTTTGCTCGAGCAGCGCCGTCGGATGCCCGGTCAACGAAGCCGCAAGCAGCACGGGCCCCGACGCGTAGCCGCCGACACCGAGGACGAGATCAGGCCGGAAGCTTCGGATCAACGACGATGCCTCCATCATGGCGCCCGGGATTCGGGCGAGGCTGGTGAATCGAGCGCCAAGACTCTGCCCTTTTAGAGGGGTAACCTCCAGAATATCGAGCGACTCTCCGCGCACCGGTAGAATGCGTGCTTCGATCCCGCGTGCCGTCCCCACGAACCTCACCTCGAGGCTGGGAATCCGTCGCCGTAGCTCTTCGATGACTGCAAGGCCCGGGAAAAGGTGTCCCCCCGTGCCGCCGCCGGCAACCATGATACGTTCGATCATCGTGCACCTCCCTCGGCCATTCGCATCCGCGGTTTCATTTTCTTTCTCTTGACACTTTTCGCTGCTTCTTCGGCAGGTTCGACGGCGTAGCGCGAAACGTTGAGAATGAGCCCCGCGGCCGCCGCGTTGACCAGCAGAGACGAACCGCCGTAGCTGACGAACGGAAGCGCCAGGCCCTTAGTAGGCAAGAGCCCCATCGCAACGGCGAGGTTCGTAAAAGCCTGAAGCCCGATGAAGAGGGTCATGCCAGCCGCGAGATAGCTCGCGTACTCGTCATGACTGCGCCACGCCGCGCGAAGCCCGCGGAGAACCACCCACACAAACGCCAGGCAGAGCGTCGCCACTCCGAGAAAGCCGAGCTCTTCACCGACGATCGCACTCACGAAATCGGTGTGCGCCTCTGGAAGGAAGAGGAGCTTCTGACGGCCGTCGCCTAGCCCCACCCCAGTCCAACCTCCAGAACCGAAGCTCATCAACGACTCGGTGATTTGATAGCCAGCCCCTTGGCGATGCTCGAACGGCTCGAGGAACGCCGTGATGCGGCGCATCCGATACGGAGACGACGCGATCGCCGCGTAGCCGATCGGGAGCGCCACCAGCACGCCCCCGAGCAGGTATCCTGCTTTCGCCCCTGCGGCGAATAGCACGACGAAGGTCAGAAGCGCGATCATGACTGCGCTACCGAAGTCCGGCTGCGCCAGACACAACAACATCAGCAAGCCCATGACGAGCACGTGTGGCAGGAAACCGATCGAGAAGGTCCGAACGCGATGGGCTTTCTTGGCGAGAGAGTGCGCCAACCACAAGACCATCGCGAGCTTGGCAAGCTCGGCGGGCTGCATATTGACCGGCCCAACGCGAAGCCACCGCGTGGCTCCCCCGGCGCTTCGACCGAAACCTAGGGCCACGGCCACCATGAGCACCACCGCGACGAGCAGGACCGGATAGGTAAACCGCCTCAAGAGCGTGATGTCGATGCGGCTCGTGGCGGCCAGCACCACGAAGGCAACTGCGGAAAAAATCGTCTGCCGAATCAAGAAGTGGGTGCCGTCTCCATACATGCGGTCCGCGTAGACGGCGCTCGCGCTGTAGACCATCACGACGCCGAAAGCGATCAAGCCCACGAGGGTCGCGGCGAGCGACACGTCGATCGACCCTGGTTTCATCGGCGGCGACTTCGAAGACGGACTCATCTTGCCGCTCCAAGGGTTGCCACGGCTTGCTGAAATACGTCGCCACGTTCGGCGTACGAGCGGAACATGTCGAAGCTCGAGCAAGCCGGCGCCAAGAGAACCGTGTCGCCCGATTTGGCCAGCGAGGCAGCCGCGGCCACTGCGTCGACCATCGTGTGCGCGCTGCGGAGCGCGATCTCGGAACCGGCGAATGCTTTTTCGATCAGCGGTGCGGCGTCCCCGACGACGACGACGGCCCTTCCCCGATCGTCCATCCGTTGCCGAAGCGGCTCGTAGCTGCCGCCCTTGTCCACGCCGCCCGCGATGAGGACCACCTTGCCGCCGGACTTCGCAAGGCCCTCAATCGAAGCCACCGCAGCACCGACGTTGGTCGCCTTCGAGTCGTCGATGTATTCGACACCGTTGACGACACGAACGTACTGCATACGGTGGGCGAGGCCAGCAAAGTCACGGAGCACCGAGGAGATGTCGTCATCACCGACGCCGAGAAGCCGCGCCGCGAGGACTGCCGCACAGGCGTTGGATACGTTGTGGGATCCTCGTAGGCGCAAGTCGCCGACGGGAACTCGGAGCGACGTTTGCACGTCGACGAGGACGCCTTTCTCGACGCGAACATCCCCCGCTTGGCCTCCAAAGAGCACGATCGTCCCGTCGCCTTGAACGAGCTCCCGAAGCTCGGGCTCATCCGCAGGGAGAACCGCGTAGTCGTCGACGTCTTGTCGCTCGAAGATCCGGGCCTTCGCCGCGGCATACGCCTCGAAGGACGGATATCGGTCCAGGTGGTCGTCGGTCACGTTCAGAAGCACCGCGACGTGCGCCTTGAACTCCGAGACCCGCTCCAGTTGAAAGCTCGAGAGCTCGACGACGACGAGTCCCCTGGCGGATGCAGCATCCGTGTCGATCGCTTCGATCATGGGACGGCCCAGGTTCCCGCCGACGAACATCGGGCGACCGACCCGGCGGCACATCTCGCTGATCAACGTGGTGACGGTACTCTTGCCATTCGTACCGGTGATCGCGACGATCTGGGCTCGGATGTGCCGGGCAGCAAGCTCGATCTCGCTGATGACCGGAGCTCCCCGTTCCTCGGCGCGGTCGAGGGCCTCGAGGGGCGGCACACCGGGCGAAACCACGATCAGGTCGAGGTCCTCGAAAGCGCCGTCGGAATGACCGCCAAGCACGAGCTCCGCGCCAAGAGCCTCGGCATCGCGGGCTGCCTCGCCTAGGGCTTCGGCGTCACGCTGATCGTTGACGCGAACCTTGGCGCCGCGCGCTCGGAGGAAGCGGACGACCGCAAGCCCGGTTTCCCCGAGCCCGACGACCATCGTGTTCTTCCCTGAGAGGTCCACGCTCACCTCAACTTCAATGTGGCTAGGCTCGCGACGGCGAGCATGATTGCAATGATCCAGAAGCGAACGATCACCCGCGGCTCGGGCCAACCCATCTTCTCGAAGTGGTGGTGAATCGGCGCCATCAAGAAGATGCGCCGGCCGGTCAGCCGAAAAAAGCTAACCTGAAGGATCACGCTGACGACCTCGACCACGAAGATCCCGCACAAGATCAACGACAGCAGCTCGTTCTTTGTGAGAACGGCAAGTGCCCCGAGCCCCCCACCGAGGGCCAGCGAGCCGACGTCGCCCATGAAGACCTGGGCAGGATAGGTGTTGTACCAGAGGAACCCGAAACCCACGCCAACCACGGAAGCCGCGAAGATGCTGAGCTCACCGGCGCTCTCGATGTGCGCGATGTCGAGGTAGTCGGCGACGACGTTCCCGAACAGCGTCAAGCCCGCAAGATAGGCGAGAATCGCGTAGGTCCCCGCGGAGATCATCACCGGCCCGATCGCCAGCCCATCGAGCCCATCTGTGAGATTGACGGCGTTCGACGTCCCGACGATCACGATCGACGCGAAGATGACGTAAAGCCATGGCGGCAGCTCGAACGGGTACTTCGAGAACGCAAAGAACGGTGCAGCGAGTCGGTAGCGGATCTCTAGCCAATCGCTCGGAAGGCCCGCCTCACCGTAGAAGAGCCACCCGCAGACCGCGATGGCGGTCGCGAACTGCAGGAGCAACTTGTATCGGCCCGCAAGCCCCCCCGTCGAACGCGTCCTGATCTTCGAAGCGTCGTCGATGTACCCCACGACCCCGTAGGCCACGGTAACAAGGATGACGACCCAGACCATCGAGTTGGCCGGATCCGCCCACAAGACGGTCGACAGGACCAGAGCAAGCAACATGAGCGCGCCACCCATCGTGGGCGTTCCCGCTTTGGACAAATGGGTTTCGGGACCGTCCGCACGAATGACTTGGCTGATTTGTCTTCGTTGTAGGCGGCGGATGAACCATGGATAGAGACCGAACGTCAGCAGGAGCGCGGTCATCGTGGCCGCCAGGAAGCGAAACGGCAGGTAGCGGAGTACATTGAGAAACGACAACGACTCGTGGGTGTGCAGCGGGTAGAGGAGGTAGTAGATCATCGAGGGGGCTCCTCCTCGAGCATCGGATCGATCGCGCGTTCCATTGCCATCGAACGCGACCCCTTCACCAGCACGACCGCATTGAGCGGCAAGCGGTCCGAGAGCTGCGAACAAGCACCCGCATCCTCGAACCAGAGTGTATCTGTCCCACGCGCGTTTGCAGCGTCGACTCCTTCGTGCATCGCGTCTCCGCAACCGATGAAGAGGAATGCATCGGAGTCCGCCACGAGCTCCCCGACCTTTCGATGCGCATCCACGCTGTGTGCGCCGAGCTCTTTCATGTCTCCGAGGACGAGGACCAATGGCACTCCGCGCTGATCTGCGACCGCGCGGGCCGTCGAAACGGCAACTTCAACCGAAGCCGGGTTCGCGTTGTACGTGTCGTCGATGATCAATCGCCCCCCCCTGCCGGACCTTGGATAGAGGCGCCCTTCGGACGGCTCGACGGTCGCCATGCCGCGAACCGCTTTTTCGATCGAGAGCCCGAGACCGAACGCGATCGCGAGCGCTCCGGCGGCGTTGAGCACCGCACCCCCCCCCAACAGTCGGAGCGCGAGCTCAGCGGTCTGACCCCGTACCTGCAAGCTGGCGCGGGTATGGCATCCATCGACTTCCCAGCCGAGGATTCGAACGTCGTTCTCGACGGCGCGTCCGTAAGAGAGTTTTCGGTGGGCATCGACGACGGCCACTCGTTTTTTGAGCGCGCCGTCGTCTCCGCAGGTCACCGCCACGCCGTCTGGCCCGAGCCCTCGGAGGAGCGCCATCTTTTCGTCCGCTACCGCTTCGACGGAGCCGAGACCTTCGGTGTGAGCCAACGTGACGCCCGTCACGATTCCCACATCGGGTGCTACGATTTCAGTAAGGCGCGCAATCTCGCCCGGCTCGTTCGTGCCCATCTCGACGACAGCGGTGTCGAAGCTCGGATCGAGCTGAAGAAGGGTCATGGGAACACCGATGCGATTGTTGAGATTGCCCGTGGTCTTCAAGACCTGGCGCCCGTCGGCCTCGAGGGCGGCGGCCGTCAGGTCCTTGGTGGTGGTTTTTCCCACCGAGCCCGTGATGCCGATGACAGTCCCCGTCCAAGCGCGTCGGTGTGCTCGCGCGAGATCTCCGAGAGCTCGGAGGGTGTCCTCGACATGGATGACGCTGATGTGGTCGGGCAGGGTCGTTCCTCGCTCGATCACTACCGCGGTGGCGCCCGCTTCGGCGGCGCCCTCGGCGAAATCCCGGGCGTCGAAGTGCTCGCCACGAAGCGCGACGAAGAGATTGCCGTCTGCCACCGCCCGCGAGTCGGTCACGACGCCCAACACGCTCTCCCACGAAGGTCCGCTCAGACTCCCGCCCGTCGCGGCTACGACTTGTGCGCTTTGGAAACCGGCCTGGTTCGGAGGAATCACCGTGGCCATTACGCGCCTCCTCCGAGACTGGCAACGGTCGCCCGAGCTTCTTCACGATCGTCGAAGTGCACTCGCTCGCTCCCGATGGTCTGGTACGTTTCGTGGCCCTTCCCGGCGAGGACCACGGTGTCGCCGTTCTGCGCGGATCCAATTGCGACTCGGATCGCCTCTCGCCGGTCGAGCACACAGCAGTACCCTCGGGCCATGATAACCAGTTTCTCGGGCTCACAACGCGGCATGCCGGCCTTTCGCGCCCCCGCTTCGATCTCATCTAGGATGTCTTGCGGATCTTCGCTTCGCGGATTGTCGCTGGTGATCACACAAAGGTCGGCTGTTTCGGCGGTCACTCTGCCCATTTCAGGACGCTTGCCGCGGTCGCGGTCACCCCCAGCGCCGAACACGACGATCAACCGGCCCGGCGTAACCGCTCGCATGGTCTCGAGGACGCGGCGGAGCGCGTCGGGCGTGTGCGCGTAGTCGACCAGCACGGCGACGTCACCCGGGTGCGCAATGCGTTCAAGCCGACCAGGGCTGCCTGTCGCGGTGCGCCACGCCTCGACAGCTCGGTCGAGATCCAAACCGAGCGCGTAGATGCATCCAAGCGCAACGAGAAGGTTCTCGAGGTTGTGCTCCCCGAGCATCGGGCTTCGAAGCTGCACCGACCCCTTGGGTGTCTCGACGGTCGCTTCGATGCCACTACGCGTCACCGACCACTCGATCGCCACGATTTTGGCACCGCTCTCCCGACGGCGGGAGCAGCGAATGACGGGCATCGCAGCTAGCGCCGCGACCTCGGCGCCAAAGGGATCGTCGATGTGCACGACCGCCTGTTTGGGTCGAAGCTCGGTGAAGAGACGGGCTTTCGCGTCACCGTAGCCCTCGAGCGTGTCGTGAAAATCCAAGTGGTCTCGCGAGAGATTGGTGAAGGCGGCCACTTCGAGGTCGAGGGCGTCCACTCGGCGCATGGCCAGGCCGTGGCTCGACACCTCGAGAACGAGGTGCGTCGCGCCCGCAGCAACAGCTTGTTTCGCGAACCGCGAGATGTCGTCTCCCTCGGGCGTCGTGTGGGCAGACGAGATCTCGGTAGCGCCCACCGAGAGACCGGTCGTCCCGATCAGAGCCGCCATGCCCGAGGCTCCTTCGATGGCTTGCTTGAGCAGATACGCGGTAGTGGTCTTGCCATTGGTGCCTGTGATCCCGACGGTATGCAGACGACTGGTCGGACTCCCATACACCAACTCCGCGGCGCGCCCGAGCCCGACGCGGGCGTCGTCGACGATCAGTTGTGGGACGTCCCGCTCGATCGGTTGCTCTGTCAGCACCCCCACCGCACCCCGGGCGAGGGCGTCATCGACGAACCGCGCCCCGTCGTGCGTCTGCCCTGCCACCGCCACGAACAGATCGCCGTCGACCACGCGACGCGAGTCGTGCTGCACGCCGGTCACACGCTGCTCCGCCGAACCGAGCAGCTGTCCCCCTACTCCGCTGCTACGGAGTTCGGCGAGCGTCATGGCCACCTCCGACTCATGGCTCATGCGGCCTCCGAGGCACCGCGGCAGCGAGAGACGTGCGCACGATAGATCCATGGGACACGACAGTGCCAGGCGCCGGGTCCTGCCGAACGACGAGACCCGAGCCGCTGACTTCAGGAACGAGCGATTCGGCGTGTAGTGTGACGACAGCCCGTCGAAGCGGCAGACGGCGAACGTCGGGAACGCGGCTCTGACCCTTCTCGATGGCCTCGGTTGGCGCGGGCTTGGCGGTTGGTTCGGCCGCTGGCTTTTCCTTCATCTTTGCGAGAACGGCACGACCGCGGTCCGGCGCAACCCCCATGTGGCGGAGTGCGACCTCGGCAATCCGTCGGAAGACAGGGCCCGCCACGGTGCCCCCGTAGTGCGCGATGATCGGCTCGTCGATCACGACGGAGATCACGATCGCCGGCTTGTCCGCTGGTGCGAAACCGATGAACGATGCCAGCCACTTGTCTTTGGCATATCCGCCGTGGATGTAGTCAGCTTTCTGGGCCGTGCCGGTCTTGCCCGCCACGAGATAGCCGTCCACCGCGGCTTCTATCGCGGTGCCGCCCGGCTCGGTCACCGCCGTCAGCATTTCTCCGACCAGCTTTGCAACGCGGCGAGGAACCACCTGACGCCGGACTTGCGGTTTGGTTTCCTCGAGCGTGACCCCTTCGCCGTCGGTGATCCGTCGTACCAGAGTCGGCCGCATCAACCGACCACCATTGGCCATGGCGCTCATCGCGGTGGCGAGCTGCACATTGGTGACGCTCATCCCTTGGCCGAAGGACACCGCCGCCACGTCGATCTCGTACCAGCCACGGTAGTGACGAAGGATACCGGCGGTCTCCCCGGGAACGTCGAGGCCCGTAGACTCCCCGAAACCAAACCTCCTGAATGAGCGGTAGAGATCACGCTTGCCCAACATGAGCGCGATCTTCGCCGTACCGATGTTGCTCGAGTACGCGAGGATCTGCGTAGGCGTGAGCCACTCGTACGGGTGGGCGTCGTGAAGGAGGCGACCTCCGATCCGTGTCACGCCATTCTCACAGTTGATCGATTGGTTGGGTCGCACCGCGCCGGCAGCTAGAGCGGCAGCCATCGTGAAAGGTTTGACCGTCGATCCCGGCTCGAACCGATCGACCACCGCGCGATTTCTCCGGTGCGCCATCGGATGCTTGGAAGGTTCGTTCGGGTTGAACGGTGGGTAGTTGGCAAGCGCCAGGATCTCTCCCGTCGACGGATCCATGACCACGACACTTCCACCACGCGCCTCGAACGTCCGCACGCCGAGGGCGAGCTCACGCTCCGCGATATGTTGGATCGCTTTGTCGATGGTGAGGACGACATCTTGCCCTTGACTCGAGATGTCGCTGATCATCTCGTCCGCAAAGACCACCTGACCGCGACGATCACGAATCGCCTCGACTCTCCGATCGGAACCGCGAAGCTCCTTTTCAAAAGCCAGCTCGATTCCCTCGATGCCGCGGCCGTCGATGTCGACAAAGCCCATGAGGTGCGCCGCGAGATGGCGGTTCGGGTAGTAGCGGCGGGCCTCGGTCGTGAGGCCAACGCCGGGAATTTCGAGATCCGCGATACGGGTCGCTTCGTGCGGCGTCACGTGGCGATCGATCCACACGAAGTATCGATCCATTGCAAGTCGTTTCTCCAGCCGTTTCGGGTCGACGTCGAGCACCGCGGCGAGGCGTCGGGCTGTCGTCCTGGGGTTCTGGTCCATCGCGCGCAATCGGCGCGGATTGGCGTAGACGCTGTCCACATCTACGCTTACGGCTAGCTCGGCACCGTGTCGGTCGTAGATCGCGCCGCGTCGCGGCGACACGCGGAGCTGACGTAGATGCTGGCCTTCGGCCATCTCGCGCAACTGATCCCCGCCGACGACTTGAAGCTGAAACGCACGCACCAACACGAGGGTCGCGACGCACAAAACTCCGACCCCCAGGATCGCAATCCTGGCGCGAAACCATCGATGCCGTCGATTGGAGCGCGCCTTCACCGAACCCTCCCCGAAGCCACGGGCTGTCGTTTCTCGCTCATCGTCACGATCCGCGTCGGCTTCGGGACCTCCATGCCGAGTGTCCCGCGCGCTATCGTTTCGATCCGGCCGCTTTGTCGAAGCGTGGCCGCCTCGATCGACAACAGGCGACGGTCTTGGAGGAGCTCGTGTTGTCGGGAACGTTCGTCGCTCACTTCGTATCCAAGCCGGACGGTCTCGAACCGAATCGCCAAATGCACTACGAAAGCCGCCGCGGTCGCTAAGACCGCGACGCACCACAGGGGAAGAAAGCGCTGCTTCATGCGGCTACCTCCACCCTGCGCGCCGCCCGAAGCTTGGCGCTTCGAGACCGCGGGTTCTGCTGCCGCTCCTCATCCGAGGCGATGACAGGGCGCTTGGTGAGTGGCGTTAGATGCTCACTGTCGCGGAACGAATGCTTGACCATCCGGTCCTCGAGCGAGTGAAAGCTGATCACCGCGGCGACTCCTCCCGCTCGAAGCACCGTTGGCAGTTGTTCGAGCAGCGACTCAAGCTCAGAAAGCTCCTGGTTGACGGCGATGCGAAGCGCCTGAAACGTCTTCGTGGCGGGGTCGATGCGGCCACGGCGTGCGCCGGTCGCGCGACGTACTGCGCGGCGCAAGTCGGCCGTGGTCTCGAGCTCACCCTCTTCGTACGCACGCCGAAGGGAGCGTGCGATGCGGCGTGACCGTCCTTCTTCTCCGTATCGATAGATCACGTTCGCAAGCTCTTCTGCGTCGGTTCTCCCGATCAGCTCGAGGGCAGTTTCGCCTTCGGTCGGGTCCATGCGCATGTCGATCGGTCCGTCTTTCGCGAGAGAGAAGCCCCGAATCGGTTGGTCGAGCTGCGCCGAGCTGACCCCGAGATCGGCTACGAGTCCGTCGACTTGGTCGATCCCCAACGAACTCAGGACGTCGGAAAGATCACGAATGCGAGCCTTGCGCAGTGTGACCCGGTCGCCGTAATCACGAAGGACTTCGCCGGCCGCCTCGAGGGCGTTGGGATCGCGATCGGTGCCCACAAGCCGACCTTCCGGTGCGCTCCGTTCGAGGATGGCCAGAGCATGCCCCCCGCCGCCGAGAGTCACGTCCGCATACACGCCCCCCGAGACCGGGCAGAGACATTCGAGCACTTCTGCAACTAGTACCGGCGTGTGGTCGAAGGGCGTCACAACCCGAGCTCCGCCAACCGCTTGGAGATCGCCGAACGACGATCATCATCGGCAAGGACGTCCTTACGGAGGCCCTCGAAGGTCTCTTTCGACCAGAGCTCGATGTAACGACCCATCCCGGCCCAGAGCGCATCCCGCTTGAGCCGAGCGTGCTTTCGCAAGGGCGCCGGGATCAGGAGTCGGCCTACTTTGTCGACCTCGCACTCGACCGCCCCAGACACATAGATACGCTTCAGGGTAACCACGTCGGGGTCGAACTGGGGTAGCTCCGCGAGGCGGCCTTCGAAGGCGATCCACTCGGCCATCGGGTAGGCCACGAGGCAGGTATCCAAGCCTGTGGTCAACACCAGCCTCGAGTCACCTTGCGCCGTCATCACCTCGCGGAAGCGAGACGGAACCGACGTGCGGCCCTTGGCATCGATGCTGTGCTCGTGGCGTCCTCGGAACAACCTTTCCTCGCGTCCCTAGTTGGTGGCTGGCTTGAGTCGGATTGGCACTTAATCCCACTCGTTCCCACCAAACCCGGAAACTAAGGGTGGAGCCCCACCCATGTCAACTTCTTTCTACTGTCCAAGTGATGGAATCCAATACGTTTTTTTGAATGATGTAGGTATCTAACGGGAGGGTGAGTCAGTGGTGGAAAACCGAGGCCTCTTCTTGATTAACGCCCCTGCCCTCATCGTCTCTTCCCAATCCTTCAAACTTGGGCATAATTGGCATGTTTTGGCTATTTTCATGCCTAGATTGTCTGGTGACGCGCATGCTATCCTGGCGATCGGTGGATCCGATCGACGAAGCCTGGGCGCGCGTCGAAGGCGACTGGGGGGACGCGGAAGCACACCGGCGATTCGTCGGCACGTGTGTCGCGCTCGATCGTCTGCCCGAGGCGGGCAAACGGTACCGGGAAGTCCGCGAAAGCGACGCGTCGCGCCGTGACGAAGCAGCCAGACAAATCGAAAGATTGATCGCGCTCGCCTCCCAGCGGCTACAGGACACTAGGACAACGCCCGCAACATCGGAGCACAAAAGAACGCTACAATGGGTCGCGTTCGCTATCATGTTAGGCCTAATGGGGACGGGCACGTGGCTGATGATGCGGGGGTAAGCTCGCGCTCGGAGCCGGTGCCTGACACGGCATGCAAGTAGATTTCGCGGCGAAGGAGCTGACTGTGAAACTCGTGTACTACGGGCCGGCGCTCAGCGGGAAGACCACTAATCTTCGCGCGATCCACTGGCTCGCCACATCGGATACCTGTGGAGAGCTCATGACGCTCGAGACCCAGAACGATCGAACACTGTTCTTCGACATGCTACCCATCACGGTCAGCTCGGAAAGTGGGCTCAAGGTGCGCTTGAAGCTCTTCACGGTTCCGGGGCAGGTCATGCACAATGCAACGCGCCGGCTCGTCCTCCAGGCCGCCGATGGGGTCGCCTTCGTTGCCGACTCGCAACGGAGCGAGGACGAGGCAAACCGTGAATCGTTTGCCAATCTCAAACAAAACCTCGCCGAGATCGGGATCGATCCGGAACGTATTCCGATCATCATTCAGTTCAACAAGCGGGACCTCGAAGGGATCCGAACCGACGAGGAGTTGGAGGCGATAGCCGCACGAAGCCAGGCGACGATTTACAAAGCGGTTGCCACCCGAGGCTACGGAGTCGTTCAGACGCTCTTAGGGCTGGCTCGCAAGACCTGGGACAACCTCGAGAAAGAGCACGGGCTCGAGGAGAAATTTGGAATTGATCCGGCGAGCCTCATGACCGAGGTAGAATCCAAGCTCAAACACGACGCGAGGCGACGCGAGCGATGATGCACGATGACACCAACGCCGCGGACCTTCTCATGGGAGACGTCGTCCGACTCGAAGACGTACTGAGCAGAGAGGCCGTCACGACCGTATGCAAATCCTTCTTTGCGTTGTTTGGGCTGCCGGTGCGCGTCATCTCGCATGAGGGTGATTTGCTCGCCGACGCGCATCAAGACCGGCCGCTTTGTCGGTACGTCAATACTCTGGGCAGCGGAGAAAAAGCGTGTGCGGCCACAGTGGGAGCGGTCCGTGATCTGGAGCCCAACGGGAACGCGGTCATCCACCCGTGTTTCACCGGTGCCGTGTACCGCGTAGCCCCCCTCTCCTACCAAGGTCGCACGATCGGGCGGTTCATCATGGGGCCCTACGTCCCGGCCGAGACCAAGGATGCCCCGTCGTCCTTGTCGTCGGTCGATCCAGCGCTCGATGTCAAGACTGCATTCGCGCACTTCGCCAGGATGCCGCGGGTTCGCGACGACATTGCCGAGAAGCTTTCAACGCACTTCCAAGGGGTGCTCGAGCTCTTGGTGTTCTCCGGACATCGCGCCCAGCTCGCATCGACGATGCAAGTAGCCAACGTGCGAGAAAACTACCGAGAGCTCACCGAAAAGAACGAACGTCTCAAGGCTTCCTTCGACGAGCTCAAGGAGCTCGACAAGCTCAAGTCGAGCTTCCTGGCGACCGTCAGCCACGAGCTCCGGACTCCCCTCACATCGATCATTGGCTACACTGAAATGCTCGAGAGTGGAACAGCGGGCGCGCTCAGCGACGGCCAGTCCGAGTTTCTTCGAACGATACGCGGCAGGGCCGACCAGTTGTTGGGCTTGATCAGCAGCCTGCTCGACCTCGGTCAGCTGGAGGCGGACACGCTGAAGCTCAACAAGGAGGCGGTCGACGCGAGGGCTGTGCTCTCTGACGTGGGCTCGACCATCGTGCCCGCCGCGAATCGTGGCAACATCAGGCTCGAGATCAATGTCGCCGAGGACACACCCAAGCTCCATGGCGACCCGATACGCCTTCGACAGATCGTACTGAACCTCGCGGAGAACGCAGTGAAGTTCACACCCGAGGGCGGCGAGGTCGAGCTTTCGGCGGAGGGTGGAACACTCGATTCGGGGGGTGCCGGCGGACTCGGCGCCGAGCTCTTTAGCAGCAGCCAGCCCGCGGTCGTGCTCACGGTTCGGGACACGGGACGGGGTATTCCGAAAGACAAAGTTGCTCGGATTTTCGACGCTTTTTATCAGATCGACGGAGGCACCGCACGCGAGCATGGTGGCGCAGGTCTTGGGCTTTCAATCGTCAAGCAACTGGTCGACGGGCACGACGGAAAAATCGAAGTGACCAGCGAGGTGGACGAGGGCACAGTATTCGTCATCAAGCTTCCAGCTGTCGACGACGATGCATGACGAGTTCACCAAGATCGAGTGGCTAAAAAAGCGCTTCGAAAAGGGGACTGTCCCCTCTCGGGAGGTGATCGTCGGAATCGGTGACGATGCCGCAGTCATTGATTTCGGAAGCCGACCGACCATCGTTACCGTCGATACCCACGTCGAGGACGTCCACTTTCGTCGTGAGCTGATCTCCTGTCGCGAGCTTGGAAGGCGCGCCGTGATCGCAGCGGCAAGCGACGTGTGGGCTATGGCATCGACCCCGAGCGGAGCGCTGGTCGCCTTGACGTTTCCGGACGCTTTCACCGACCCGGACTTTCGGGAGCTCATCGAGGGGATCGCCGAGGCCTCCGAGCTCACAGGCGCCAGGATCATTGGAGGGAATCTCAGCCAAGGGCGTTCGCTTTCGATCACGACCACCGTGTTCGGCTTGCCAGCAGAGGAAGCGGTCACACGGGACGGCGCGCGGCCCGGCGATCGAATCTACGTTACCGGTGAGCTCGGCGCGGCAGCGCTCGGGTTGGCGATTCTAGAAGCCGGAGCATCGGACCTCGAACACGCGGAGAGCTTCGTCTCACGGTGGCGTCGCCCGCCGGTCCACGGTCAGATCGTGCGGGAGCTAGCGCAGAGCGCCACCGCTGCGGTCGATATCTCGGACGGTTGCCTGCAGGACCTGCAACACGTGTGCGCTGCTTCGAGCGTTGGGGCCGTGATTGAGGCGAGCGACATTCCCATGGCCCGAGGACATCGTGAGAACTGTGCTGCGCTCGGTTTCGATCCATTCGAGCTCGCTCTGACCGGGGGAGAAGACTACGAGCTCTTGTTCACGGCACCCCCCGACGCCGAAGTCCAGATCCCGGCCACCCCGATCGGCACTATCATCGAAGGCAGTGAAGTCCGAGTCCTCGATAGTGAGGGTCAGCCCATCGAGTTCGGCCAAACTGGATACCGTCACTTTTCATAGAGCCACGAGGCCCGCCGCTCGTCGTCGAATTGCGCCGCGCCCCGCGCCTCGAACGCGAACCCGTCATCGAGCGAGGCACCCTGATCGACCGCGGCGCGGAACTCCGGGCCGCCAGTGAGAAGATCAATCGCAGGCCGGTCCGAAACGAACTCGTAGGCCTCGGTTCGCCATCGCTCTTCGGTGGGCACCGACTGGAGCACCGCCGCCAACATACGCTGGTACGCTTCGTAGGGGCGAAACACCCAAGAGTCGGTCACGTGCACCTGCACCCCTCGACACGCCTCTCCGGCGTGCTTCTGGAAAGTCGGCGTGAACTCGATCGGCCGAAGCGTGGCGCCGTGGAGGTCTAACGCCAGCAGCGCGGCAACGTCCAGATCGGGCCCGCCCCAGATCTCGAACGGGCGTGTCGTCCCTCGGCCTTCAGACAGCGTCGTGCCTTCGACCAGGCAGCCGCCGGGATAGACGATGGTAGTATCCGAAGTCGGCATGTTGGGCGATGGCA
Organism: uncultured Coxiellaceae bacterium; assembly: GCA_964194675.1. Taxonomy (GTDB): domain Bacteria; phylum Myxococcota_A; class Polyangia; order Polyangiales; family Houyiibacteriaceae; genus SG8-38. The sequence continues at coordinate 30,919 of CAXMND010000179.1, read as the reverse complement.
TTACCCACGGAAGACCGGTTTGATCCCACGTCATCGAACGCTGCCAGCCTCGCATCGGAACCACATGCAACGCGTCACGCGCGATGTGCTCGCGGTTGCGCACCCACGACAGCAGCTCGGCAATCGTGAGGCCATGCCGGACGGCGATGGGATACAGCCCGACGAATGAAAGATAGCCGTCTCGCTGCGGGGCGCCCTCGACGCGGACACCCCCGAGCGGGTTCGGCCGATCCAGCACTAGGACCTCGACTCCGGCGGATGCCGCAGCCTTGAGCATCAGGGCCGCAGTCCACACGTAGGTGTAGTAGCGAGAGCCGACGTCCTGAAGATCGATCACGATGATGTCGAGGCGGTCGAGCCACTCGGGCTTCGGGCTGAGATCCTCGGGTTTGTCTCCATAGAGCGAGTAGATCGGAAGGTGGGCGAGGCCCGCGCTGCCGACACCGATCATGTCTTGGGCTGCGCCGGTGAAGCCGTGCTCAGGGCCAAAGAGCGCTGAGATCTGGGCGCCCGCCTCCGCCAAGACTGCGGCCACGCCTCGAAGCTCTCGGTCGACGCTCGCGGCGTGCGCCAAAAGCCCCACCTTGCGACCGCGGACCCAGCGAACCGCAACGGAATCATCGCTCGCAATACGGTCGAGCCCTGTCTGAACCGCCGTCAATCCGCCCCACCTATCACCGGCGAATCGGTGACATCGCCTGCCAAGAGGTATAGCAATGCCATTCGGACAGCGACGCCGGCTTCGACCTGTGCGAGGACGACGCTACGGTCACTGTCCGCGACGACGCTTTCGATCTCGACGCCGCGATTCATCGGGCCGGGATGCATGACGATGGCGTCTGGCTTGGCGATCGCCAATGATTTCGGGCCGATGCCAAAGGTCCTCGCGTACTCGCGAAGGCTCGGCAGAAGAGCCCCTTCGAGGCGCTCGCGCTGGATGCGGAGAACCATCACCACGTCCGCGCCATCGAGAGCCTCGTCGAGTCGGTCATAGACCCGCACGCCGATCGAATCGACTGCCACTGGAAGGAGCGTTCGAGGCCCGACGACTCGCACCTCACACCCAAAGAGCCTCAACAGGTGCGCATTCGAGCGCGCCACCCTGGAATGGGCAATGTCGCCGCAGATCGTGACGACAAGATTCTCGAGGGTGCCCTTCTGTCTGCGAATGGTGAACGCGTCGAGCAGCGCCTGCGTTGGATGGGCATGCATTCCGTCGCCCGCATTGATGATGCTACAGTCGATTCTCGAGGCGACGTAGTTTGGAGCGCCCGACGTCCCGTGACGCATGACGACGATGTCGGGGTGCATGGCCTCGAGTGTTCGGCACGTGTCTTGGAGCGTCTCGCCCTTGTTTACGCTCGACGCAGAGACGTTCATGTTGATCACATCCGCGCTCAACCGCTTGCCGGCGAGCTCGAACGAGGTACGAGTACGGGTCGACGCCTCGTAAAACAGATTGATGACGGTCTTTCCGCGAAGGGTCGGCACCTTGCGAACCGGCCTACGAGACACTTCGAAAAAGGCTTCGCTGGTGTCGAGGATGCGTTCGATCTCGGCGCGCGTGAGGCCTTCGATGTCGAGCAGGTGACGGTGCGCGAACGACTTGATCACTCGCCCTCCGTGAGAACGACACGATCGGGGCCAGCGGCGTCTATCCAGACGTCGAGGCGACCCTTCCGATCCATCTCGATGGTCTTGCCGACGAAGTCCGGCGCGATAGGCAGCTCACGACCTCCACGGTCGCAGAGCACAGCAAGCCATACCCGCGCCGGGCGCCCGTGGTCTTGAAGACACTCGATGGCGGCTCGCACCGTTCGCCCCGATTGCAGAACATCATCGACCAAGACGACGTGCCTTCCGTTCACATCGAAGGGGATGTCGGTCGGACCGATCTTGGGATTCGGGAGCGCGGTCGCAGCGTCATCTCGATAGAGGGAGATATCGACGGTACCGACCGGCGGCGACGTTCCTTCGGCTTTTGCGATCTCGTCAGCGATTCGCGCCGCAAGGCCGACGCCACCCCGACGAATGCCCACGAGCGTGAGGTCTTCGTGGCCAGAGGTCGCTTCCAGAATCGCTACTGCCATGCGTCGGACGCTACGTCGGATAGCGTCCGTATCGAGGACGACCTTCTGGGTTCGAGCCACGGCCGCCGGAGTGTGTGTGAAAACGCGAGGACCTTCAACCCTAAGACCGGTCTAGGCGATCGACAGGCCTCCGTCGACGGTCACGAGGCTGCCGGTTTGCCACGGATGATCGAGCAATCCAACGATCACAGTTGCCACATCTTCAGGCCGGCCCAGCCGCCCGATAGGATGCCGCGACCGAAGCGCCTCGAGCTGGGCCGCGGGTCGGACTCGAAGCATGTCGGTGTCGACCGCTCCTGGAAGAACCGCATTCACGCGAACGCCGGCAGACGCGAGCTCGAGCGCCATGGCCTTGGTGACTGTGTTGAGGGCGGCCTTGGTTGCCGCGTACGCCGCCGTGCCAGGCGCGACACGCTCGGACAACGTGCTCGACACGTTGACGATCGCGCCACCTCGGCCGCGGAGATGCTCAGCCACGATCTGCGAGAGCAAGAGAGGCGCCATCAAGTTGAGTCGAAACTGCGCCTCGAGGGATTCGAGCTGGATCGCGCCCACCCGCTCATACCGCGCCACCCCGGCGCAATTGACCAAACCATCCGCGCCCCCGAACGCAGCGAGGGCCTGTTCAGCGACCAACGGCACCCTTTCGAGGTCTCCGAGGTCTGCCGCGACGGTGCGAACCCGTTCTTCGTCCCGGCCACGCAGCTCTTGAAGGAGATCTGCGTTTCGACCGATCGCGATCACTTTGCCACCTCGCTCGAGAATCGCGTGCGCTGTGGCGCGACCGATTCCGCGGGTGGCCCCCGTGACGACCACCCTGCCCTCCGAGACGCTCACGCTACCCAAGCCCCGCGATTGGTCCCCACGGCGTTTCGGCAGGCACATCGGCCGGCTCGCCGTCCACTTCGATTTCGTCTTCTTCGATGAAACGTGGCGAATCGACGCAGAGGATCGTCTGGTGCCGCTCGGTGGGGTTCGAATAAGTGTGTGCAGCGCCCCGCGGCCAACGATGCACGGTACCAGGAGGGCACGGTTGGCCCTGGCAGAGAAGGCCATCGCCGAGGACCATCTCCGCCTCGCGCATTTGGCGATGCATGTGGAGCGGGATCCCTTTGCCCGGGGCGACGTTGAGCCGATAGATGCCCGCACCTTTGGTCTCGTGGATGACATCGACGATGCCGAAGGGCTTGGTTTCGACATCGATCACGCACCATGGAGCCGGGCGTTCGATCTCGAGCGACGGCACTGCGAACCCACGCAGCGCGCCTGGCTTCGTCAGCCGTACGACCACCGAATCGAGTTGGGCACGGCGTTCGTCGGGTGCGGGGGGCGCTAGGAGGTACCGGGCGAGCACGTGGGCAGCGGTCTCGAGCAAACGAAAGCGACAGCTTCGAAGCAGGAAGACGAGCTGGGAAGCGGTGGCAGCGTAGTCGACTGTCGACGAGAAGCTCTCCTTCACAGCAGAGGCCTCGGTGTCGAGGCGCATCTCGACATCGACGCGAAGCGGTTGAGAGGCGTTGCGCTCGTGCGGGTACACCCCGACCACGCAGTCCACCATCAGCTCCTCGATCCGCAGCACGTCCATCGAGGAAGGCTATCGCATTTCCGGACTTCTGCTAGAGTTCGCCGGCCCATGAACGAAGACAGGTCCAAGCCCATGAACGACGTGGTTGAGGTTGCCGCGTTTCGCCCTGTCCCGCGCACCGGTGTGATCTACGTGACGGTCGAGGCGCAAAAGCGCGGGTTCAAGATGGACGCGCCGGGGTGGTGCAATCTCGGCCAAGGTCAGCCCGACACCGGAGCGCTTCCCGGCGCCCCCGAGCGAGTCACGCAGATCGACGTGCACAGCTATGATCTCGACTACGCACCCGTGCCCGGCGTGTGGGAGCTCCGAGAGGCCGTCGCGGGGCTCTACAACAAGCTCTTTCGCCGCGGGATGAAATCGCAGTACTCCGCAGAGAATGTCGGGATCGCAGGCGGCGGGCGTGTCGCGGTCATGCGGGCATGCGCGGCGATCGCGCCGATTCATCTCGGCCACTTCTTACCGGACTACACGGCGTACGAAGAGCTCCTCGACGTGTTCCGGCGTTTCCTGCCGATCCCGATTCTTCTCGACCCCAAGTCGGGGTACGAGTTCAGCGCGGCACAGCTCGAGGAGGAGATCCTCGGTCTCGGTCTGAGCGCGATCTTGCTGAGCAACCCGTGCAACCCAACGGGCAAAATCGTCGAAGGAGACGTCCTCGCGGACTGGGTCGAAAAGTCGCGAAGCTTGGGCTGCGCTCTCCTGCTCGACGAGTTCTACTCGCACTACGTCTGGACCGGCGATCAGTCGATCGTGAGCGCAGCGCAGTACGTCGAGGACGTCGACGAGGATCCGATCGTGGTCTTCGACGGGCTTACCAAGAACTGGCGGTACCCAGGCTTCCGGGTGAGTTGGATCCTCGGGCCGAAGCGCGTGATCGAGTCGGCGGCGAGTGCCGGGTCGTTCTTGGACGGTGGCGGCGTAGCCCCGATGCAGCGCGCCGCGATCGAGCTTGTGCAAGAAAAGCCCACCCTGGCGGAGACCAAAGCGGTTCGGACGGAGTTTCGTAAGAAGCGCGACTTCCTCGTCAAAAGCTTGAAGGACATCGGGGTGCGGTTCGACCTCGAGCCCCAGGCCACGTTTTACGCGTGGGGTGACCTGAGCGAGCTCCCGCCTTCGATCCGGAACAGCGACGACTTCTTCAAGACCGCGCTCGACCAGCAGGTGATCTGCGTGCCGGGGCACTTCTTCGATGTGAACCCTGGAAAGCGCCGCAGTGGCCGGCCGTCACGGTTCGTGAACCACATGCGGTTCTCGTTCGGCCCCCCGATGCCAGTGCTCGAAGAGGCCGTCGGACGCCTGGACGATATGATCGCCAAAGCTAGGTAGCCCCGTAAAGCGACTTCGTCGCCAGGGGGTAGGCCCCGAAAACACAGGGAAATTGATGCTGTGGGTGCCGGTTTCTTCCGGTTTGGTGCGTGTGTAGGTGATCATACTACATATGACGACACCTGCAGCGGTCGCAGCAAGGATTCAGCAGCAGCCGAGGGAGGCAGCCCCCTTCGTGAAGTGGGCGGGGGGCAAGGGCCGACTGCTGAGCCAGCTGCGACCGCTGCTTCCCCCAGGGATCGCCCGGATGCGCCACGTCGAGCCCTTCGTCGGCGGTGGCGCACTTTTTTTCGCACGCATCCCCGAGCGTGCGCTCCTGACTGACATCAACCCCGCCTTGTTGGCGACTTACGCAGCGATTCGCAACGACGTGCAGAAGGTGATCCAAGGCCTGCGCGGGCTCGCCAGCCACCACTCGAAGGAGAGCTATTACAGGGTTCGCGAGCGCTACAACCAAGGCCACCGACTCTCCGCATCGAAGCGCGCAGCGATGTTCATTTACCTGAACAAGACCTGCTTCAACGGTCTTCACCGCGTCAATCGCAAAGGCGAGTTCAATGTCCCCGTCGGCTCCTACGAGAACCCGAAGATCCTGAATGAAGAAGGCCTCTACGCCGCAAGCCACGCCCTACAGAGCGCCGACCTGAGATGCACCGACTTCGAAAGCCTCCTCGAAAACGCCAAGCCCGGCGACTTCATCTACTTCGACCCGCCATACGAGCCGGTATCGGAAACGGCAAGCTTCACGTCGTATGCGCAAGGTGGGTTCCCCCAAGAGGATCAAATCCGCCTTCGCGACGTCTACCGCGCTCTAGACCACCGAGGCTGCAAACTCATGCTCTCCAACAGCGACGTACCCTTCATCCGAGAGCTGTACCAAGACTTCCGCACCGATACCGTAGCGTCCCCGCGAGCGATCAACTGCAACGCGAAGAAGCGCGGCAAGGTGAGCGAAGTCGTAGTGCGAAACTACTGAGGGTTGCTGCCACGGCGAATTCCGGGCTACGCTCGCTGCGGGTGAAACCGAGCCCTGCCTTTGTGAAGACAGGTTCCCATGAGTACATCGAGCTTAGACTGTCAGGGGTCCACCCGTCGAGCGTACCGGTCGCACGGGAAACCGGGGCATTCGTGGTGTTGATGTGACGCCTCGGGAAGGCAGATCGCAGACGATTCAGCGTGCCGCGCTACCGCTGGTGCTGCTCTTGTCGGCTGCTGGTTTCGCTATCTTCTATGATCGCTTCTACCCCATCGGCGAGTGGCTCTTCTGGAGGTACGCATCCTACTGGGCAGCATGTGCGTTGTGGACCACGGGCTGCCTGAGCACCGGGTATCTGCTCGTCCGAAAGCTACGCGGGCAACCTCTTCCCTTTGTGGAAACGCTTTGCCTGAGTTTCGCTTCCGGGGTCGTCGTCTTTTACCTGCTGATGAATGTCTTGGGGACGCTTGGCGCGCTGCAGTGGCCCACGTTTTTCGTGCTTCCGCTCTTGATGGCGGCCGCCGGCGCAATGCCGCTCGCACGGCTGGTTCGACGCTACGCGCGCCACGTCCGCAGTTGTTCACAGTCGGGACGGGCGAAGACGATTTTGCACACGCTCGTCTGGGCGTTCGGGCTGCTGGTCCTCGCGATGATCTATTTCAAGATCATCACCCCAGAGAATGCACAATTCGACGCACGCTGGCAGCACCTCGCGCTCGCCGAGCAGTACGCACACGTGGGGTTCATTCCCCGCTTCGCCGAGGGCTGGACCATTGCAACCAACCCTCATCTGGCAGCGATTCTGTATACGTGGGCATTTCTGATACCAACCGGAGAGCTCTTCGATCAGGTCGCGCTCTCTGCGCATCTGGAGTTCACGTGTTTCCTATGGGCAATCGCAACTATCCCACCAGCCGTCCGGCTCCTCGTGCCCGGCTCGAGGGCTACCGGATCGTGGGTCGTCCGGTTCCTGTTTCCCGGCGTGCTACTCTACGATTCTAGCTTGGCCGGCGGAGCCGACCACATCGCGGCGCTCTTTGCGTTGCCGATCTTCATCACTTTGGTGCGCGCCATGCCGACTCTGCCACCCGGGCGCTGCGCGCTGTTAGCGCTCATGATGGCCGGCGCCGCGATGACCAAAGTGACGGCAGGCCTCATGCTGGTTCCGGGCGCCGCACTCACGGTTGCCGCAGTCGTAGTGTGGCGGAGCGTTCGAGAACGCCAACTACGTTGGAGGGGTCCTGCAGCCGCCGCAGTGGTCGCCCTCGCCGCCACGGCCTTCTTTTGGGCGCGAAATTGGATTTGGTACGGAGACCCTGTCTATCCGTCCTTCTACGAGTACCTCACGTTGCGTCCATGGACCGAAGACGCCGCCAATCTCTTCGAGTGGGGCTACAAGGAACATCAGTTCTGGCGACCTGAGCGCAGTTGGTCGGGAATCCTCGAGTCATTGACAGCGCTCTTCACCTTCTCGTTCGTTCCCCACGACTGGAACCGCTTCCACGGGAAAGTTCCCGTGTTCGGTTCTCTCTTTACGCTGTTGATCTTGTGTCTACCGTTCCTCAAGAACACGAAACGGATCTGGGGCCTCGTAGGCCTCACGCTGGCTGCGGTGTTCACTTGGTATTCCGTACATCACCAGGACCGGTACCTACAGACACTCGTTCCGTGGATGGCGGCCGTGACTGCCGCCATCATCATTCGCATCTGGCAGACCAACCGCCTTTCCAGGATTGCAGTGTCCATACTGATCGTCACGCAGGTGCTCGTCGGGGCTGACGTGTACTTCATCCAGAGTCACGCGATGATTCGGTCACCCGTCAAACGAGTGGCAGACCTGCTAGCCGCAGGACACAAAGGTCAATACCAGAAGCGCCTCGAGGTGTTTTCCGGCTGGGTTGCGGTGCGCAAGGCCCTTCCTGAAGATGCACACGTCTTGCTGCATGACAATCACGTTCACCTAGGACTCTCCCGCCGAACCACCTCGGATTGGAGTACCTGGCAATACGGAATGAGCTACGGACGCCTTGGGTCGCCACGTGAGGTGTGGGAGTTGCTCCACGACCTAGGTGTGACGCACCTTGTCTGGCGAGATCAGACATCCAAGGGGTGGGACTCGGTTGCGGGAGATCTTGCCTTCTTCGACTTCGCATTTCGATACACGGTTGATCGCAAGAAGATCGGTCGGCATTGGGTGGCTCGAATGCCGGTTGAGCCTCCACGAGACGTGCCGTTTGGCAAGGTCGCCTTCTTTGGGTGCGACGATTTCTATGCGTCTGGTCTCTACCCATTTTCCGAAATGACCGTCCCCGCTTTCGGACCGGATCGGCGGCGTTTCCCAAAGCCGATCGTCCCGAGCGGGGACAGCCCCGATGCGATGTTCATGCAGGCCGACTACATCGTCGTCGACCCCAGGTGCGCCAACTCGACTACTGCGAAACTCAGATCAAAGGGCTTTCAGCACGTGGCGAATCGGCCACTGCAAAACGCGGATCGCAAGGGTCGACCAGTTCCTTGGAAGCTTTACGTTCGAAAATAGCAAATCCACGGCGCGGCGGTTGCTTCGGCGAATCGTATTTGCCAAAGTGGTCGCCCTGATGGGGACAACTGACGATGGATATGACTTCGGATCGAACTGGCGTTCCTTCATCGATCACCATTTGACCGATGAACGTCGCCAAGAGGCACTCCGCTCGCTACCTACGTTCCTAGGGCAGAGCTCGCTCGAGGGTACGACGTTTGTCGATGTTGGTTGTGGAAGCGGGCTATTCTCCTGGGCGGCCTACAAGCTCGGTGCCAAGCGAATCGTGAGCTTCGACGTCAACCCAGACTCAGTGGCCTGCTGCAGGCAGCTTCGCATTGACGGGGGTGAGCCAGCGAACTGGGAGGTCTTGGAAGCCTCGGTGCTCGACGATGAGGCGATGCGGGCGCTGGGCGAGTTCGACGTCGTCTACTCATGGGGTGTTCTGCACCATACGGGCGGGATGTGGGACGCGATCGAGAACGCTGCAAGTCTCGTCAAACCGGGCGGTTTGATGTGGATCGCGATCTACAATCGTGCTGATGGGCTGGGACTCTATTCCGACGGGCGCGCGGGGTCCTCGCGTTTTTGGGAACGAGAAAAGGTCTTCTACAATCGACTTCCAAAGGTGGGCCAACGCGCGATGGACTACGCCGCAGCGACAGGCATGGTGAGCGCCTACCTCTTGTCAGGCCGCAACCCGATTCGCGAAATTCAACAACACAAGCAAAATCGCGGCATGTCGTGGTTGGTGGACATTCGCGATTGGCTTGGCGGATGGCCTTACGAATACGCGTCCGTGGAGGAGATCTTCAGTTTTGTTCGAGGGCGCTTCGGCTACACGTTGGAAAATTTGATCTCCACCAATAGCCTGCGAAACAACGAGTTCCTTTTTCGACGTCCGGATAACTGAGATGTGCGGGATCACAGGGATCGTTTACCCCGAAGCCGGGACTCCAAACGCACAGCCTGTTCCACGTGATGTGATCCGAGCGATGACTACCGCGTTGACGCACCGTGGCCCAGACGCGGAAGGCTATCACCAGGACGGCGGGGTCTCGCTCGGACATCGTCGACTCAAGGTCATCGACCTCCTGGGCGGAGCCCAGCCGATGTCGAACGCCGAGGGTACGGTATGGGTCACGTACAATGGGGAGATCTACAATCATCGCGATCTGCGCTCCGAGCTCGAGTCGTGCGGCCACGCATTTCGCTCTGCCTGCGACACCGAAGTACTGGTCCACGGCTATGCCGAATGGGGAATCGCCAAGTTGCTAGACCGCATTGACGGCATGTTCGCATTCGGGATTTGGGACGGTGCCGCGAGACGATTGCTGCTCGCACGGGATCGAATGGGACAGAAACCGCTCTTCTACTCTGCGCTTCCCGGTGGCGGTTTGGCGTTCGCGTCAGAGGTGAAAGCTCTGCTGCTCCATCCGGACGTTCAGCCAGCCATCGATGAAGAGGGACTGGCTGCGTATGTAACGTTCGAGTACCTGCCGGGCGAACTATCGATGGTCCTGGGTGTTCGCAAGCTGCTTCCTGGGGCGTGGTTGAGTTTCGAACGCGGCAACGTAGACCAGACTTCGTATTGGCACATTCCCATCAAGGACACGCCCCCTCCCGAGAACGCCACCCAGCGATTTACCGAGCTGTTCGACCGTGCGGTCGGACGCCGACTCATGGCGGATGTACCGCTGGGTGTGTTCCTGTCCGGCGGCATCGATTCAAGCTCCGTCGCAGCTTCGGTCGTGAGACAGCGCCCCGCTGCGAGCGTGAAGACGTTCTCGATCGGCTTCCAAGAACGGAGCTACGACGAATCCTCGATGGCGCGATTGGTCGCGCAACGCCTCGGCACGGAACATCACGAACGCGTGTTTACCGCTGACGCAATGAAGGACGTGCTCCCGGAAGTCGTGTCGGGCCTCGACGAACCCTTTGGGGACGCGAGTCTGCTTCCGATGTACTTGCTCAGCGGCTTCGCGCGCGAGCACGTAACGGTGGCCCTCGGTGGCGACGGCAGCGACGAGCTCCTCCTGGGGTACCCAACGTTTTTTGTCGAGTCATTTGCAAACGCGTTTGCGCAACTGCCTCGGCCGCTCCGGGGCGGCATTGGTCGAGTGGGACGGGCACTTCCGGTCAGCACCAAGAACCTCAGCTTCGACTTCAAGATGAACGCCTTCCTGCGCGCTGCCGATGCACCGCGGCGATGGCGTCATCCGCTCTGGTTGGGAAGCGCGATTCCTGGAGATCCGGATGATCCTCTACATGCAGACCTCCGTGAGAAGTTCCCTGCCGAATCCGTGTTGTCGTTTGCTGCCGCCGAGTACGACGCGCCTGACACGCGGTCTGATTTGCAGCGTTTGTCCTATCAGTACTGCCGGACGTACCTCGCAGAAGACATCTTGCACAAAGTAGATCGCGCGAGCATGGCGGTATCACTCGAAGCCCGGTCTCCATTCTTGGATCGCTCGCTCGTCGAGTTTATCGCAGCCCTGCCCGCCTCCGAAAAGTTGCATTTCCCCGGACGCGGCAAAGCAATTCTCAAAGCCGCCATGCAGGACCGCTTGCCAAAAGAAGTGGTCAACAGGTCGAAGAAGGGATTCGGCATTCCGGTAGCGGCTTGGCTCAAAGGGCCGCTCGAGGAGATGGTGAACGATCTGTTGTCGGAGTCACGCACGAAGGCCGCTGGATACTTCGAGTCGACCCGCGTGCAGCGACTCATCGAAGAGCACCGCACAGCAAAACGAAACCACCGTAAGATTCTCTGGACCATGCTGAACTTCGAGCTATGGCGCGACGCGCGGGGTATCCCTGGTCGCTCCTAGGGAATTCGCGCCTCCACCAAACGCTGATAGACTCCGCCAGCCTTGTACGAATACGACTCCCAATTCCTCGGTTACGGGCGCTCAGTCGCAACGAAGTCGGCACGCGTGATCGTGCCGATTCTCCAAGAGACGCTGCGTCCGACGTCGGTTCTCGATTTGGGCTGTGGGCGGGGTGCTTGGCTCGAGGTTTGGAAGGCAACTGGCGTATCAGATGTCCTCGGAGTCGATGGAGACTATGTCGATCGCGCAAACCTCGCAATCGACGAATCCGAATTCCGTGCGCGCGACTTAGGTCTCACCATTGGTCTGCAACGGCGCTTCGACCTCGTCGAGAGTTTGGAGGTTGCCGAACACCTGCCGGAGTCACGCGCTCGCGGTTTCATAGCGGACCTGTGCCGGCACGGCGACATTGTGCTTTTCGGTGCTGCGCCTCCTGGACAGGGCGGCGAACAGCACATCAATGAGCAGCCCTACGCCTATTGGCGCGCCTGCTTCGAAGAGCTCGATTACGAGGCCTTCGATTTCATTCGACCCCAGATCGGGTCTCGTCATGATGTTGCGCCCTGGTACCGGTACAACACCCTTCTCTATGTGAGACGGCAGGCGATCGGGTTGCTTCCTGAGTCGGTAAGGCAGACCCGACTGTCGAAGGATACGCCAATTCGAGACGTTTCCCCTTTGCTGTACAAGGTGCGAAAGAGCATCGTGCGCCAACTGCCCACATGGGCGACGCAAGCACTGGCGAATGTCGCAAAGAGGATTCCTCACTAGCGTATGTCCCGAATCGATGCCGCCAAGAGGGTGTGGAAGCGAGAGGACGTTCAGTTCATCGCGCACTGCGGTGTGATCTTAGCGCTACTCGTTTTCCTGCGATCCATGTTTACACAGGCGACGCCCGCAGCGATCTACGAAGGGCCAAACATCCTCTGGGGAATGCTGACGAGCGAACTCAACGCTTTGTTTCCTGGCGCACAGCGACGAAGGTCGCAGCTGCTTTTTTTGTTGATCCCGACTGCGTTAATTCTCTTGGCGCGCGTCCGAATCCGCTGGGACCAATGGGAGAATGGCAAGGCGTTGCGCAACTTGGTGATGACTCTGCTCATCATCTTGGCGTGGGCGGGCGCGACGTTCGACTACAACATCTATCTCAACCACGGCCACTTTCTCGATCGGTTGTTGCTGATTGGGCTCGTGGCGCTTTGTTGGAGATTTCCGCTCGCGGTTCCTTTCGCGGTCAAGTGGATCCACGTGATGCTCAAGGAGTCGTACGTCCCGATCCCGGCAGACGATTTCGATTTTAGGTCGGTGCACGAGTTTCTTGTCGTGTTTTCGGTTTTCGTCTGGGCGTCGTCGAGCAAGAATTTCAAATCGGAACACTTCTTGCTGGTGGGGATCGGTTGCTGGGCCTCGTACTATTACGCGGCTGGCGTCGCAAAGCTGTACTACGGCCCTGACTGGTCGTGGCTACTAGAAAATCACCTCTCCAACCTGTCGGTCGGAGGCTACGTACGGGGCTGGCTGGGCTTTCTCCCTGAGGAAACCTTCCTCGCAATCAACCGTGTGGCGCGGCGGGCCGATCTACCGCTCGCGGCTTTCACCACGGTCTTCGAGCTCGGCGCACTCGTATGCTTTTTCGTCCACCGTCGCCTCGCACAGGTGTGGTTTGCTTTGGCGATCTTGTTCAACTTCGGGATCTTCGTGCTCACTGGGATCTGCTTCTGGAAGTGGATATTCACGAACATCGCCTTCTTGGTCTTCACGAGCCGCGGCGGTGCGCCCATCTACGATCGGATGTGTCGCTACAAGCTTGTTGTCTTGTTCGGCATTCTCATCGTGTTCTTCTCACGGGGGCGCACGTACTATTTTCCGCAGACCGGCGTCGCTTGGTACGACTCGCGGATGGTGGAGAACTATACGATCCACGCCATTGGCCTAAGCGGAAAGGAGTACTTGGTCTCACCGTCGTTCATCACGCCGATGGAAATGCATTTTGTGCAAGGGCGACTGTGCTATGCGACCGACGAGCGCAGCGCGACCGCCATCTACGGCGTTACCGGAAGCCACAGCGTGATGACCCGCCTCGAAGCACTAGAGAAGCCCGAAGATGCGCTCAAGCTCGTCCAGCGCGGCCGGCGCTGTCGGAATCCCAAGCGACGCAAACTGTTTGAAGACTTCTTCATTCGCTACTTCGGCAATCTGAACGAGTACGGACGCCCGCATCGGTGGCTCTCGTGGATCGGGCGGCCCACTCACCTTTGGGTGCAGCCCCAGGGCGAGCTGTACGACATGCAGGAACCCGTCGAACGCATCGAGCTACGGCGTGAGGTGATCGTGCACCACGACGATCGACTTCACAGCCTCGAGAAGAAAACCGTAAAAGAGATTCCGATTCCTATGGCGCAGCCACAAAGAACGCCGTAGGCGGTAACACTCCAAAGCGGTCTAGTCGTCGGGTCGCAACTCTGAGGCTAAGACATAGGTCTTGCGACCCGCTTGGCCGTGATAGATGCGGACAGTCAGCTCGGCGAGGAGGCCCATGCAGAGCAGCACCACGCCGTTTGTGACGAAAAACGTTGCTAACATCATCACCGTCATCTTGTGTTGCCAAACATCCCAAATCACCCACTCGACGATCGCTCCGATCGCACACAAAGCGCCGGCCCCGAGAAGCGCGAACCCGATGCCCCCGAACAGGTAGGCTGGCTTGGTCGTGTACCCACTCAAGAATTTTACCGTCAGCAGGTCGAGCAAGACCTTGAAGGTGCGTCCTAGCCCGTACTTGCTGGTGCCGAACTGCCGGGCTCGATGGTTGACTTCCAGCTCGCAGATCTTACCGCCACGCGCGACCGCATAAATCGGTATGAAGCGGTGCATCTCGCCATACAGTTGCTGACCCTTCAACGCGCTTGCGCGATACGCTTTGAGAGTGCATCCGTAGTCATGAAGCGCGACGCCCGTCCAGCGACTGATCAGCTTGTTGGCGAGCATCGACGGGACCTTGCGCGTCCACAGCCGGTCCTTTCTGTTCTTTCGCCATCCGCTGACCACGTCGTATCCCTGCTCGATGCGGTCGACGAGACGAGGAATGTCGTTTGGGTCGTTCTGAAGGTCGGCGTCCATCGGGACGAGCACGTCGCCTTCGGCATGGTCGATGCCCGCCAAAATCGCTGCTGTCTGTCCGAAGTTGCGTGCGAACCGGATGAGCCTTACGCGCGGGTCATCGTCGGCGATCTTCGAAATCAGCTTGACGCTTTGATCGATGCTTCCGTCATCGACCATGATGATTTCAGCGTCCCACGGTTCACGATCGATCACATCCTTGAGCTCGCCATACAGATCAGGAATGCTCTCTTCTTCGTTGAATACGGGAACGATGACGCTGATTTTCATGGGGGTCAGTAAGCGTCTATCACGGGACGCGCCGTCGGCCTAGCAGGAGTGGCGATCTTCGACGCGTTGCGACCCACGTCAACTCGCCATATAGGTCGGCGGTGGTTGGGAAGCTCGCGATCTGCATCTGGGCGCTGTCCCTGCAGGTCGCGTGCTGCAAGCCGCCGCCCGTCACCAGGGCGCCGCAACCTCGGTTGGTCATGCTCAACGTCTTTTGCACTTTGGGCAAAGACATGCTGGAGCCCCACGACAAAAGCGTCGAATTCACCCCCAACCTGAAACGCTTTGCCGAGCAGGGGGTTGTCTTCGAGCGGCACGTCACGGAAGCCGGTCAAAGCGGCGTTGCTTTCGCATCGATCCTGTCCGGTGAACACGCGATGCGCCATCTGGTCTACTCCCATCCGACGCGCCTCACCGACGCGATTCAGACGCTCCCCGAAGCGTTTGCGGAAGCGGGATACGACACCTTCTTCTGGGAGCGCCAGAGCATGGCCAGTGTGAAACTGAACTACGGTCAGGGCGTCCCACGAAAACAGGCCTTCGGACGCCGCGAGCTCAAGGACAACGATCCCAAGTTCGAGGCGGTGCTCGAGCGACTCGAAGACGATCCGTCCTACAAGGCGTTCATCATCTCGTTCTACAGTCTGACCCACACCCCCTATTCACGGGACTCACTCGATGAGTTCTGTGAAGACTATCCGGGCCAATGCGAGGGGATCGATCTCGAGAGGGCGGGCCCCCTCTACGAAGACTCGCGTCGATTGACCTACAACTTCCCGTCCGCCATCGAAAAGTATGATCTGAAGGGTGAGCGTCTGCAGGAGCTCGTCGATGCGGTGGAGCTGATCTACAAGAGCCGTGTCTCCTACACGGACGCCGTGTTCGGCGGCCTCGTCCAGGCGATCGATGACCACGGCCTCGCCGAGGAGAGCCTGATCGCGTTCACGGCCGATCACGGCGAGACGCTCTACCGGGAGAACTCGCTTTTCAAATGGTCACACAGCTTTGATTTGGCGCCCGATGTCATCAACGTGCCATTCATCGTGAAAGGGCCCCAGATCAAGCCCGGACGCTATACTGGGGTCTCGAGCAGCGCGGATGTCTTCCCCACGCTGGCGGCTCTAGCCAAGGTGCCCATCAAGGAGGGGCAGGCGACGTTCGGGACCAACCTGGCGGCGAGCCTCACCGAAGATGCGCAACCACCTCAAAAGATCGTGTTTAGCCACACGGGCCTCTGGCCGCCCACGAGGAAGCGTTGGTGGATGAAGCAGCCACATCTCCTCAGGTTTCACCCGCGCTACGATCCTGATGCAGTTTGGGTGTCGGCTCGCGCGAACGACCTGGTGGTCAAGTACCGCTACGACGGCGCCGGCAAATTCCTATACGAGGCGTTCGACCTCCTGGCAGACCCGAAGGAGACGCGCAATATCTTCGACCCCGAAGACGCCAGGCAGCATGAGCTCGTCGAACACCTCGATCGCTACCGGAAGATTCTGATCGACGCACACGTGGACCCCCGCAAGAAGGCTCCCAAAGGACCTCAACCGGATGAGGCTACGATGATCAAACAACTGCGCGCGCTGGGCTACATCGACTAAGGCGCCCGCGTGCCAGAACAGAACCCTCGCTCCGTCATCTACTGCTTCACGGTGAAGAGCCTCAGACCGTTGCTCGATACAAAGTGATCAAAGGCCTCCCGGTGGGCAATTGCCTGTGGATGCCGATCGATCACGTTGTCCTTCTCTAGTGGGTCGCGCCGCAGATCGTACAGCGCTACGGTACCGGACTCATGCATGACCAGCTTGGTCTCGTCGTCGAACACCATGCCCACGAAACGCTTCTGGGAGTCTAGGAAAATCGGTTCGACGCGGCGTATTGGGCCGCCTTGGAGCGCAGAAAGCAGGCTGATGCCCATGTACTGGGCCGGCGCGGCGATGTCGAAGACGTCGAGCAGCGTTGGCGCCATATCGATCAGTGACACCTGCGCCGTGACGATGCGTGGTTTCAGAGCAGGGTGAGCGACGATGAGCGGCACGCGCACCTGCTCTTCGTACACGCTACTGCCGTGAAAGCGGCTGTTGTGCTCGCCGAAGGCCTCGCCATGGTCGGCAGTGACGACTAAGATGGCTCGCTCATCGAGGCGAGCTTCGCGCAAATGCTTTCGAACTTCAGCAATGGCGTCGTCGACCAGCGCGAGTTCCCGCACATAGCAATCGTATTCGCTCCCCTCCGTGCCCGCGGCCTCGTAGGGGCTGTGCGCTTCGATGAAATGGATGTACGTCAAGGAGGACTCCTCGCGGCGGCCTGCAAGCCATCGCGCCCAGGCCTCGACCACCCGCTTGGCGGGACGTTTCGAGTGGAAGACAGACCCAAACCCCTTGGTGAGACCAAACGGGGGACGCAGGCCTTGAAGGTGCCCGGAGACGCCGCTCTGCACGGCGTTTTTGGCTAGCAGCTCGGGCACCCGCGGGGTTGGGTCCTTGTGCGGAAATGGCTTGATGCGCCCAGCTTGCTTCGGAGTCCACAACATTTGGGAGGAATAGCGGCCCGAGAACAGGCTAGTCACCGACGCGTTGGTGTCGGGAGCAGCAGACCACGTATGAGAGAAGTACACGCCCTCCTTGCGAAGCTTGGTGATCGCGGGAAGCTGTGACGCGTGATGGTCCAAGACGTTTGCCCGCAGAGCGTCGACCACGAGCAACACCACGATCGGCCTGTCGGGCAGCCATGTCACCTCGTCTCGCGGCGTGGGCGGCGTGGGCGGCGTGGGCGTCCTCGTGGCTTCCTTGGTCGTGGTAGGCGCCAAGCTTCGTAGCGTCACGGTACCCCACTGCGCCACCACCGAACCCGGCAGCTGCACCATTTGTATGCCCACGTCGGATGGGGCGCGAACCCATAACGATGCCGCAGCCGCCGCGGCCAACAAGGCCAAGGTCAGCTTCCGCACCCATGGTGAGCGGTGCGCGAGGCGCCGTTCGAGTCTCGCCGCCAGAGGCTGGAAACCCGCTGCACCGAGGATCGCCGCGCACCAGGTCGCGTAGGCGTGGATGCCCAAGTACAGATTGCTCAATATCAATTGATGCCCGACCGCCAGCAAAGCGGCCAAGAGCCAGATCGGAGCGTAGCCTACATAACGCACGAATGTTCGTCCCAGCCAGGCACTGATCGGGACGCACATGGCGGCGAGTGCTGCCGCAAGGAAGGTGGCGAGGGCCCAACCGCTTTCTAGCCGCAACATGCCCACGCTGCTTCGAACGTCTGGTCGCAGCACCCACTGCCCAATGAAAATCGCGAGGACCGAAAGCGTCAGGTAGCTGGCGATCGGCTTGCGCGGCCCCCAACGCTGCCACGCGGCAACCGCCGCCCAGCTGAGCAATCCAAGAGCAAGCGCGTGCCCGAGGTCGTATGCGTGCTGGCGCATGCGCACGACCACCCCGGCGGCCGGCATATCGATCGTCAGCCACGTCGCTACGATATTGGCGATGCCGACTAGCAACCAGCCGAGGAGCTGTGCGCTCCCGTGTGCCCGAGGGGTAGCGTTGCCACTGCCGTTCATGGCAAACCCCCACTTTGTCCAGGGCCCATGTCGCGGACATCGAAAGGGGGGGGAGCTGCCTGCCAAGCGACGAATCCGACGAGCACGGTGGAGAGGTTGACGCACAGAAACACGAGAAGACCGAACGCAACCCCTTGCGCTGGGGAGAAGCCCAACGCCGGAAACACCAGGGAGAGGAACAACTCACGTACGCCGATCCCTGAAATCGAGATTGGCATCAAGCCGAGCAAACTGATCGCTGCGAGCAGGCTCGCCACATCGACGTAACTGAGCTCTACGCCGATCGCGCGTGCCACCAGCCAGCCTTGCACGTAGTTGATTGCGAACGCGGCGATCGTGAGGGGGATCGCGACAACGAGGCTCTTCTTGACGAGAGAACGTAAGGCCTTGAGCAGACCCTCGAGGCTGGCGTGCCAGCGCTCGGTGAACCGGCGAAGGAGACGACCGAAAAGCTCTGCGGGACTCTTGGCGAGCAACAACGCCGGCGCCACGAGCGCTATCGCCACCGCGACCCAAATCGCATATGCCAGATCGTTGCGGAGCGCGGACCCGAAGTGGGCGATGCCGAGAGCCGCAACTCCCGCGACGACGTACAGATCGCAGAACCGATCCATCAACGTGGCGGCCAAGCCCTCGCTGTACGGCGCATCGATGTCCTGATGGACGTACTGAATCCGCAGCGCGTCGCCCACACGCCCCGGGGTCAACATCCCTAGGTACAGCGAAGACAACACGGCGGCGTACGTACGGCCCATCGGATAGGGAAAGCCCCGGGCCGCAAGAAGCCCACGCCACCGGACCACCTTCAGATGAATGACCGGCAGGATGAGGATCACCGCCGTCCCGAGGAGCGGCCAACTCGCGTTCCTGACTGCAGCCCACAGTGCAGGTTTGTCGTCGAGCGTCCAAATGACAGCCACCAACAACGCGGGGCCCGTCAGGCGGACCAACAGGCGAAAGACATCAGACCGATTTCTCATTTGGCGGCGCGGACTATAGCAGCTCCCGATGTGTCCGCTGTCCCGCTTTTAGTCTAGGCTAACGCGGGAGGCGCGAACGAACTCGGCGGTTGCGGGGTGGTCGCTGTGCAGGAGCTCTTCGCGGGTTCCGCTCGCGCCGATCTGCCCTTCGTGCAGAAAGCTCAGGTAGTCAGCGATCCGGACGACGGAGGCCATATCGTGGCTGATCACGATCGAGGTCACACCAAACATCTCCTCCGCCTCGGTGATCAGGTCGTCGACCATCTCGGTGGTGATGGGATCGAGGCCGGTGGTCGGCTCGTCGTAGATGAGGATTTCGCTCTCGAGGATCATCGCGCGCGCCACCGCGACACGCTTCTGCATGCCGCCGGAGAGCTCGGCGGGCATCTTGTGGACGGCCTCGGCGATACGGAGGGCTGCTAGGCGGTCCATAACGCGGTCCCGGACCTCTTTGCGCGAGAGATCGGTGTGCTCGCGGAGGGGAAACGCGACGTTGTCGAACACGGTCATCGAGTCGAACAGTGCCGACATCTGAAACACCATGCCGAAAGTGCGGCGTTTCGCTGCGAGATCGAGGCCTCCGAGACGGGCGAAGTCGATGCCGTTCACCCACAGCTGCCCGGAGTCCGGTTTTTCGAGCCGAATCAACTGGCGCATGAGCACACTTTTGCCAGAACCCGACGGACCGATGACGAGATTGGTCTTGCCGCGATAGATGTCCAGCGACACGCCCCGGAGCACGTGGTGGTCGCCATACGACTTGTGAAGGTCTCGGATCTGCACGTGGATCGGGTGGGTCTTGATCTCCTCCGGCAGCGGGGGCCGGGTCGCACGCATCAAGTTGCCTCGAAAGAGCTTCATCACAGAAATCCTTCACCGAGAATGATGCTGGTGACCAGGTAATCGAGCATGAGGATCGCGATCGCGCTGTGTACGACGGACCGATTGGTGGCGCGGCCTACTCCGGCGGCGCCGCCTTTTGCGTAGAAGCCTTGCCGACACGCGATCAGAGTCACGACGACGCCGAAGACCATGGCTTTGGTGAGCCCCTGCGACACGTCGTCCCAATCCACCAGCCACTGTAAGCGATCCATGAAAACCCCTGGATCGAGCCCCATCAAGTAAACCGCGACGCAAAAAGCGCCGAACACGCCGACGACGTCGAAGAGTATCGTCAATACGGGGACCATCACGAAGCCAGCTACCAGTCGTGGCACGACCAAGAACTGCACCGGGTTCACCGCCATCGATACCAGGGCATCGATTTGGTTCGTGACGCGCATCGAGCCGAGCTCGGTCGTCATGGCGCTCCCCGCACGGCTGGTCACCATGAGGGCCGTAAAGACGGGCCCTATCTCACGCGCTAGCGCCAGGCCGATCACCGCACCGGTTTGGTTTTCGGCGCCAAAGTCGCGGAACCCATCGACCAGCTGCAACGCCAGAACGCCTCCGACGAACAGGGCCGTCAACGAGACGAGGAAGACCGATCCGACGCCCACAAACTCCATCGCCTCGATGAGAAGTCGCCCTCGATAGGGGGGGCGAATACCCCAGAAGATCGCCTCGCCCAACATCTTGGAAAGCGCGCCGAGCTCGACGAACGGCGATAGGAGGAGCTTGACGAACCATTCGCCCGAGCCGCGAACCAGACCGCGAGCGACGCGGCGAGCTCTATCTTTTTCGGGGGCCGAAGACGCCGTAGGGGCTGCGCCAGTCACGAGGTTTCATACCATGTTTTCGCGGCGACAAGTCACCCATTCAGATAGATGCGAGGCACGCGACGGGACACGTTCGTCAGGACCTCATAGGGGATCGTACCGGTCGCGCGTGCGAGATCGCGCGCATCGAGCGATTCGCCATCCTGCTCACCGAGCAGGAGCACTTCGTCGCCCGACACCACGTCAGACACGGTCGACACGTCGATCGTGGTGAGATCCATCGATACGTTGCCGACCACCGAACAACGGTGACCGCGAATCAGGACCTGCGCGCGGTTGGACGCCGAGCGAAGAAGGCCGTCTCCGTAGCCGAGCGGAAGCGTCGCGAGTCGCGTCTCTCGGGTCGCTCGAAATGCTCGCCCGTACCCAGCCGACTCGCCGGGCTCGAGAATCCGGAGCCGAATGACCTCGGTGCGCCAGCGCATGGCCGGCCGAAGCGGCGCATCGATCGAATCGGCACCTGCATAGCCGTAGAGCGCAAGCCCGGGACGAACCCAGTCGAAGTGCGCTTCGGGATGACGGAAGAGCGCCGGACTATTCGCTGCATGTCGGACAGCCGGATCGTGGCCGTACCTTCGAACGAGGCCATCAGCATGGGCGAAGCTTTTCAGTTGGGCAGCGACGAAATCCGGGTCGACGTCAGCGGTGGAGAGATGCGTCATGAGCCCGGCGATCCGAATCGATGGGAAGCTCCGAAGCTCTGTCAGGAACTCGGTGAGCGAAGCCACGGGGACTCCGAGGCGTCCCATGCCGGTGTCGACCTTCAAGTGAACATCGATTGGACGGCCGCCCGCCACCGCATGAAATGCAGCCGCTTCGGAGATCTCATAGAGCACAGGGGTGAGACCCGCGGCGATCACATCGCGATGGGCCCCGCCATGAATCCCGTTGAGCACGAGAATCGCGCGATCGATCCCGGCCTCTCGAAGCTCGAGCCCCTCCTCCGCCAAAGCAACGCCAAAACCGTCCACACCCTCGGCCTGAAGCTTCTGGGAAACCGGCACGATCCCGTGGCCGTATGCGTCCGCCTTCACGACTGCGAGGACTTTCCGCCCTTGCGCAGCTTGACGAACCACCCGCAGGTTGTGCGCGATCGCATCGAGCAGGATCTCCGCGCGCGTCGGCCGAAGCGAAGCGTCGGCGCTTTGGATGCTCGGTCGCAACGGCGTTGGGGAGTCGGGGTGCACGGCTTCTGGCTAGTGGGTGCCATCGTCGGCGTCAAGCGTTGGCGTCCCCACCCGAGGCGACTAGGCTTCGGCCTGCATGGCGCGGGCCCAACGACGGCAGACCGAAGCAATGAAACGCGCCGAGCAGCGATCCACTCGTGTCATGTGGGGCGGCATGCTAATCGGCGGCATGATCGCAGTGGGCGTTTTTCTCGCACCCAATTTTCGAAAACCGACCGAAGAGACGGTCGCGCCCGTCGAGATCCGACCCTCGGACCCTCAGATCCCGGCCCCAAGGGTCGAGATCGAAGCGCTCCGCACCCGAGTGCTGCGACGCTATCCCCACGACGCAAACGCCTTCACGCAGGGCCTGATTTGGCATGACGGTGTCATGTACGAAAGCACGGGTGAGTACGGCCAGTCGTCCCTTCGAAGGGTGAAGCTCGAGGACGGAAAAGTGCTGGCTGAGCAAAGGCTCGACCGAAGGCTTTTCGGGGAGGGGTTGGCGCGCATCGGCGAACGGCTCGTGCAGTTGACGTGGCGCTCTGGGCAAGCGATCGTCTCTGATCTCGATACGCTCGAAGAGCAAGGGACGCTCCGGTACGACGGCGAGGGTTGGGGGCTCTGTTTCGACGGTACCTCGTTGATCATGAGCAACGGGTCATCGATACTCACCTTCCGCGATCCCGGGACGATGGAGGTCCGTCGACGACTGACGGTCCGCCAGGAAGGCATTCCGGTCCGAATGCTCAATGAGCTCGAATGTGTGGGTCCCCAGATCTACGCGAACATTTGGCGTCGAAACGAGATCGTGCGGATCGACCCCAACTCGGGCGACGTGACCGCCTCTATCGATGCGAGGGGTCTGCTCTCGGGTGAAGAGGCGACCCGCGCCGATGTGCTCAACGGAATCGCCTACAACCCCGACACGAAGACGTTCTTGCTAACAGGAAAGCTGTGGCCCGCGGTGTTCGAAGTGGAATTCACTCCTCGGTAGGGGCCGTCTGGACGACCTCGGGATCCCAGGCTGCTAGCCGCTCGGACATGACCGCGATCGCTTCAGGATTCTCGTCGATGAGGACGAAGCCACGATCGTGGCGCGCGGCTGCTTCACCCGTCGTCCCGCTCCCGGCGAAGAAGTCGAGGACGATGTCACCCGGCTCGGTATGCACCTTGATGATTCGTTCGAGCACCCCGAGGGGCTTCTGGGTCGGGTAGCCGGTCTTCTCTTTGCCCGCTGTTGGAACGATCGTGTGCCACCACACGTCAGTCGGTGTCTTGCCGCGGGCTGCCTTTTCTTTTCCGACGAGGCCTGGCGCCATGTACGGAATGCGATCCATTTCTTCGAATTGGAAGACGTAGCGCTCGGGGTCGAGGGTGTACCAAAGGATGCTGTCGTGCTTGGCGGGCCACCATCGCTTCGGGCGACCTCCAAAGTCATACGCCCAAATGATCTCGTTGCGGAATCGATCGCGGCCGAGCAATCGATCGAGCGCGACCTTGGCGTAGTGCACCTCACGGTAGTCGAGATGCACGAAAAACGACCCATCGGGGGTCAGGCAAGGCAGGGCGGCCTCGATACGAGTGATCAGAAACGAAATGTAGTCGTCGAAATCGTCCTCGTACGTGGGACTCTCGAGACGCTCTACCTCGTATCGCCGGCCGCCGAAGCCCGTGCGTTCCCCGTCGGCAGCGGCTTTTACATGCATCCGCTCTCGAGCCTGCCTACGACCCGTGTTAAACGGGGGATCGATATAGACGAGCCGCGCGAACGCTCGGGGAAGCGTCCGGAGAACGGAGAGATTGTCGCCCTCCAAGATCTTCTTCACGATGGCGAGCCTATCACCCGGAGTCCGCTGCGCCCATCGATCCCGTTCGCTTGCGGCGCCTCGGGGGCCGCCCTACTCTCTGCTGATGCGTCTCGTCGTCAACGGTGAGGAACGACAGGTGGACTCGAACGCGACCATCAGGGACTTGCTGGCCTCGCTAGGCCTCGCGGACGTCTTGGTTGCCGTCGAGCGCAACGAAGAGATCGTGCCACGAGCGCAGCATGCCCACACCCAGCTCGCCGAGGGCGATCGCGTCGAGGTGGTGCATTTCGTAGGAGGTGGTTGAGTGTCCGAAGATATTCTCGCGATCGGCCAGTTCGAGTTCCGGTCGAGGCTGTTCACGGGTACGGGCAAGTATCCGGATCTCGACACAGCGAGAGGAGCTCTCGAAGCTTCAGGGTGCGAGGTCGTGACAGTGGCGGTGCGCCGCGTCGATTTGAAGGCCACCGGAAGAGAAACGATCATGTCGGTGCTTCGCGAAGGCGGCTACACTCTCCTCCCCAACACAGCCGGCTGTTACACCGCCGAGGATGCGGTTCGGACGGCGCGCTTGGCGCGCGAGCTCCTCGATACCCCACTGGTGAAGCTCGAGGTCATCGGCGACGAAAAGACCCTCTTCCCGGATGTGCCCGCGACACTCGAGGCTGCCAAGACCTTGGTTGACGATGGATTCACCGTGCTGCCCTACTTCAACGATGACCCGGTCGCAGCGAGGCGCCTCGAAGATCTTGGCTGCGCCGCGGTCATGCCGCTCGCGGCGCCTATCGGAAGCGGCCTCGGCGTCCGCAATCCGTTCAACATCGAGATCATCGTGAAACACGCCAGCGTCCCGGTGATCGTCGACGCGGGCGTGGGTACCGCCTCCGACGCCGCAGTCGCAATGGAGCTCGGGATCGACGGCGTCCTGATGAACACCGCCATCGCGGGCGCAAAAGACCCGGTGACGATGGCGCGGGCGATGAAGCTCGCCGTACAGGCGGGGCGCGACGCGTTCCTGGCGGGTCGAATTCAGCGAAAGCTCTACGCGACTGCGTCGAGCCCCATCGAGGGAGTGATCGGCTCCGACCAAGACGGCCGATCGTAACCGCGGCGAATCGATGCCGACCAAGCTTCCGCGGATCTGGATCATCACAAGCCCAGATCACCAGGCCGGGCCGGTCGCCTCCGTGCGACGAGCGCTCGAGGGCCGGGCGGGTGGCCAGATCGGGGTTCAACTCCGTGCAAAGCGCACTTCTGACCGAGCACTGATCGAGTGGGGACGCGAGCTGCGGGTGTTAACCGAGTCGGTCGGGAGCCCCCTGGTGGTCAACCAGCGCGCCGATGTAGCCCACATCATCGGCGCCGACGGGGTCCACCTCCCGGAAACCGGCTTGCTGATCGCGCAGATCCGACACCAATGGCCGAGCCTCGAGATGATCGGCGTATCCCGTCACGATCGAGCTGGTCTTGTCGCGGCGCAGGAGACCGGCGCGACGTATGCGTTCCTGAGCCCGGTGCGCGAAGTCCCCGGCAAGAATCCGCCGATTGGAGTGGAGGGTTTTCGGCGAGCGATCGCTGGCCTCCAGATCCCGGTGTTCGCGCTCGGTGGCATCGGACTGGAGGAAGTAGAGCCGCTGCTCGACGCCGGCGCCCAGGGAGTCGCAGTTCAGCGCGCGGTCTGCGATGCGGAGGAACCGAGAATCGTCCTCGACGGTTTCCTCAGCCGGCTTGACAAGGACCACGCAAACGTTGAATAGCCGAGCTCGTGGGGTGGATTCGAAGCGGACTCGGGTGTTTGTCGTGGATCGGCGCGGCGGTCATCATCGTGCTGCTTCTGCTGAAGGTGATCCTGTTCGACGTCGCCTTGATGGAACACAACGGTATGGCCCCCACGCTCGTGCACGGCGAGCGAGTCCTGATCAACAAGCGGGGCGAGCCGGTGCACGGCTCCATTGCCGTCTGCAAGCACCCGACCGAAGAAGGATGGGTGGTCGGCCGAGTCGCGGCGACCGAGGGTAGCACGATCGAATCGTTCCGTGATGTCCTTCGGATCGACGGCCAGCCCGTCCGGTTCGAAGAGCGTGGCCTCACCGACTTCTACAACGAGGACAAAGACGTGAAAAGCTCGGTCGTGTGGGGCAATGAAGTCAGCGGAAGTGACAATCACCAGATCTTCTTCAACCAGAACCGTCAGCACTTGGTCCGCAAGACGGCTGTCGAGCCCGGCAAGCTCTACCTATTGGGCGATTATCGGGGCTACATGGGACAGGACAGCCGCACGTACGGGCTGGTCGATGCCGCAAGCTGTCGCGGCACGATCGTGTTTCGCTTGATCCCCGTCGAGGGGCTCGAGCCCGAGATCTCGCACGAGTATTTCGAGCTCGTTCAATAGTCGAGTTTCCGCGTTGCCTCGGGCTCGGTCGGTCCGTATGCTCCGCGCGCCTAGAAGCCCGAGTCGCCCCCGATGAGAGTCGCTGTCGTTCAATTTCCAGGTTCAAACGCGGATTGGGACGCCCTTCACGCTGTGAGGGATGTCCTCGGGGCCGACGCTTGGTACGCCTTCCACAAAGAGCCTTCGCTCGGGGACGCTGACGCTGTGTTGATTCCGGGTGGTTTCTCGTACGGAGACTACTTGCGAGCCGGAGCGATCGCGCGCTTTAGCCCGATCGTCGATGCGATTCGAGAGTTTGCCGACCGTGGAGGGCCAATCCTGGGCATCTGCAATGGCTTTCAAGTCCTCACCGAGATGGGCCTCCTGCCGGGCGCCCTCACCCGCAACGCGCATCTTCGGTTCGAGTGCCGAGACATCTTCGTTCGCGTCGAAAACGGTGGACCCTTCACCGATATGGGCAGGGGGCAGGTGCTGCGCCTTCCGATCGCCCACGCAGACGGGCGTTATCAGTGCAGCCCCGAAGCATTGGAGGAGCTCGACGCCAACGATCAGGTCGCCTTTCGTTACTGCACGCGCCACGGCGATGCGCCCGAAGGCGGCGCGGCCAATCCGAATGGCGCGGTCGACGACATCGCGGGTGTCTACAATCGCGACAAGAACGTACTCGGCATGATGCCACACCCCGAACGGGCCAGCGAAGCCATCCTCGGAAACGACGATGGGTTGCGCCTCTTTCAATCACTCCAGCGCCACCTGGGACTCGAATGACGACGCCCCCAAATTTCCC
This sequence comes from uncultured Coxiellaceae bacterium, assembly GCA_964194675.1. Lineage (GTDB taxonomy): Bacteria > Myxococcota_A > Polyangia > Polyangiales > Houyiibacteriaceae > SG8-38. The sequence continues at coordinate 3,796 of CAXMND010000179.1, read as the reverse complement.
TGGAGAACCAGACGCTTCCCCAGAGCTCGCACGCGAGTTCGGGCTGGCCGACCACGAATGGGACCGCGTTCTCGCCACGCTTTCCCGAAAGCCAAGCTACGCCGAGCTCGGGGTCATCAGCGTGATGTGGTCCGAGCACTGCTCTTACAAGTCCTCCCGAGTACATCTTTCACGATTGCCCACCGAGGGTCCCCAGGTCGTGCAGGGCCCGGGCGAAAACGCCGGCGCGGTCGATATTGGTGACGGTTTCTGTGCGGTGTTCAAGATGGAGTCCCACAACCACCCTTCGTACATCGAGCCCTATCAAGGCGCCGCAACGGGTGTGGGCGGCATTCTCCGCGACGTGTTCACCATGGGCGCCCGACCGGTGGCCTCACTCAATTCGCTACGGTTCGGCCGACCCGACCATCCAAAGACGCCGCATCTGCTCAAAGGCGTCGTCGCAGGGATCGGCGGCTACGGCAACTGCATCGGCGTGCCCACCGTGGGCGGCGAAGTGCAGTTCGACGCCAGCTACGACCGCAACATTCTGGTCAACGCCTTCACGGTCGGCATCGCCAAGACAGACAAGCTGTTCTTCGGCCGGGCCGAGGGCGTCGGGAACTCGGTCATCTACGTCGGGGCGAAAACCGGACGCGACGGCATTCATGGCGCGACGATGGCAAGCGCCGAGTTCGGCGAAGACACCGATAGCAAGCTTCCTACGGTGCAGGTGGGTGATCCCTTCATGGAGAAGCTTCTTCTCGAGGCCTGTCTCGAGATCTTCGCGACCGACTGTTTGGCCGGAGTACAAGACATGGGCGCCGCGGGGCTGACCTCATCGTCGGTGGAAATGGCGGCACGCGCGGGCAACGGTATCGAGCTCGACCTCGATGCGATCCCGCGGCGGACGTGCGCGCTCAGTCCGTATGAAATGCTCCTAAGCGAGTCTCAGGAACGCATGCTCATGGTGGCCAAACGAGGCCGCGAGCAAGAGGTGTTCGACATCTGCGCCAAGTGGGATCTCGACGCATCGATCGTCGGCCGCGTCACCGACACGAGCCGTTTCGTCTGTAAAGCCACGCCGGGCCACGATCCATTCGATGACGCACCGACCGAGCCCGACCCCGTCGTCGTCGTGGATCTGCCGGTCGACCTGCTGACAGACTGCGCACCCAAATACGACCGCCCGCAGAAGGCGAGTCCCGAAACAGCAACCTTGGTCTCCATGACCGACGATGCGCCTGACAACCTCGGAGTCGCAATATTGGGTCTGATCGGCTCTCCCAACATCGGAAGCAGGTCATGGATTTGGAGACAGTACGACCACATCGTCCAAGACGGGACTGTGGTTCGTCCCGGTGACGGCGACGCAGCAGTCGTTCGTGTGTTCTGCAGCGACGCCAACGGCACTCGAGAAAAATTCCTCGCCGTGTCGGCTGACTGCAATGGACGCCACGTCGAGCTCGATCCCTTTGGCGGCGCTGCAATGGCAGTCGCGGAATGCACGCGCAACGTGGTGTGCGTGGGGGCCAAGCCACTAGGTTTGACCGACTGCCTCAACTTCGGAAACCCCGAGGTGCCGGAACAGATGTGGCGCTTCGCCCAAGCGATCGACGGATTGGCCGCGGCGTGCACCGCGCTTGGGGCGCCGGTCGTGTCCGGAAACGTGAGCTTCTACAACGAGACCGACGGAAATTCGATCCTACCCACACCGACCGTTGCGGTAGTCGGCCAGCTCGAGGACCCAGCGCACCGACTCGGGCTGGGATTCGTCACCGAGGGCGACGTCGTGGCGCACCTCGGAAGACCTTCACGCGGTGTTCTGGGTGGGTCGGAGTGGCTCGTGCAAACGACGGGTTCGGTCACTGGCGCCCCGGTTGGCATCGACCTCGATGCCGAGGCCGTGTTGCAGCACGCCATGCTCGAGCTTGCGCAACGACAACTGGTCAGCAGCGCCCACGATGTCAGCGACGGCGGCTTTGCCATATGCTTGGCGGAGGCCTGCATCGCGCACGGCCACGGGGCGCGCGTCTCACTCCCTGCCGGCGGAGACGCGCCCGCCCATGCATTGCTTTTCAGCGAAGAACCGTCGCGGATCATAGTGAGCCTACCCTCGGACCACGTGGACGAGGCGCTCTCGGTATGTAAGCGCCTCGGCGTCCCGTTCGAGACGCTTGGCACCGTCGCAGGCCACACCCTCGGTATCAAGGGCGTGTGCGAGGTGCCGGTCGAAGAGCTCGCCCATGCGCATGCGAGCGCGCTCGACGCAATCGTGGGCGAGTAACCGCTTTTTCGTCTGCATCTTCGAGTACCACTACGACTACGAAGATCGGGTCGCAAAGTACCCAGCAAGGCCCGCTACGCCGACCACGCCGAGCCACGGCAACAACCCTGTCTGACTCTTGAAAGCGTTGTAGAGCATCCACCCCGACGACCCCGCGTACACGAGAGCGGCGAATAGAGCCTGCGGCCTCGGGGGCGGAAGGTCCGGCCGTCGTCGGCTGACGAAGAGTAGACCGACCGCGACCAGCGCCGAGAACAAGACGAGGACGCCGGCCACGTTGCTGAGGAGCTCTCCGATCGAATGGAGATGCAGGAGAAGGATCGCGAGCGCCCCTTGGACGAAAACCGATGCGCGCGGGGGTGTACCGGGCTTTCCACGCAGGGCCGACGGAAGAAAACCATCGCGTGCCATTTCGGCATACACGCGGGGGCCGACGAGGAGCATGGCGCTCGTGCTCGACAGCATGGCGATCGCGATGGCCGTAGACATGATGTTCGAACCGACCTCACCGAGGAGATCTTCAGCCACCAGATGGCCCAGCGTGACGCGAGCCTCTTCGTACTGGAACACGACCTCGGCTTGCGCTGGGGTGAGGTTGGCGACGAGCACCCAGTTCACGAGTAAGTAGAGCACCCCGACCACGCCGCAGCCGATGAGCATCGCACGTGGGACGTCGCGGGTGGGATGCCGGAACTCCTCCGCGGCGTAGGCCGCTGCATTCCAACCCGAGAACGCGTAGGCCACGAAGAAAAGGCTCGTCGCGAAGGGCAGCGCCGAGAAGCCAGTGCTCCTCCCCGGGGCCACCCACGTCGGCCACTCGTGGCTGCCGAGCGACAACCCGACAGCGATGAACCCGACGAGGAGCATCCCATTCACGATGACCAGACTGTTTTGTGTCCACTTCGACAGGCGAAGCTCAGCGGCGTGAAAGAAGCTCAGCGCCAAAATCAATCCCGTCGCCCCCCAACGCGCGTCCCCCGTTCCCAGAACCGCAAAAGCAAACGCCGCCGCGCCGTAAGCACTGATCGCGGTGGGCGCGGCGAAACCCACCAGCAACGATGCCCACCCAGCGAGGTACCCGACCGCGGGATGAATCAGCTCGGATAGATAACGATACTCACCGCCCGAACGCGGTATGAGCACACTCACCTCGGCATAGGTTCGTGCCCCGGCCATCGCCAACAACGCACCAACGACCCACGCGATAAGAATCAGACCAGCGCTCAACTCTTGAGCCATGAAGCCAGCGCCGAGGAAGACTCCCGCTCCCACCATACTAGCAACAACAAGCCCAATCCCTGAGCCCAATCCCAGAAAGCCCCCGCCTCTCGGATCCACAGCGGACTTGCGGCGTTCGTCAATCATCGACCCCTCGCAGTCGTCTTCGTGGTCGTCTTCGTGGTCGTGGTCGTAGTTGTCTTCGTGCTCGTCTTCGTGCTCGTGCTCGTGCTCGAATTACCACAACGATCGCACGAGACGACCCCAACCGCCCTACTCAGCCGCTTCGACCGCCGCGGGAACCGGTCGCTT
>CAXMND010000178.1:0-9698 GCA_964194675.1 uncultured Coxiellaceae bacterium | reverse complement strand
CGCGCTTGGGGAGGTCTGGCAGGGGGCCTACCTTGAACCGAAGCTTTTGGATCCCGCTGTCGGGCGCGTGCTTGCGAATCTGCTGAAGGAGATCTTCGGCGAGGTAGTGAAGCTCGTTAGCCCAGACCGACGAGCTCACGTGTACGATCAAGAGACCATGAGAAAGCTTGACCGGCCGCGCGTGCTCCAGGATGCGTGGCGGTACGGACCGACTCCACCATGCGAACGCCTTCGCGGCTGCGAGTTGTTCGGGCGCCGGGTAGACCCCCTGGAGGAGTTTCCCTACAGTTTCGAGCTTTCCTTTGCGGCGCTTATACATCGTCGAGGCACGCCTTGTGGAGCGCTAGCAGATCGTCCTGTGAGCACCTCCGAGGGTTTAGCTGGTGGCAAGGGTCCGCGAAAGCCAACGCGGCGAGCTGTGGTAAGTCGTTCTCTTCGATGCCCTGGGAGCGCAGATCCGACGGAAGCCCGACCGCGCTTCGCAGTGCTCGAACCGCGCCGGCACACTCGAAAGACAATGTGTTGGCGTCGTCGCTTCGTACGCCGAGCTGCCTCGCAATCTCGGCGATGCGGTCTGGAATGGTACTTCGGTTGAAATCGAGCACGGCGGGCAAACAGATTGCGTTGGCGAGACCGTGGTGCATCCCGAATTCGGTCGAGAGGGGGTGCGCAAGCGAGTGGCAAGCGCCAAGACCCTTCTGGAAAGCGACGGCCCCCATCATGCCGGCTTTCAGCATTTCCCCACGTGCTTTCAGGTTCGCGCCGTCCTCGACTGCGATTTCAAGTGACCGGTGACAGAGGCGGATCCCTCCTAGGGCGATCGCATCTGCCATCGGGTGATCACCCTCCGAGCAATAGGCCTCGACACAATGCGTGAGAGCGTCCATTCCCGTCGCCGCCGTCATCATCGGCGGCATAGTCTGGGTCATCTCGGCGTCCAAGATCGCCACGTCGGGCAGAAGCAGCGGCGAGAAGATGACGGTCTTGCGGTTGGTCGCTTGGATCGTGACGACCCCGCTTCGGCCGACTTCGCTTCCAGTGCCGGCCGTCGTCGGGATCGCAATCATGGGTGGCAACGGGCCTGAGATGCTTTCGCTTCCGCCGATGGCGTCGTCATACTGCGCCAACGGCGCCGGGTGCGTAGTGGCGAGCCTGACGAGCTTAGCAACGTCGAGGACGCTTCCCCCCCCGACACCGATGACGATGTCTGCGTTGAAGGTATCGTATGCACGTGCTGCGCTGAGCACCTCGGACTCGAGCGGGTTAGACGAAATGTCGAGCGCTGACTGGTGTGCGACTCCGGCTGCATCGAGGGCGCCGCGAATCGAGCCGAGTAGCCCAGCGGCCTCGATACCTTCGTCGGCAACCAAAAGTGCCCGTCTGCCCCCGAGTCGGAGCGCCTCGACGCTGCACTGCGTGGCGGCGCCCTCCCCGAAGAGGACCCGAGTGGGGAAGCTCCACAAAACCAGGTCCTGCATATCTGTCATTCTTGGTGCGCGCGCCTCTCCATCAGGGCGCGAATTGCCTGGTCGGGGGTCATGCGACCGTTCGAGACCTCGACGAAGACCGAGGAGATCGGAGTCTCTAATCCGAGCCGGTTGGCGTACTCCAGGAGATGCTGGGCGACTTCGACCCCCTCGACGTATTCGCCCCCCTCAGCGATCGCCTTCACGAGGTCTGTGCCTTGCGCCATCGCGCGGCCGAGGCGGGATTCGACTCGCTCGTCACCGGCCACCGCAGCGATCAAGTCTCCGAGGCCAGCAAGGCCCATGAACGTTTCTTTGCTTGCACCGAGTGCCTGACCGATGCGTGAGACCTCGACCATCCCGCGGGTCGCCAAGACCGCCAGGGTGCTTGGCTCGGCGCCGGCCGCTTGCGCGTAGGCGAGCACCACCGTCAGAAAGCCGACCGTGGCGCTGGCCAATTGCACACCGATCACGTCTTTGGTGTCGTAGACTCGGAGCTCGGAGCCGCCGAGGGCTTCACGAACCATCTCGGTCACCTCCGGAAATCTGGTTCCGAGAATGGCGCCGCCCGGTCGTCCTTCCGCAAGTGCATCGGCAACGAGGGGGCCGGCGAGGGCGCCAAGGCGACGCACCGCCGTGCGCTCGCGAAGCACGGTCGTGATGGTTTTGAGCTCCGCACCGATGAGGCCACGACTGATGTGCACGATCAGGTGCCGTCCGTCGACGACCTCGCCGAGCAGATCAGCGAGACTCGCTGCGTGCCGTGCAGGCGCCGCAAGAAAGATCAGGTCGCGATCCTTCATGTCGGCTATCGCGGTCGACGCGCGGATCGACTCCGGTGACGATCGTTCCTGTCGGCTCCACAACACGACGTCGTGCCCGTGGCGCGCGCTTGCGCGGGCGATCGCTTGTCCAAACCCGCCTGCGCCAACCACGCCGACCCGGAGGCTCATCGGTGAACCCCCAGTGCTTCGATCTCGCAGGCTGCCGGCATCTGCTCGGCGTCGGCGATCCGTTCGGCGAACGACACCAGCCTGTTCTGGTAGTAGAGGAGCAGGGACGGGTCGTGGAGCACGACGCGGTCGTCCTCGAGGCTGGCCGCGGTGGAGTCGTGGTAACCGTTCCAGAACTTGAGGCTTCGCTCGAGTAGATGGTCCGGCGTGTCTTCGCGGACAACGTCGCTGATCAGGACTTCACCCTTCGATTCGAGCGCGACTAGCCTATCCCGGGCATCGCCGAGGTCTTTGCGAACGACCTCCCGATCGATGCTGATCTCGCCACGGAGCCGAAGACGCGCGAAAAGATCCATCCCGGGCGTCGCCTGTACGAGATGGCGAAACAGGACGTGTCCGACCACATGGGTACTCATCAAAACGGTGTCCCGCTCGTACCGCTCGGCGAGCACGGTTCCGAGCTCTCGGGTGTACGCGGCGTCTCGAGCCGCATCGACGACAGGCGTCCCTCGTCTCTCTACGTAGCCGCCGGGGTCGATAGTGTGGCCCGCAGGGCTTAGCGATGCTCCCTTGTCGTCGATCAGGTTTCCGAACGGGTCGATGGGCTTGCCGAAGCGAACGATGCAGGCGCCCCTCATCCCGACCACCTTGCGGAAGAACGCGAACCAACGATCGATCCGGGAGAACTCGTCGTCTTCGATGATGTAGCGGGCTTTGCCTTCTTCGGTGAGCCAGTCTCGGATGAGGGTCTCTGCTTCGAGCACCAGCGCGTAGTTGATCGTCGTCGGAACGAACCACACCGGTCGATCGACGCGTCGCACGCGATTCGTCGTGAACGCTTCCACAGCGGAGCCAAGTAACCCAAGCTTGAGATGCCGCTCGATCATGCCGGACCGGCTTCGCGTCCCACCAGGAAAGAAAAGGGAGTGATAGCCACGTTCGATCATCACTTGGGAGTAGAGTTTCAGTACTTCTTTGTAGAGCTGAACGCGGATGCGGCGATCGACCCGATAGGCGCCTAGATTGTGCATGAAGAAGCTGATGATCGGGTTGGTGAAGAGGTTCTTGCCGGCCCCGTATACGACCGGCGGCAGTCCAGAAACCTCGAGCGCTTGCGCCAGCACCATGGAGTCGAGATTGGACGAGTGGGTGGGAACGAAGACGAGGCTTCCCTCGGACTGAAGATACTGGAGATGCTCGATGTCTCCTTGCACTTTCAACACCCGGCCGAGCACCTCGAACTGGGGTGTGGAGAAACTGCGGGCGAGCCGTCGTGGCTCCATGACCCCCGCGACCAGTCGTGGTATCGCTTGGCGAGCGAAACGGTACACGCGAGGATCGAAGTTGCCCGCCACGTCGTGCCCCATGTTGGACACGATCGTGTGGAGTACGCGCCGCTGCTCGGTGTCGTCCATCTTGCCGATGCGTCGGATCATCGACCGCCAATACCCGAGCCGGTCTCGCGCCTCATTATCACGCTGCCGCTCGAGGCGTCGAATCTCGTGAAAGGCCGCATCATTGAGGGCCATCTCGAGCTGTGTCCGGTCGGTCTCATGCGCAGTGCAGATTCGATTGACGACGTCCGACACGACGTCGCCGCGCTCGCTATTGAACCAGAAGATCGAGGGATCGCTCGGGCGTGGAACGTACGGCCTGATGTGAGGCAAGCGAAGAGGGCGTTCTGAGAATAGGCGTTTCAGCATCGACTACTCCTTCATACAGACTCGAAGTACCGCTCGAGCTCCCACTCACTCACCGACTTTCGATACTCGCGACACTCCCAGTCTCTGGTGCGGATATAGTGGTCGATGAAGTCTTCGCCAAGCACGTTGCGGGCGGAATCACTCTCCCGGAGGCGGGCGACCGCAGCTTCGAGTGTGAGCGGGAGCGCTAGTGATGGATCGATGTCGTGGGTCGCGTCGCCCGAGGTCATGGGGGGTGGGGCGATTCCCTGCGTGACGCCGTGAATCCCGGAGCCGAGACAGGTCGCGATGGCGATGTATGGATTGATGTCCGCCGCGGTCTGGCGAAACTCGACACGCGCGGCGTGGTCGCCTGGTCCGAGGATTACCCTAGCCCCGCAAGTGCGGTTTTCGATCCCCCAAGACGTTGTGAGAGGCGCCCAGACGCCGGGCACATACCGCTTGTAGCTGTTGACGAACGGTGAATAAAGGGCTGTGAGCTCCGGCGCCAACGTGACCAAGCCGCCGAGATAGTGCAGGCCGGTTTCGCTCAGCGTGTCGCTTCCCGCTGCGGCGAAGAGGTTGATCTGCCCGCCTACGTCCCAGAGGCTTTGGTGGAGGTGCCCGCTCGACCCCGGCAAGTCGGGGCTCCATTTCGCCATGAACGTCACCGAGTAGCCATGGCGATCGCAGATTTGCTTGAGCGTGGTCTTGAAGAGTGCCGCCTTGTCGGCAGCGGCCACGACATCGTCGTATCGAAGAGCGACTTCCCACACGCCCGGACCCGTCTCCGTGTGGAGGGTCTCGACTTCGATATCGTAGGCCGCGCAGGTATCCAAGATATCGTCGACCAAGAGTTGGTGCTGCCCCTCACGCAGCCAGGAGTAACCGAACATCCCCGGACTCAGGGGCTGCAGGTCCCGAAACCCCTTCTCGTGGAGCGTCTCCGGGGTTTCTTGGAAGACCCAAAACTCGAACTCGGCCGAGAACTTGGCGCGGAAACCGGCGTCGACCGCGCGCTGATCGATCGATTTGAGCAAGCCTCGGGGACAAGCTGGATGCGGCTGACCATCTTGTGTGTAGAAGTCGATCAAAAAATGTGCGGTGTCCGGGGCGTATGGCAAGACACGCATCGTCGACGCATCGATGCGGGCGAGGGCGTCCGGGTATCCCGTGTCCCAGCCGGTGACCTTCGCGTTGTCATACAGCTGGTCGTTGATGTCCCAGCCGAAGATCACGTCGCAGAACCCGAAGCCCTTCTCCAGTGCCGACCAGAACTTCTCCAGGCTGATGTACTTGCCACGAAGGACCCCGTCGACGTCGACCCCGCCAACTTTAACCTTCTGGATGCCCTTGTCGTTGAAGTCACGCCGCAGCTGTTCGCTCACTGATCTCTCCTTGGGCCGCGAAGCATAGCCTGTTTCGCGTTTCGAATGGCGAGGAGTTACCGCCTATTTAGACGGAATCCAGCGGTGAACCAACCCTAAACCGACGACGAACAACACGGCGACCGAGGCGTGGCCGAGAAGCACGTGCCCTGTGGTTTCGATGGCGCAATGCGCCTTGAGCACGAAGTTCCCAGCTAGCCCTGCGGCCGCCGCAGCGATTAGGTTTCCAAAGGCGTTCCCTCGGTCGACCAGTCGGAGCAACGCATAGACGGGGACGCCAAGCAGAAGCCCAAACCCCATGCATGCGCCTGCCATCATTCCGCTGCTGTGCTGGTGCGTAGCTGCGTGCGCGCCCGCGCTCGGCCAAAAGGCGACGAACACGGTGGCGCCAACCGCCACGCACACGAGGCACGCGACCTGCCAGTGTCGGAGCTCTGGCAGATGTACCGGACGCGTCACCATCATCATGGCGACGATCAAAAGAACGCAAAAGGTAACGAGCGTCGCAATCCACCGTGCGTCGCGCAGGGGCTCGTCGATGAGAGTGAGAGTATTCAAGCCCGCCACAGCCAAGACCGCAAACGCGGTCAACACGATGAGCCGCCGGACAATGGTGGACCGGCTACGGAAAAAACCAGCGATCGTTTTGTCGCTCTTGTCGCACTCGTCCTTCACATTGACGAACATGCGATCGATGAGCTCGGTGTTGTCGGGTGGGCCCTCCTGCTCGAGCTCACGCAGGCGCTCGCTTAGGCCGGCGTTGGGACCCGCTCTATCGCTGCCTGTAGTCATTCATCACCACGTATTTCTGAAACCAACAATTGTTTCAAGGTTGCGTACGCACGATGTGCGCGAACGCGTACAGCACCCTCGGAAGTACCCACAATTACCGCGACCTCGGCGTAGGGGCGCTCCTGAAACCAGTGGAGCTCGATTACCTCCCGCTGGCTCGTCGGGAGCTTGCCGAGGGCTTCGCGGAGGAGCTTCGAGCGCTCTCGAAGCTCGAGGGGCAAGTATTCGGGTTCGGGTGCGGCTTGGGTTTCGACCTCCAGGGAGGTCATTTTGCGGCGCTTCTTTCGCCGCCAGTGTTCGCGGACCAGATTCATGGCGATGGTCATGACCCATGGCCGAAGCTTCGAGCCTCGACGAAAGTCGTTGCGGGCTCCGTGGAGTCGAAAGAACGTCTGCTGGACGATCTCTTCGGCGAGTTCGTCCGACCGCAGGTGCCGACGAGTCAACCGAAGAAGAATTGGCGCGTAGCGCTCGAATAGCAGTCGGAACGCCTCATCGTTGCCATCGATGTAAGCGTCCATCAGCTCTTCGTCGGTGGATTGTGGGTCTGATGGCCTAGTCGACATGCTCTGTGGCGGGGGCGAGGTTGTAGGAGGGGGCTTCTTGGTTAGCGCCCCTTTGCCCCTTCCACCAGTACCCGGAGAAGACCAGCGTACCCAAGAGCAACAGTAAGAGTGCGATTCGCACCCAATGCCGGGTGGCCTCCGAGGTCGCGTCCCGAACGATGACAGGCGCTTGGGGTCTTGGCCGTGCGGCTGAGACGCTGAGCACGGTCCCGGCGGAATGGTTGCTGCTGACGTGAGCAGGAGGCAGCGAGGAGGCCAGGGCCGGGACGGGGATTGACCCGACTCGCGACGACTCCATCCACGGCGCGATATCCTGGGTCTGCGGGTTGAGCTTGGAGGACTCGACCTCGAGCCACTCGAGCGCCGCCAGCATGGACGCGGCGTCGGGATAGCGGCCCTCGGGACGTTTGGCCATTGCGCGATGAATGATTTCGGGGAGCCCTGGGATGTCCTCGAAGCCCTCGTCGGTCTCCCAACCGATCGGTGGGGAGCCGACCACCATGTGATGCAACAACGCGCCGACCGAGTAGAGATCTGCGGAAGACGGGAATGCTCCGGTGCCGATGAGCTCAGGCGCCATGTACGACACGGCGTGTTTTCCAGAGCCTGTATGCGCGGAGTGGGCGCTAGCCTCGGGGCATGCGCGGAGCAAGGGAACGACAGCCGTTCCGATGACGCGGGCCCCCAACGCCCCGTCGCGTTGGCGTGTGATGACGATGTTCTGTGGGGTGAGATCGCCGTGTACCAACCCCTGCGCGTGGGCGGCTTCCACGGCGCGCAACACACCGCTCGCGATTCGAAGCACGCTAGCGGAGTGCAGGGAGCGGTCGCGCAACACGTCGGACAGGAGGGTGCCCCGCGTGTCCTGAAAGGCGAGGTAGGGGACGCCGTCGATGACGCCCGCGTCGAGCACACGCGGGATCGAGCGGCACTGAATCCGCCCGAGGCTCTGGGTGACCCGTGAGAACGCGACCTCCGCGCGGTCCGATCGACTCACATCCATTGGGAAGATGCAGATGATCAGAGGCGCTCCCTCTGCGGATGCACGGTAGTAAGACACGAGCCCGCCCCACGACAACTGACCGTCGACCGCATAGCGCCCGGCGAAGAGTTCTTCCGGCGGAGGATAGGCGCCACCCGGCGAGGGAAACATCGAGGAGAGAATAGTCGCAATGGCGCACTGTGACGAGGATCGAGATTGATGCCTACGATGCTGGCTCTGCGCGCACTTGCCCACGGGAATGCACTTCGCCCGTGTCGGGCCTCGTGAGCTCGAAGGCCCTGGCCCCAATCCCGGACACCCAGGTTTCCATCTGAACGAGCTGGCCGGCGTGTGTTTCCTGGAGGTACTCGACGGAAAGTGATGCGAGAGGCCCCTCGAGCCCGGCCACCTCCCCCGCCATCGAGGCGAGTTGTCGAGTGTCATCGATGTAGTCGACATAACGAGCCTGGTTCACGTGGCGGAAGCTGTCTTGGTCACTCGGTCGAACGATCCACTGTCGGGTCCACGACGATCGACGCTCCGCTTCCGGCCAGACGGCACGCGTGGGCACGGGCTCGTCGAGAACCGCGGAGGCCAGGTCTGCACCGATCGGTGCCGGCCCGTCCGGTCCGATGTGGACGACGGTAAACCTAGCTCTAACGGCCAGCACTCCGTCGCTCGGTCGCTTGATCGCGTGACCGAAGTCGTAACTCGTGTTTCCGACTCGGGCGAGCCACGTCTCGATCTCGATCTCGTCATCGCACCGAAGGGGGTTGCAGTATTCGAATACGCCTGCCCGCGCAACGCCACTGACGACCCGGTTACGAAGGGCGAAAGTCTCTAGCCCAAAGACAGACCAGCGCACCCTTTCTAGGATTCGCGAGATCCAACCAGGGGAGACCGTCGAGGTCGCGTCGGTCTCGATGCCGCGGATGGTGTGATGGGTCGTGACGAGTTTCGTGGAGGGGCTGGGCATGGGCGGCGCGCACCGTAGCAGGGGGGCGGGTGACAGTGCCAGCGTCAGCGACACTGATCGTGTCGGTGTCAGCAATTGTGTTGAGGAGATCGTGATTGGGCCGGGGTCTTGGGGCGCGCCGCGGACTACGAGGGCTACACCGGCCATGACCGGTACTGGGGCAGCCGAGACTTGAAACCGGTTAGAATCGTCTTTTATGCCGGGGCTACCGCTGGCTCCGCCCCCATAGTCCGCGGCGCGCCCCAAGACCCCTACGTCTAGAATCCGTGCCGGGTTTCGCTAGGTAGGCGCGGGGAGCGTCGAAAGCTCGACATCGCGCTCGATGAGGTCTGCGCGATGTCGTGGAGACTCTCGGGCCGTTAGCCCCTTCTAGCCAAACACCAAGTAATGGCACACACCTCGTCGAGCCTCTCGTCGAGGTGAGTCGCCGTCTGCGCCCCGATGTACCCCCAGTCGCTCGCGATGTGGAGCGCCGCCCGAACTTCCTTGGCTGACCCACAAGCCGTTGCGAACCGCGATCGCGCATTGCCGGCATCACTCCCTCGCGCCTCCGCGATGTTGAGGACCACACTTTGAGCCGCTCTCTTGAGCTGATCCGCGAGAGCCTTGTCTCGCCCTCGTACGGTTTGGAGGAGCGGAGCGAGCTCCCGCACCACCTTTCGGGCTCGAATGTAAACGTTCTGTGACTGCATGAGCGACTCCTTGATTTGGGTTTGGGCCGTGTTGGCCTCACCTGCTGTGGTCAACACGGCCCAAACCCAAATCAAGGAGTCGCCCAGTGCCAGTGCCAGTGCCAGTGCCAGTGCCAGTGCCAGTGCCAGTGCCAGTGCCAGTGCCAGTGCCAGTGCCAGTGCCAGTGCCAGTGCCAGTGCCAGTGCCAGTGCCAGTGCCAG
>CAXMND010000177.1:0-7434 GCA_964194675.1 uncultured Coxiellaceae bacterium | reverse complement strand
CCAGAACAAAAGGTACCCGCCGCCTATGCAGAGGCCGAAGACTGTGACGCGCCGTTGCAGGAACGCGCGGTCTTCCTCGCTTTCGGACAAGCCTCTGATGCTCGCGGCCGTCATATACCGCCTCTTAATAGCACGTCGTTCGCATCTTCGTTGAGTTGAAGCGTTCGAAGAACGGAACTAGAATCGTTCAATGCTGCAGTGGCTCCGCGAAATCTATACTGAGCCTTTGTTTTGGCAGTTTGCCGTGGCGGGGACGGTCGTGAGCGTGGTTTCGTTCCTGTTGTTCGCGGTGCCAATGACCGCATTCGCGTCGAAACAGCCTGCTTGGGCGGAGCGCTACCGTATTCAAGCGCGGGCTGTGAACAGACGCGCCATCGTGAGACCTGCTTTCGGCCGCTTTGCGCTGAATAGCTCCGTGATGGCGCTGTTCACGGTTGCCTCCTGGCCTCTGCTTCGGCTGTCGAATGTGCACGCCGGGCCATTGCCTCCTTGGTACGTGATCCTTCTTCAGGTCGCCTTCTTCGTCGTGCTCGATGATTTTCTCTTCTATTGGTTGCACCGAGGCCTGCACGAGATCCGCTGGCTCTACAAGAAGGTTCACAGCGTGCACCACCGCATCACGACCCCGTGGGCGATCACCGGGCACTACGTGCATCCGGTCGAGTACATTTTGACGGCCGTCGTCATGCTCACGGGGCCCATTCTACTCGGCTGCCACGTCGTCACCCTCTACATCTGGATCGTGGTGCGGCAGTGGGAGGCGGCCGAAGGGCACTCCGGCTACGATTTCCCGTGGAGCCCCACGCGACTCATTCCGTTTAGCGACGGCGCCACCCACCACGACTTCCACCACGCAAAGGTCATAGGTAACTACGCCGGCTTCTTCCCGTGGTGGGACAGCGCCCTCGGCACGCTGAGCAAGGGCTACGCCGAACACCTAGCCGCTCGCCGCGCCGCCCGATGACGCGGGAGTGGAACGATCGAGGACCTCGGGACCAAGGTCGGCAAGCCGTGTGTTGCCGGTGAGCGCCATGGCCACCTTCATTTCCTCCCGGATGACGCGCAGGACGTGAGCAACGCCCTCTTCCCCACCCCCGCCGAGAGCGTAGGCCCAGGCGCGTCCGAGGAGACATGCCTTGGCACCAAGTGAGAGCATCTTCACCACATCGAGGCCGCTTCGAATGCCTCCGTCCACCAGAACCTCGAGCCGATCGCCCACGGCTTCGACGATGGGCGGCAACGCGGACGCCGTAGAGCGGACATCGTCTAGCTGTCGGCCCCCGTGATTCGACACCACGATGCCTTCCGCGCCCACGTCCGTTGCGCGCTTCGCGTCCTCGACGTCGAGAATGCCCTTGAGGACCAGCTTGCCGGGCCAATGTTTGCGAATCCAGGCCAGGTCGTCCCAGGTCACGCTCGGATCGAATTGGCTCTCGACCCAGGCCCTGAAGTCTGCAGGGCTACTAGCCCCCGGAACCGCCCCCTCGAGATTCCCAAACGTCAAGGGCTTGCCGCGGATGGCGACGTTCCAGACCCAACCGGGATGCGAAAAAATGTCCCATGCACGGACGAGCTTCTTCGTGGTGGGGATCGGGTCCGTCATGCCGTTGCGCGTGTCTCGATAGCGTGCGCCGACGACGGCGAGGTCCACGGTCAAGACGAGGACGGAGCAACCGGCGGCGCGAGCACGCTCCATCAGATCCACAGCGTAGGCGCGATCCCGTATGATGTAGAGTTGAAACCACAAAGGCACGCTGGTCGCGTCCTTCACTTCTTCGATCGAGCAGATCGAAAGGGTCGACTCGCAGAAACGTACTCCTTCCCGCTCTGCTGCCCTCGCCGCCTGCACCTCCCCGCGACGATTATACATGCCACCCAGCCCCACCGGCCCGAGGACAACGGGGAGCGAGAGGCGCTCTCCGAGCACGTCGGCGCTGAGGTCGATGTTGGAGACATCTCGAAGGACCCGCTGGCGGAGATGGATGGTACGCAGGTCCTCGACATTCGCACCCATCGTCTTCTCTGCATAGGCACCGCCATCGATGTAATCGAAGAGCTGTCGCGGCATCTTCTTCCGCGCTAGCTCGCGGTAGTCCATGACGCTCGCCGGAGCGAGATTCATCGGTCGGTCGCGTCGATCATTCATGGCACGAAAAGCTCCGGGGTAAGATGGCCAATGGCAGCTGCTAGCTCGATCTGCGCAGCGTTGAACTTCAGAACCTGTTCGATCAATGAGAGCTGGGCTCGGGCCTTCATGTTTTGTGATTGGATGACTTCGAGCCCGGATCCGGTCCCCGCTTCGAAACGTGCGAGCTCGATCGCGTAGCTTCGGTCGGCGGCAGCGACCTCGTCTCGAGCCGGGGGAATCGCTTCGCGTGCTGCTTGGACGCTCACCATGGCAACCTGAATGTCGGTGGCGGCTTGCTCGGATGTGGCTTCCGCCCGAACCTCGAGCGCTTTGGCGTTGGCTTTCGCCGTGCGAATACGCCCGCCCTTTTCGAAGTCGAACGACAGACCGATGAATGCGTAGCCTATCAGAGTGGTTCCAAGGCTCGACATTTGCCTGCCGACAAAGCGTCCCCCAATGCTCGCGTCGATCTCGGGACCGAGCAGATCCCACCACCTTTGTTTGGTGCGAAGCGCGCCGCCCGCCGCCCTCATCTGCGCGGCTCGTACGTCGGGGCGAGCGCGACCTGCCTCGCCGGTCAGATTCGCCTCGGAGGCGTCGTCGATCACTGGCTGGATTCCGATCTCGGCATCCTCGGTTGTCAGCATCTCTCCCAGATCCCAACGCAAGAGCTGCGCAAGGCGGATGCTCGCGGCTTTCCAAAAAGCGCGCGCTTGAATTTCCACCCGGCGGGCCTGCGCAAGCGCTGCTTCTGCTCGCGCGACGTCTGCCCCGGATGCGACCTCGGCCACTGCTCGCGCGTTCGCAATGTCATAGAAACGCTGTGCGTCCTGCACGAGTTGGGTGGCGATCGCCATGGAAGCTCTCGTGAGGGCGATATCTTGATACGAGAGTCCCGCTTGGAGCATCGCTTGCCGCTGGGCCTCCCGGAGATCGTAGCCGGCGGCATCTGCGAAGCGGCGCTCGGCCTTGGAACCCGTGCCGGCCGCGCCCGGGTTGTTTCGGTAGAAGAACGCTGCGGTTGGCTCAAACCTCGCGAAGTTCACATCGGCTACCACGCCAAGAGACCCAACCTCCCGCCCATCTAGATACCGCACGCGATAGTCCACGCTCACTCCAGGGAGCAACCTGCCGTCGTTTGTCTGAACGCGCCCCGAGGCAGCTTCGAGGCGAGCTGCTGCCTCGAGCACCGACGTAGGTTGATCCATCGCGACTTTCACAACCTCGGCGATCGAAACGGCTCGCAGCTCTGTGACGTCGGAAGCTCGAGTGATGGCAATGTGAACGGGCTCGACCTCTCCCTCCGCCTGGGCGTCCGCGTGGAGCTCACTCGGTATTTGTCGTTCGCTCAGGTGCGGATCGTAGGCACGGACGCATCCCGAGACGGCAACCAAAACAAGAATCAGAGTCACGAGCAGCGTTTGGTGCAACATGTCACTTGGCTCCTTCCTCGATGGGTTCGCAAGGGCTCCCCTCACGTGCCAGTGGTGAACCGGCCACCATGACCAGAGCCTCGGCGGAGAGGCCTTTGGCGACCACCGCACGTCGGCCGTCGTCGGATGCCACTACGATCGCCTGCTTGTGAAGGAACCCGTCGCGCGCAACGAGCACATAGCGATCATCCCCCTGCCCTCGTACGGCTCTCGACGGAATCGTGAGCAGGCCCTCGGGAACGCGGAGTCGCAGATCCACCTTCCCGTACATTCCCGGGTGAAACGTGTCGTCGTCGTTTTCGAAATCGACTTCCGCTCGCATGGATCGCGTTTGCTCATCGAGCGAATCCGAAATCCGCGCGATCGTCCCTTGCAACTCGCGCCCCGGAAACGCATCGAGACGGATCTCGACCTCTGAGCCGACAGCGACGCTCGGCACGAGAGGCTCGGGGATCTGAAGAACCAGCCGAAGTGGATTCGTGCGAGCGACTTCGACGATCGGCCGCGCACCCGGCGTGGTGCCCTCCCGGACGAGGGCGCCTGGATGGAGGATACGCTTGGTCACGCGACCGTCGAACGGCGCGCGGAGCCTGGCAAAACTGCCAAGGGTTTTCAACCGCCTGACTTCCGCGCGCGCGAGGTCGGCCTGGGCAACTTCAACCCGTCGCTTTGCGGCCGCGTTGTCGACCTCCTGTTGAGGGATCGCCTCCCGGTTGGCCTCTCTTAGATCTCGAAGCCTCTTCTCGACCATCGACGCAAGCTCGACTTCCGCGAGCTCTTGATCAAGCTGCGCTTGCGCGCTTTGAAGCTGAGCATCCATCTCGGGAACCACGATGCGCGCGAGCTCGTCACCGGCTTTGACCCTGCTCCCGATGTCGACCGAAACCGATTGCAGATACCCGGTGACCCGGGCGTACAACAAGGCGTCTTCCCAGGGCTCTAGGGTGCCCGGAAGCTCTACGGTTTGCTCTCCCTCGACCGGCGCCGGCCTCGTGACCACGACACGCAAAGGCGGGCCCTCGTCGGTGGGATCGTCGCGAGATGACTCCTTGGTACAGCCGAGCAAGCAGCCGGCAATGACCAAGACAATAGCTCTACCGGGTAAAGAACATTCAAACATGGGATGCCCTTCCTGTAACTGCGACGAGCTCCTCGTCCTCTTCGCGAGGCTTCGGTGGCCGTTTCATCCAAACGTAGAGACAAGGAAGCACGAAGAGGGTCAGCACCATCGCGCCGAGCACGCCCCCGATGATAGTGCGTGCAAGTGGCATGTTCGCTTCGGCACCGGCGACCCCGAGCGCCATCGGAAGCAACGCAAGTGCCGTGGTCAGGGATGTCATCAAGATCGGTCGCAACCGCACACGGGCAGCTTCCTTCACAGCCTCCACGATGGGTGCGCCTTGTTCGACGCGCTCGTTTGCGAAGTGAACGAGAATGATCCCGTACTCGACCACAATGCCCGCCATCATGATGATACCCATGAGGCTCTGGATATTGAGCGAGGTTCCCGTAGCGAACAGCACGATCGCCACCCCGATGAAGCCGAGCGGCACCGTCAGCAGAATCATCAGAGGGTCGATGAACGAACGAAGCTGCGCGACGAGTAGAAGATAGATGAGCACCAACGCCAATACGAAACCGCGCGCAAACTGCTTGAACGAGGTGCGCATGGATTGGATCTCACCGCTTGCGCTCAGTGTGTAACCACGGCCTGCGTACTCGCCGCCGAGCTGGAAGGAGACGTTCCCGCGTTCATCGACGAATGGCTCGAGGGCAAGCTCGGCTGACTCGAACAAGGCCTCGTCCATCCCGCTGACGACTTGCCCAAGATTGGCCCCCGGCGTCACGTCTGCGTACACGTCTACCACGCGCGTGATGTTCAGGTGGCTCACGAACGACGGGCCTGTCCCGCGCTCGAGGGTGGCCACGGTCCGAAGAGGAACGGTCGCACCGCCGCCCGAGGGAGTCAGGGGAATGTCGAGCAATGTATCCGCCGACACGTGCTCGGACTCGGGGTACTGCGCGCCGATGAAGTAGTGGTTGCCGTTGCGTGGATCGATCCAGAACGACGGCTTGAAATTGATGCTGGAGTTGGTCGCAGTGATCAGATTGTGCATCACGTCTTCGGTCGTGAGCCCGGCCAGCGCCGCCTTCGTGCGGTCGATCTCGATCTCGAGTGTGGGGTAGTCGTTGCGCTGAGCGACTCGAACATCCGCTGCGCCTTCGACTCCCGCCAACACTCGGGCGACTTCATGACCGAGCGTTTCTAGGACGACGAGGTCGCTGCCTTTGACTTGAAAGTGAATCGGCGCGGGCTCACCGAAGTTGAGTGCGGCGGTCAGCATGCCCCCCGTGTCGAAGGCGAACTCCGCTTCAGGGAACCGCTGCCTCAGCTTCGCGCGTAGAGTTTCGACGACTTCGAAGATGCTTCGGCGCCCTTCTTTGAGCTGGAGGAGCACGAAGGCATCCATGGGCCCGGTATTGGGGGTGTACGCCGCGGGCCAATCCATCAGGACACCGATATTGGTGATCAGCATGCGAAGATCCGAGTCGGGATGCTGCTCGACCGTCGGAAACTCCGGGTCCGGCTCGCCGAGCTCGTCGATCACGGCGCCCTCGACGGCGGCCAGGACCCGTTCGGTACGCTCGATTCGGGTGCCCGAGGGCATTCGGACGTAGATCTGGAGCTGCGCCGCATCGACTCGCGGAAAGAGCTCGGTTCCAGTTTGGACCAAGAGCAACCCCGCGACCACGGCTGCAATCGCTGCTGCGGTCAGCACCATCCACCTGCCCCGAATCGCCGAGGAAATCGCATTCGAATAGCGACGTTGCCAGCGACTCTCGTCGGGCGGTCCACCTCCGCCTGTCTCCAAGAACCGCGCGCAGAACGATGGCACCACCGTCACCGCGACGATCAGTGACGCAACGATGACGAAGGTGGCGGCCCACGCGAGCGGTGCGAAAAGGTACCGCGCCATCCCCGAAAGGAAAATGGTCGGCAAGAAGACGGCTGCAAAGGTGAGTGTGGAGACCACGATCGACGGAGCGACTTCCCTGGTGCCCTCGAGCGCCGCGCGTGCTTTCGATTTGCCGAGAGATCGGTGGCGAATGATGTTTTCGACGACGACGATCGACTGGTCTACCAAGATTCCGATCGCGAGGGCGATCCCACCGAGGGTGAGCGTGTTGAGCGTTTGGCCACGCGCGAAAAGCCCAATTGTCGCCGCTAAGATCGCCAACGGGATGGCGGTTACGATGATCGCCGTGGCCCGGAGACTTCGTAGGAAGAGAAAAACCACGAGGCCCGCGAGGATGGCACCCAACAGGGCCGCAAACTGTAAACCGTCGATCGCATCGCGAACGTACACCGATTGGTCGAGCACGACCTCGAGGGCTAAGTCCTGGGCGCGCTCGTCCATCTCTCGCAATCGTTCACGGATCTGCCGAAGCTGGCCCTGGATACCATCGACGATTTCGATCGTGTTGGCGCCCGGCTGGCGATAGATCGGGATGTACACCTGACGTCGCCCGTTGATCCGCACGATGTTTGATTGAATCTGGGAGGAGTCTTGGACGCTTGCGACGTCACGCATGAAGACGACGCTTCCTTCGTGGGTCGCGATCGGCATGTCGTTGAGCTCTTCAACCTTGGCCGGCATCGCGTTGGCGAAGATCTGATAGTCGGTCTCGCCGGCTTTCATGTTGCCGGCGGGAACGAAGACCGATTGCTTGTTGAGCGAGCGCACGACGTCCATGGGGCTCAATCCGCGGGCCTCGAGCTTGTTGCGGTCGACATACGCGAGGATGCGGCGGAGCTTTCCGCCGTATACTGCCGGCGCGATCACCCCTGGGATCGATTGCAGACGATTGCGG
>CAXMND010000176.1:0-4143 GCA_964194675.1 uncultured Coxiellaceae bacterium | reverse complement strand
TGAAAACGACCTTCTCGGTGATAATCACCTTTCCCGCGCCCAATCCGAAGGGAACGTTATACGTAGGCTGCTCGATGTCGAAGAACCAAATTGGCGCAGAGCGTAGATAGTAGCCACTCCCGAGTTGCAACATGAGGAACGGCTGCGCGGCGATGAATTGTGTTCTGGGCTTGTTGGCGTCGCCCCCGACACCGATTTGGTAGTTGACCAGTCCGCCGACGAGGATGATCCCCTTCGCCCAGACCGTGAGCGCAGCGACGCCGATTTCGTGCTTCCCGTGGCCCAGAGCGTCGTTGCTCGCCGTCAGCGCGGTGTAAATCGGACCCACACCGACCATCGCGGGCGAGTCGTCGGGGGTGACGACGAAGGTGGCGAAGATGTTCAAGTCACCGACCCCCGTGACCGTTGCCACCGATGGCGTGGGGTTTGGTGCCGGCGTGACTTGGATGGGAAGCGAAACGCGTGGAATGATCCGCCAGAACGGAGTTACCAAGCGAAGCCAAAAGGTATTCGCACTCTCGTTCGGGGTGCCGTTGAGCTTCGGGAAATAGTAGTTGTGGAGCGATACGCTATCAAATCGGCGAGCGGGTTGTTGGCAGTGTCGACCTGATCTTGCTCGGATTGGCTAGGTTGATCTTCGACTATTTCTTCAACAGCTCGGTCCGCTACCGGTTCCGGCTGATCCGCCGCTTCCTCCGCAAGGGCGGTCGCTGGCACAGAGAGAAGCAAGGCTGTGGCGCAACAGCTGAAGACGCCGTGTCGAGCGATGTGCTCATGGCACTACTCTACTACACCCACGCACGTTCATAGCGTCGCAATCGATTCGAGCTGTTCACCTTCTCAGGCGAGCCAGAGCTCTGCGCAGGAGTCGCCTCCAGTCTTCTGCGAGGAGCGGCGTGCCTACCGCGGGGCTCGCGCCCAAAGACGGCAACGGAGCGCGCTCCGGGTAGACTGGGATGATCTCGCGGCCGCTCACCGCACCGTCTTGGGCAAGGAGGTCATGAAGAACCTGAGACCTAACACGACGGGGTACTGCTTGAACAGCGCGGGCCTCCGGGAGCCTATCAGTTTTTCCGGACTCCAATGAAGTGGAATGTCAGCGCAAAGGTAGCGCCGAGCTGTTGACCGAGGACGCCTTCATTCAGCGAGTTCCCGCCTAAATCCGTCCCTCGAAACGCCATACCGATCATCGACCAGTCGAAAGTCGCCGCGAACGACATCCAGCGGATGATCGGGATGCGAAGACCTGCGCCGAGCGTGAAGCCGCCCCCATCGACGTTGAGATTCGACAAGCCACTGTTAAAGGGGTCGCCGTTGAATGTTCTGCTGTAGAACAAATCGATGCGAACCATCGGGTGCACGTACGGGATGAACCGGAAGATCCCCTGAATATCGAGACCGATCTTCATAAGCTTGTAAGCGCTGTAGTTCGCTTGCCGATAGAAGCCACCGAGCCAGAATCCCCCTAGGCCCAGACCGATTGCAAAACCGTACTCGGGACCGTTTAGTTTCGGCGCGTTTTGGGGTACGCCTGACAAGCTGAACGAGGTGAACTGGTCCGGGTCATACGCGCTCGGACCGACGAAGCCTTCCATCCACAGCCAGCCTTGCGTCTTCTTGTAGTATACGCTTCGCTTCTCCTCCTCCGGGGGAGCGGCTTCCTCGGGCGCAGCCTCGTCAGGCGCCGCCTCCGTTGCGGTCGAGGTCTCGGACACCGTCTCGACTGCGCCCTTCTCTTGGGCGAATGCAGTTGATCCGAGCATCAGCACGCTTGCAACGATCAGAACTACGTACCTCATCAGTACTGCTCCTAGAGTGTTTTCAACTCCGCCCGGCAAATCGGACAGGGTACGGTTCTCATCGGGGGCCGACGATAGCACAGACGAGGTGGTGTGAGAATAGGTCCGGTGGAAGATGCATACGGTCAGTTGCGCAGCGCTACAGCTGAAGCTTGATCTTGATGATCTTCTTTCCGCCCTCGTATTTGAACGTACAATCCTGGTAGAGGGGTGGGCCGAAACGCCGTGCGGGCACGTTATTTGAGACGCCCCAGGGTTCTTTCGGCCTTCCAACCAGCGAGGTGTTGAGGTCGCCGCTCTTGTCAAGATCGTGCATGACCGAGATGGCGTACGTGCCCGGTTTGTAGCCCACGAACGTGCAGCTGCCTTTCTTCGACTTGGGCTTGCTGTAGAGCTGCTTGTCCGCTTTCTCCTTCTTGTCGGGAAAGCCGTCCTCCTTGGAGAAGATCCGGCAACCGACCTGTCCTTGGTCATTCTCTAGGCCCGAAATCTCGACGACAATCTCGTCCGCCGGCTTGGCTTCCGTCGGCGGTTCAGCTTCCTGCGCAACGGCAGACGTAGCCGCAAGCAAGCCCAGAGTAAGAACCAGTGTCCATCTGTTTTGAATCATCTTGCAAGCTCCCCGCTACTCGTAGACTCGGGTGATGGTAGTCGCAGTCGACACGCGGCCGGTCTTCTTTCTTCTGTTTGTCGCTATTCCCCTCGCAGCGTTGCTGGACGACCCGAACATCTCACTTTCTGCCCAGGTTGGGTCAGATCTTCCAACCTGGGTCAAGATCGAAGATCGCCGCCTAGCCGTCACTCTTGGTGACGTACAGAACTATTGCTCCGAGAAGACACACGGACGCTACAACGTCTCCAATCACGATCTTGCGGATCGAATCGCTGAGCTCACCGACGGAAAAGGCCAAGAAGAAAAACGACACCAAACTGGCAAAGGCAGCGGCGAACGCGATGGGTTGAACAGCAGGGCTAAACGCGGCGTAGGCGAAGAACGCACCGAGGATCCCAAACAGCACCGCCCGGTGGCGCATCAAGATTTCCAGAGTGGAACTCGTGATCTCGATCCCGTAGAGCGCAGAAAGCCCATCGACACCGAAGAACCCACTTATCGGCACCAAGTGAATCGCGGCTACCACGAGCATCAGTCCTGTAATTGTCAGGTCAACCATGCGCAAGCCTCCGATCGAGTGCATCCCACTCTCTCGTGGTTCTAGCCATCTAGGGTTCCGTCAATGACCCCTCAGGTAATCATCGGCTCATAGTAACGTTCAAAAGCCCTTTTTCGTCTCCGAGAAAGGGGCGTGGATCATGATGTGCGCGAGCGAATGTCGACATAAGAACTAGAATCACGCAATTCGGGAGCTAAAGGAGGAGGAATCGTTGTTCGACAGGTCGAAGAGTACGGACACGTCGAGCTTGCAAAGAAGTGCGAAGCCGATCACTTCACGATCTCGCTGATCTCGAATAGATGTCCGTCGGGATCGCGGAAGAATGCGCGGATCTCCCCGTGGTCCCACTTCACAGGGGGCGTCAGAAACTCCGCTCCCCGAGCGAAGAGCTCTTCGTAGGCAGCATGGCAGTCGTCGACGCGAACGATCACTTCGGCGCTCACCGTGTCGGCGTCTGGAGGCGGAGCAAATGAGACCGAAGGCTTGTCCTCGGTCGGTCCGCCGCTCGTGACGAGCAGAAGCCAGCTCCCCAAGAACTTCAGCACGACGGACGAGCCGTATGCACGGACGACCTCCGCCCCGAGGACGTCGCGATACCAGGCTCGTGACCGCTCGATATCGCTCACGACGAGCAATCGTGTGAGCTCCATGTCTTCTGTCGGAAATCCGGCGCTCATGTTGGACGCTCCTTCCACTTCGGATGATCCGTGAGCACAGCTCGTCATGAGCAGCGCGAATACAAATACATGAGACGTAAGCTTCACCACGAGAACTTAGACCGAGAACTCGACGGGAACCACGCCATGCCGCAACGGGATCTCGGCCTTTAGGAATAGCGCTTCGCCACGCCGATCTGGCGCAGCAAGGGCAGCACGGGAGCTTGTGAGGCCCGTCAACCGAACCGCACCGCCGCGCCCGCGATCAGCATCTAGGGAAACAATCGTCGCCACTTGTCGCGGTCTGCACGAGACTTATCTCAACCGCCCCGACAACCCCAGCTTCGGCGGCGTGAAACGCAACGCGGGAGGTGTGGGCGTGCACAGGGCCCCCGGGGGGTTTTCACAGAGGTCGTTGGGCGCTATTTGATGAATCGTGGTCGACACACCCATTTCTGAGCTGGAGGCGCGCTTGGCGTCGGCAAGCGTTTCACCCGTTGATCCTGTGGAACGAAT
>CAXMND010000175.1:0-11925 GCA_964194675.1 uncultured Coxiellaceae bacterium | reverse complement strand
CGGCGCGCTTCTTCGACGACCTCGACGGGGATTCCGTAGCGGCGAGCGACCTCGAGCGCGTTCGAACCGCCAGGGACGCCCATTTTCATGCGGAACGTGGGGGCCATGTTCTCGAAGTCGAAGCCCACCGAGGCGTTGCGCATGTCGTCACGCTCGGCCGCCATGGCCTTGAGCGCCTCGTAGTGGGTCGTCACGGCGACCGAGGCTCCAGCTTCGACGAGACTTTTCGCGATCGCGCAGGCCAGCGCAGCCCCCGCCTCGGGGTCGGTGGCCCCGGCGAGCTCGTCGAGCAGCACCAACACGCGTTCGCCAGCCTGTTCGATGATAGTGGTCAACGTCACGAGGTGCGCTGAGAACGTCGAAAGGCTTCGCGCGAGGCTTTGTTCATCGCCCACCGCAGCGAGGATAGGCGAGAAGAATCCACACACGCTTCCTTCGCCGGCCGGGAACGGAAGCCCTGCGCGCGTCATCATGGCGGCAAGGCCGAGCATCTTGAGAGCCACTGTCTTGCCTCCCGCATTGGGCCCGGAGATCACCAGCGCCTCGCCTCCAGCCAGATCGATGTCATTCGGGACGACGTCGATCGCGCTGAGAACCAACAACGGATGGCGCGCTGCCCGCAGCGAAATACTCGGTGCCTCCGAGAGCTCCATGAAGTGTGCGTCGAGGTCGACAGCCAGTTTCGCGCTGGCAGCGCGAAGGTCCGCTCGATCGAGCGCCTCCGCCGCGGCCCGAAGCTGTGGCACATATTGCCTCACGAGATCGGATACCGCCACGAGAATTCTTCTCTCCTCCCGGTCGTGCTCAGCCTGCGCTATCTTGAGCCGATTGCCGCGCTCGACGAGCTCGCGCGGTTCGACGAAAATCGTGGCACCGCTGGCACTCGACCCGTGCACGATGCCATGGAAGCGCTCGTGCGCGTCGGCCCGAACCGGCAAGACATAGCGCCCTTCTCGGGTCGTGTAGAACGAGTCCTGCAGAATCGCGCTGCGTTTTTGGATGAGGTCCTCGAGCTTGCGAACGATCCGGCCGCGAAGGTTTCCTACCTCTTCACGGAGATGCGCCAGCTCGACGCTTGCTGAATCGAGAATCGATCCGTCATCGCCGACCGACATTCCTATCTCCTGTTCGAGCCCGTCGAGGGTCGGATCGATCCCGCAAGCGAGGTCGAGGTAGGGAGCTAATGTCCTGCGCTGAGCGAGAAAACGTCTGAGTGTCGCCGCCGCCCGCAGCGAGCTTCGAATGTCGCGTAGTGCCATTGCGTCGAGCACGCCTTCTCTCTCCAGATGCCGAAGCGAGGGCTCGATGTGAGTGATTCCTTCGAGCGGAAGCGGCTCACCTCGGTCCAAGAGCTGCCAGGCCTCGCTCGACTCAGCGAGCGCCCGCTCGGTGTCTTCGAAAGTCTCCCCGAGCTCCAGCACGAGTCGGTCTCGAAGCGGGCCGCGACAACGCTCGGCCACCGCCTGTTCCACCTGTTCCCACTCGAGATCGGCTAGAGTCTTCTTCTCGGCCTCACTCACCGAGCCCACTCCGGAACCTTCAGGTCCGACGCGCGGGTTGAAGTCTCGCCTTTGCGGCGCGGTCCGACTTCGGCGCTCTTGCGCCGCTTCGTCGTGGCTTTCTTGGGCACCTTGAGCTCGATGAGCACGGTTTCCTCTCGGGTCGGTGTAATCCGCGCTCGGCCACTGCGCTTGCCGAGCTTGGCACGCAAGACCAATGGACTCCCACTGGCCGCCTCGAGCGTGCACGGCGTAGAGGCGCACGCTTGGGAACCATCGGCATGAAGCACCCTCGCGCCCATGGGCGTTGTCGCTACGTGAAGATTCACGAAGGAAGGCGCGTCGTCCACGGGTGCGGGCTCCACCAGAACCGGAGCCTCCACCGCCGACAGGGTCATGTCCGCCGGGGGCGCATCGCTCGCCTCGGCGCCGGGCCTGCCGCCGTAGCCGATCCACACCCACACCGCGGCGGCAACCGCACCTGCGGCGGCCGCCCACACCCAACGTGGGCGCCGGCGCCTCGGTATCGGATCCGTGTCGCGGATCGCGACCATTCGACCACTCGGCGGGGTCATTGCCGTCGCGCGGCTGACCCGCCCGTCGAGGGCGCACTCGATCGCTTCGGCGAGCTCCGTGGTATCTTGGTAGCGTTCGCCGGGATCCTTGGCCAAGGCTTTGGCGATCACGAGCTCGAGTTCGACGCTGATCTGAGCTTTCGGGTTCATCTCGATGATCGAGGGAGGCTCCGAAAACAGATGTTGAGTGAGCACGCCCATGAATGTGTCTCCGACGAACGGGACGCGGCCGGCCAAGCACTCGTAGAGGATGATGCCGAGAGCATACACATCGACCCGATGGTCCAACTCCTTACCCGCCGCCTGCT
The DNA here is from genome assembly GCA_964194675.1 of uncultured Coxiellaceae bacterium. GTDB lineage: Bacteria > Myxococcota_A > Polyangia > Polyangiales > Houyiibacteriaceae > SG8-38. The sequence goes on along the minus strand of CAXMND010000175.1, from coordinate 9,543 downwards.
CGGGCGACATGTATTCGGGTGTTCCGAAGATCATGCCGGTCTTGGTGAGCTTGCGGCCCGGTTGCCCCTCGGTTTCGATGTCGCCCATCTTGGCGATTCCGAAATCGACGATTTTGACGAAGTCCTTCACACCATCCCGCTCGATCAGGAAGATGTTCTCGGGCTTGATGTCACGATGCACGATCTGCTTCGAATGGGCGGCGGCAAGCGCCCGACAACACTGGAGCACGATCCGGCACGTGCGTTCGGCATCGACCGTCACCTCTCGGCCAAGGACGTTCGCGAGGTCCTCGCCCTCGAGGAACTCCATGACGAAGTAGCTCGACCCATAACGGGTCTCACCGAAATCGGAGACGTCAACGATGTTTTCGTGACCGATCCGCGAGGCGCTCTTGGCTTCCTGTCGAAACCGAGCCACCACATCGGGGCGGCGCGACAGATCATCACGGAGCACCTTGATGGCGACGGGCTTGTCGATGTCGCGGTGCCTGCCCTGGTAGACCAGCCCCATGCCCCCCTCTCCGATACGCCGAATCACCTCGTAGCGACCTGCGAGCAGAGTCCCTATGAGGGGATCCTCGGGGTCGATCGACTTGGCGCCCATCTGTGAGGTGGTCACGAGACGCGTGGCATCAACCGGACAGAAAACCTCTCCGCCACCGTACTCGTACCTGCAGGTGGGACATACCTTGTTCACGCGAATTTCGAGCTCCCCCGCTCCATTTCACGGTAGCATCGCGACTTTGGGAGGGTCAACGAAGGCGGCTCTCGTTGCCAACCCAGACGAGCTTTGATACGCGCACGCGGTGGGCGCGACGGTTCAATTGCTCGATGATACGCTGGTCGATCAGATAGCAGCGGGCGAGGTCGTCGAACGGCCAGCGAATCTGGTGAAGGAACTCCTCGAGAACGCCATCGACGCGGGGGCGAGCTCGATTACCGTCTCAGTGGAAGACGGAGGCCGCGGGCTAGTGCGTGTCAGCGACGATGGTATTGGGATGTCTGCCGAAGATGCAGCGCTCTGCATCGAGCGACACGCCACGAGCAAGATCGCCTCATTCGACGATCTGGTGACCGTCCGAACGCTCGGGTTCCGCGGCGAGGCCCTGCCCTCGATCGGCGCCGTCTCTCGGATGTCGATCGTCACGCGGCGCCCGGAGGACCTCGAAGGTACCCGGGTCCGAGTCGAGGGCGGGGCCGTGATCGGCATATCGCCGCACGGCTGCCCGCCGGGGACCACCGTCGAGGTCGAAGACCTTTTCTACAACGTCCCGGCGCGAAAGAAGTTCCTGCGCGCCCGCCAGACCGAAACTTCCAAGATTTTCGAGATTTGTCAGAGAGTCGCACTGATTCGCCCGGAGCTGAGGTTGCAGGTGTCGTCCGATGGCAGAACGGCCCGTCAGTACCTTCCGGCCCGAAGTCTCGCTGAGCGGGCGTACCAGGTGTTCGGCGATGTGCCGCTCGAAGAGATCCGGGCAGAGCGCGAAGGGGTCGCCCTCGAAGCGGTGCTCGCGCCGATCACCTTGGCCCGTCCCGGCCCGCGTCATCTCTTCCTCAACGTAAACGGGCGCCCGATCGTCGATCGACGGTTGGCCCGGGCCGTCGCCTTTGCCTACGGGGACCTATTGCCACCGGGTCACTATCCGCGTGGAGTGGTCTCGCTCAGGCTTCCGGCCGAGGACGTCGACGTCAACGCCCACCCCCAAAAGACCGAAGTCCGCTTCAAGCGCGCAGCCCATCTGATCGATTTGGTGACCCGCATGCTCGCGGGACGGCTTGGCTCGAGCCATAGTGGCGATGCGTACTGGCAGGAACGGCTCGGTTCCGGAGGCCCAAGCCGTGTCGAGCGGGGGAGCGCCGAAGATGGCTCCCGCGTCGCAGAGATTCCGAGCGACTATCCCATCGTCGCGCCGAATGGCCTTCGCCTCATCGCGCAGCTCCGGAATCGATACCTGCTGTGCGAGGCCAACGACCGAATCTACTTACTGGACCGCGCTCGCGCAGACGAGGTCCTCCGATACGAAAGCCTGCAGCAAGCCGCCAAGAGCGGTCCGCTCTCGCCCCAAGCCCTCCTCTTTCCGGATCGGCTCGAGCTCGATTCAGGGGCTCGAAAGACGGTGGATGCCCACGAGACGCTCCTCGTATCACTCGGTTTTGAGTGGTCGGCGCTCGGAGAGCATTCGTATGCAGTCCGTGCGGTCCCCACCCAAGCGAGCACGGCATCCGCGCGGTCGGTTTTCCTAGGCGCGATCGAAGCACTTCAAAGCGCCGACAGCGACCCGATAAAGGCCGTCCTTCGCGCGTTGGCGCGCGCGTCCGTGCCCACCCCCGGCGAGCCGGTGGATCGATTGAGGGCGCTCGATATCGTCGCTCGGCTCTCGCTCGACCAAGACGCTCACAGGCGAAGCATCATCACCGAGTTTCGGTTGCCAGATGAGACGACAAGGGGCCGCCAATGACCTCTCCGCCTCTCTTGGTCATCGCGGGGCCCACCGCCACGGGCAAGACCGCCGCGGCCATGGCGCTTGCGGAACACTTCGGGGGCGAGCTCGTGGGAGCCGACAGCGTCCAGGTGTACCGCGGGTTCGACATCGGCTCGGCCAAACCTACCGCGGCCGAGTTGGGGACCATCCGTCACCACTTGATCGACGTCATCGATCCCGACGAAGAGATCGATGCAGGCGCCTACGCCGCCCTCGCAGATCGCGCGATCGAAGAGGTCCATGCGCGCAGTCGCCTACCGATTGTGGTGGGCGGGACGGGACTTTGGATCCGCGCAGTGGTTCGCGGACTCGTGGACGTACCCCCGGTGGATCCGGACCTGAGAAGGCGACTTGAGGCCGACGCCGAAGCGCAAGGTACCGAGGCTCTGCACGCGCGCCTTGCGGCGGTCGATCCCCTGACGGCCGAGACCGTTCATCCAAACGATATGGTGAGAATCGTGCGCGCCCTCGAAGTGTACGAGCAAACCGGGGTCCCGTTAGGTAGGCTGCGCGAGGCGCACGCGCTCGGCGAGCCAAGGTACCGCGCCGCGTTCGTGGTGCTCGATATGGACCGAGAAGAACACACCGCGGTGGTCACCGCGCGGGTCCAAGCCATGCTCGACGCGGGCTGGATCGACGAGGTTCGTGCTCTACGGAAACGCTGGGGCGCCAAGGTTCGGCCCTTCGGAAGCGTCGGCTACCGAGAGGTCCTCGCCCACATTCAGGACGGCGCACCCCTAGAGGAAACCCAGCGCCTGATCGGGAAATCGACCCGCACCTATGCCCGACGGCAACGAACCTGGTTCAAAGGAGAACCCGGTGTAAGCTGGTTCAGCGCGAGCGCCCGCCTCGTCGAGCAGGACGGGCGCGAGCGCATCGCGAGGGAGCTCGGACTTTGAATTTCTTTGGACATGCGGGAGTTCCAAGACACGTTAGGCTTGGACCCCTGAAATGACCGGAAAGGGGGGACCACGCAGCACCAGTGGTGACACGCGGCGGCGCTTTCTTCGATGGGGGCGGATCGCGATCACCTTGGCCGCAGTCGCGTACCTGGTGAGCCGGATCGATCCCGGCGAAGTCGTGGCCGCATGGCGACGGCTTTCCGTGGGCGCCGCGCTGTTCGCTCTGGCCGTCGTGTTCATGGGGCTCGGAATGGGTGTTTTGCGATGGAGGCTCCTCCTGCGAGCGTATGGGGCGATCGACGTCCCTTCCGGAGCACGCCTAGGGCATCTCTATCTGGTGGGTCATTTCTACAACACGTATGCGCCGGGCGGAGTCGGCGGCGATGTCCTCCGGGGTATCGCGAGCCGAAAAGCGTTCGGAGACGTGAGTTGGGCCAGCGCGACCACCGGCGTCGCGGTGGTGTTCATCGAGCGGGTTCTGGGACTGTCGGCCTTGCTCGCGATCGCCGCGGGCGCCTACCTCATTCAGCCGTTGCCCGGACTCGAAAACGTGGAGCTATGGGCAGGGCTCGGTCTGGCTGCCGGGGTCGGTGCACTTGGGGGGATCGCGCTCGCGCCAAGGCTCGCGCCGTGGTTGCCCAAGAAACTCGCTCAACCACTTCGCGCCCTTCCCCGTCTCTACGCGTTGTGGCCCTTCATCGGCGCCATCGTCGCATCGTTGATCATCCACTCCCTCAATGTCGTCGCCGGGCACGCGATCATGCATTCGCTCGACCCGGCTGTGAACCTCTCGGAATCCGCGGTCGCGATCCCGCTGGCCAGTGCGACAGCATTCTTTCCGTTCACGGTCGGCGGGGTCGGGGTTCGTGAGGCTGCATTCGCCGTGTTGTACGGCACGGTCGGCGTACCCGAGGCTACCGCGTACGCGGGCTCGTTGAGTTTTTGGGCCTGCCAGTTGATCTCCGCAGGCGTCGGAGGCGTGATCAATCTGTGGATACCGATCTCGGGCGGACCCGATGACCGATGAGCACGATCGACTCCTTGCCCTTCCCGTGCCCCCTCCTGCTAACCTCTGACCATGCGCCATCGTAGCCACGGGGACGGTACGTTTCGCGTCGAACAATTTGCGCGTTGCGGGGACGATTGCGTTTTCGAAGCTGGCGTGCTGGTGTTCCATCCAGAAAACATCGAGCTCGGGACCAACGTGTACGTCGGACACAACGCCATCCTCAAGGGCTACCACAAGAACACGATGCGAATCGGCGACGAGACTTGGATCGGCCAACAAGCATTCTTGCACAGCGCCGGAGGGATCGACATCGGAGCGCGCGTCGGCATCGCCCCTGGGGTTCGGATCATTACTTCGTTTCACGCGGAGGCGGGGCGCACGACACCGATCTTGAGCTCCCCGATCGAGCTCGGCCCCGTCGTCATCGAGGACGATTGCGACCTAGGCGTCGGCGCGGTCGTGCTTCCTGGTGTACGAATCGGAAGGGGCGCCCAAATCGGGGCCGGCGCGGTCGTCACGGAAGACGTGCCCGCCTACTCGGTCGCGATTGGCGTGCCCGCCAAGGTGGTCAGAGAGCGCCCCGAATGAGTGCCCCCGACCTCAGTGTGATCGTCTTCGCCCTCAACGAGGAAGACAACATCGGGCCGGTGTTGACCGAGCTTCGACACTGGCTCACCGAGCACGAACCTTCGTCCGAGGTCGTCTTCGTCGACGATGGCTCATCGGATGGCACGGCGGAAGCCGCCGCCGCGGCTCTCGCAGACACGCCGCACCAGATCTTGAAGCACGCGACCAACCGCGGGATCGGCGCCGCGCTCAAGACGGGAGTTCGCGCGGCCCGCGGCCTCTGGGTTACGTTCCTACCCGCGGACGGTCAGATCGCACCGGACGCGATCGGTCAGCTCCGCAGGGCGGCACGTCAGCAGGGCACCGATGTGGTGTTTAGCGTGTACGAGGACCGCAACGACGGCCTGCATCGCAAAATCCTCTCCGCAGGGGTTCGAAGCCTCATCTTCTTGGTCCATGGGGTTCTCATGCGAAGCGACGGGCCCTACCTTTTCCAGCGTTCGCTGTTCGACCCAGAACAGCTCGCAGCCGATACGTTCTTTCTGAACTTTGAGTTCCCGATCCGCGTGCTTGGCGCGGGCACGGCTGCCGGCTTGGTCACCATCGCGTGCAGGCCACGCAGCTCGGGGCAGTCGAAGTCGACCGGGCCGAGCCGAATTTGGGGCGTGGCAAGGGACCTTGTCGACCTTCGGGTTCGCCTCACCAAAGAGGCGCTCACTGCACGTCGTCGCGCGCCGAAGCGTCCTTAATGGGATCTCGGATGGGGTCTCGGATGGGATCTCGGAGGCGATCCCGAAGCGTCGAACGCGGGATGCCGAGCACTCTGGCAGCCGCCGACAAGTTGCCTCCGTGCTCGTCGATCGCCCTCCGGAGAACGTCCGCCCGAAGGCGCGCGGGGGGATGAGCAAGCCGCCGCAGCTCCCGGCCGATCACCTCGGCACCGATGGTCGAGGTGTCACAACCGATCGCGGCAAGCTCGAGGGCATTGCGAAGCTCCCGAACGTTGCCGGGCCACGAATACGCGCGAAGCCTCCAAACGGCTTCTGCCGACAACCGTTTCTCGCCGACCTCCCGCGCGATCGACGACAGAAAGTGCCGGGCAAGCGGCTCGATATCGTCAGTGCGCTGACGGAGAGGGGGAACGTCGATGACGAGACGATGGATTCGATAGTAGAGATCTGCACGGAAGCTGCCATCATGCACCATGCGTCGGAGGTCACGGTGTGTCGCGCAGACGAGCCGAACATCTACCCGCCTCGCCGACTCACTGCCGACCCGGCGAACGTGCCACGTCTCGAGCACCCGCAGCAGCCGCGTCTGAAGGTCGGCGGGCAGCTCGGCCACCTCGTCGAGAAAGAGCGTCCCCCCGTGCGCCTGCTCGAACGCGCCTCGATGAGCCTGCACGGCTCCAGTAAAGGAACCGCGCTCGTGGCCGAACAACTCGCTTTCGATCAATTCCCTCGGAAGCCCTCCCCCGTTGAGCGCGACGAATGGACCGCCGCTCCGCGGGCTACGTTCGTGCAACGCCCGCGCAATGAGTTCTTTGCCCACCCCCGTTTCGCCGTGAATCAGCGCGGGCCACGGGAGACGCGCGAAACGATCGACGTCGGCCATGGTCGCAAGCATCGTGCTCGACGCCACGACCGGCATCACCGACGCGCATGTCCCTGACCGCCCTCCGCCTGCCACTCGAAACTCGGTCCGCCCGATGCGAACGATGCTGCCAGCGCGGAGCTCGATCCTTTGGATGCGAACCCCGTCGACCCAGGTGCCGTTGGTGCTCCCCAGATCGCGAACGAACACCCCTGTTTCGGAAGGCTCGATACGGCAGTGAAATCGGCTGACCGCGCGATCGGAGAGACTGAGCGCGTTGTCGGAGGCAGCACCGATCGACGCGGGCTGGTCCGCAAACCGAAAGGCCTGTGCTTCGGAACCTCTGCCCTGGACCAGTGCGATGGGGCGCGGGCTCGTCGGATGCTGATCGAGGAGCTCGGTGCGTACGAGCGACGAGGATTCGACCGGGGCCTTGGAGCGCGCGATCGAATAGCCGGCCCCGATCGATACGCGGCGGTCGATCGGCATGACCGAGCGCTCGGCGAGCCCCGGCGCGGCGACCAGATCGTAGAGATAGACCGTGCCGCCGGCAGGAAGTACCAGCAGCGCGCGGCTAGCAACACCACTAGCGTGAACGGCGATATCGCAATCGGGGTGCGAGCCCACCTCGAGGGCGCACGGGCCGAGGGGAAACGTTCGGACACGCTTCCCGGCCCGCGACAGGCAAAGTACGTCGGAGAGAACCATGGCTCGATATCGACCACATTCGCGAGGTGTTGCGTCGAAGCGAGCCATCCCTAAGCTCCCGGCACCGTGACCGAGGATCTCCGTGAAACCGCCCTTATCCACGAACATCAGGCTCGCGGAGCGCGACTGGTGCCCTTTGCGGGGTGGCGCATGCCGGTCCAGTACAAAGGCATCAAAAGTGAGCACGAGGCGGTGCGAACCCGCGCGGGGCTATTCGACGTTTCCCACATGGGGGAGCTTCTGATCGAAGGTCCAGCGGCGGTGGCGGCCGTCGATGGCCTCGTCACCAACGATGTGTCGAAGCTCGAGGTCGGGCAGGCCCTGTACACCGTCTGCTGCAACGACGACGGATACATCCTCGACGACCTGATCGTCTACCGACTGGAAGCCGAAAAGATCCTGGTGGTGTGCAACGCGTCCAACCGCGACAAGATGGTCGCCCACTTCGAATCTCGCCTCGGCGACGACGTGTCCTTTGACGACGCCTCGGATCGATGGGCGCTCCTGGCGCTTCAGGGGCCAAGCGCCGCCGCGATCATGCGAGACGCCGGCGCTCCGAACACACTCACCGATCTCGCTCCGTTCCGGGTCGCGAGAGCGGAGGTCGCCGGGGTCGAAGTCTGGGCGGCTAGGACCGGCTATACCGGCGAGGACGGCTTCGAGCTCTTCTGCGCCAACGGAGATGCCGTCGCTCTGTGGCGCACTCTGTTTTCAGCAGGCGAGCCCCATGGCCTCGAGCCCGTCGGCCTCGGCGCCCGCGATACCCTACGCCTCGAGGCGCGGCTCGCGCTCTACGGAAACGACATCGACGAGAACACTCAGCCCTTCGAAGCGGGTCTCGGCTGGGTGGTCAAGCTCGACGCGAGGGACTTCGTCGGGCGCACCGCCCTCCGGGGCTTCAAAGAGGCCGGTCTCGAGCGCCGACTGGTTGGTTTCGAGATGACTGGGCGCGGAATTGCCCGCCATGGCTACCCGATCCTCGCCGACGGGAAGCCCGTGGGCACGGTCAGCAGTGGGTCTGTAGGACCGACGGTTGGAAAGAACATCGGTCTCGGCTATGTGCCCAAAGCGCTCAGCCGGGTAGGCACGACGTTCGGAATCGAGATCCGTGGCAAGGTGGTCGACGCCGTGGTAGTGAGGACCCCGTTTTACAAGAGGTAGCAATGGCCACGTTTCCGAGGGATCTACGGTACACGCGAGACCACGAGTGGGCGCGCATCGAAGGCGATGTGATTCGCGTGGGGATCACCGCGTACGCGGTAGAGCAGCTGGGAGACGTGACCTTGGTGGACATTCCGGCTCCGGGCGAGGACCTGCAGGCGCATGAGCGGTTCGGCGACATCGAGTCCGTCAAGACCGTGAGCGAGCTGTTCGCACCGGTCAGCGGGGAGATCGTCGACGTAAATGCCGCGCTCGAGTCGAGCCCCGAGCTCGTGAACGAAGGCCCCTACGAAGAGGGCTGGCTCATCACCATTCGCCCCTCGGACCAGGGCGAGCTCGCCGGCCTCATGGATGCCGCCAAGTACGAGGACTACCTCGGGACACTCGACGGCTGACGGCATCATCCATCGTGAGATACCTGCCCCACACCGACCAGGAGATTCGAGTGATGCTCGAGCGCGTCGGGGTAGATGACATCGACGCGCTGTTCGCCGAAGTGCCGAGCGCGCACTTGCTCCCGGGGGAGCTCGACCTAGAACCGGCCCTGGATGAGCCCCGTTTGATGCAGCACCTGACGGCGCTGTCCGAGCAGAACGAGGGGACCCGCATGCTCTCCTTCCTCGGCGCTGGCATGTACCGGCATCACGTTCCGCCGGCCGTCGACCAGTTGCTCCAAAGGAGCGAGTTCTACACCGCATACACCCCCTATCAGGCCGAGCTCTCGCAGGGGACGCTGCAAGCGACTTTCGAATTCCAGACGATCGTGTGCGAGCTTTTCGGCGTCGACGTCGCCAATGCATCGATGTACGACGGCGCGAGCAGCGTCGCCGAGGCCGTGCTGATGGCGCGCCGAATCAAGCGCTGCAACCAAATCATCGTCAGTGACGGACTTCATCCCGAGTACCTCGAGACCATCCGCAGCTACGTCCAGGGGCTCGATGCCAGCGACGGGATCGCGGTGGCGCCGCTTGGCCCCGACGGCCGCACCGATTGGGAAGCTGCCGCCGGCTTGATGACGGATCGGACCGCGGCTGTGGTCGTCGGCTACCCGAACTTCCTTGGATGCGTGGAGGATCTCGACGCGGCCAAGCGCACAGCGGAGAGCCAAGGGGCGCTCCTG
>CAXMND010000174.1:0-17147 GCA_964194675.1 uncultured Coxiellaceae bacterium | reverse complement strand
TGGCCTCACCCGCTGTGGTCAACAGGGCCGCCACACCCAAACCAAGGAGTGCCAGTGCCAGTGCCAGTGCCAGTGCCAGTGCCAGTGCCAGTGCCAGTGCCAGTGCCAGTGCCAGTGCCAGTGCCAGTGCCAGTGCCAGTGCCAGTGCCAGTGCCAGTGCCAGTGTTACTTCACGTCGAAGTTGTAGCGGGCGCCCATCCTGGGGGCGCCGAATGTGGGGAAGCGGACGCTTGCGATCTCTTGGCCCATGCATGTCTGAAACCCTGGGCCGCCTCCGCGCACCGTGGCGCCTAGGACCGAGCCATTGCCCGCGATGGCCAGATCGACCTTCACATTGCCGAGCTGGGCACCGCCCTTGAGCTCAGGAATCACGCATTTGCGGTAGAATCGGTTGAGGTTGTGGTTCATCACGCCGGCGACTTGCGCGCCGGTGAGCCGACCCTCGCCACCGCCCTGTGAGGCGTCTCCGATTTCAACCGCCCGCCTCATCGCGTCATCGTAACTCGCGAATCCGCCCTTGCTTTGTGCCGGCGCGGCTCTCGAGCCCCTCTTGCGCCGTCGGACGGGCTGGTCGGGAAGCAGGCCCGCTTCACCGGTGGGGATGTCGCCGAGCTTGAAGAGGTCGTCGAGGGCGGTCGACGACGCTTCCCGTACATCACTCGAACGCGACATCAGGAAACCACCAATCGAGATCGCGATTACTCCGACTAGAGAAACGGCGATCAGCCATTTGGCGGCCGACGAGCGCTTCTCCGCTTTCTGCGCGTGGATCCGTGCGGTCCGTTCTGCCGTCACGGCGTCTTGGTGCTCCCGCTGCAGGAGGAAGTCCCGGAACTCGGGCCAATCGCGAAGGGGCTTTCGTTCGCCCGTGTCCATGTTGAACGTCGAGTCGTCGCCCGAGAACCCGCCGACGTTCAATCGTTCGATGAGCTCGCGCGCGTTGAATGGCCCGTGATCCATCTTGTCTCGGGCTACCATCCAACGTTGCTTGGTATCTGATGAGAGGCCTTCCAGGACGGCCTTGAGGTCTCGTTTCGGCGGCGGCGGTGGAGCCCATGGAGCCTGCGGGGTCTGTGGAATCTCCGGTATTTCCATGTCCGGTGGCGGCAACACCGAGCCGAGGTCGATGTCGAAGGCCGCACCATTGTCGGCGGGCGGAGGAGGCATCGAGTTGGCCTCTTGGACGAATGGCGCCAGTGCATCGCGAACCGCCTCGGACGACTCAAAGCGGTCCTTCGCATCGGGTGCTAGGCATCGAAACAGGATTCCGTCGAGCTCGGGCGGGATATCTTGTCGTACATGCGACGGTGCGACGAAGCCCTTGTCCGGCGAACGCGCCGTCAGTAGCTCATAGAGAATCGCACCGATGCCGAAAACATCGCTGCGCGCTGTAGCTGGCTCACCGTTCTTGACCTCTGGTGCGAGGCACGCGTGGTCGCTGTCGTGGAAAACGCTCGGCCCCACCGCCTCGAGGAGAACCTGCCCGACGCCGAAGTCGCGCACCTTTACTCGGCCGCCACGAGTGATCCATACGACGCTCGGTCGAAGCGTTCCATGCGGCCCTTTTTCGTGAGCGTAGGTCAGCGCGCTGCACAGATGCGCGACGACGTTGTAGATCCCCCGCAACGAAAGAGGCTCACCGTCGCGGTCGCGTTGCTGGATGAACTCCGACAGCCGCATGCCGTCGATCCATTCGCCCGCGATGAAATGCTCTCCCTTGTCCGTGCGACCAACGCCGAACATCTTGGCGATGTTGCGATGCGACAGGGCGGCCGCCATGCGGCAGGCCTCGCGAAACTCCGAGGTAGCTTGCGGCGGCACCAGGTCGGGCCTGAGCACGTGGACCAGAATCGCCCGTTTGGTCTGGCGGTCCTTCGCTGACCACACCACGGCATACGGGTCTTCGTCGATCCGATCGACGACCTCGAACCTTCCCCCTACCACGGCTCCCGGGTGTAATCCCGAGGGCTCAGGCGCTGTCGACGCGATCCCCTCCGGCATCTACGTTTCAAGATAGACGACGCATGGGCCGGGATTCAACTTCGTCGGGCGCTTCCCTCGTTTTCAGCGAGCTCGACGCGGAGCTCTCGCTCGTGCAAGACCGCGCCCGCCATCGAGTCGATGACATCCTGGACGCGCTCTTCGGGAACGTCGACCAACGAGTCCTCGTCCCGCACCCTTATGCGGCTGATTTCTTTGCGTTTTAGGCCTGTACGCTCTCGCAGTAAGCGCCCTAGCTCGGAGGCCTTCAAATCGTCGCTTCTACCTACGTTGACATACAGTGTCGCCGTCGCCGTCGCCGCCGTCGTCTCGGGTTCGATGGGCTCCTCGAGAAACGCTCCCAGGAGCCCGGCAAGCATCCGCTCCGCGTCGGGATGTGTCATGAGGCGGCGCGCCAAGGCGAGCCGGTGCTCGTCCGGAGGATTCGGATAGGCGAGGTCGATCATGGCGATTCGATCGGCTTCGAGCCGCGTCTTCGCTTCACCTTCGCTCGGCAGTGTGCGTTCGACTGGGAAGATTCCGTACTGGAGGCGCAGATAGTAGAGGATCCCGAGCTCGTTTGGGCCGACCAACGAGATCGCGGTACCGGTGCGGCCAGCACGCCCCGTGCGGCCGGTGCGATGAACGTACTGCTCGACGTTTTCGGGCAGGTGAAAGTTGATTACATGAGTCAGGTGCGAGACGTCGATGCCGCGTGCGGCCACATCTGTGGCCACCAAGAATCGGACCTCACCTCGCCGCGTCTGTGCGAGCACCTGCTCTCTCTCTCGCTGCGGGCGGTCGCCGTTCAACCATTCGGCGTTCAACCCCCCGCGCTTCAACGCAGCGCAAACTTCCTCCGTCTCCGCCTTCGTGTTGCAGAAGATCAAGGCGCTCTCCGGGTTTTCGATTTCAAGGATCGAGATGAGGTTTCCCACGCGTCCAATCCCGCTCAGCATGTACACGAAATGCTCGATCCCCAGCGCCCCGATGTGGTCGCCCGAGAGCCCCAGGAACACCGGGTCGCGCATGTGCTTTTCGGCTACCCGTTTGACCGCACGGTCGACCGTGGCCGAAAAGAGCATCGTTTGGCGATTTTTCGGGAGCTTTTCGATGATCGCGTTGAGCTCTTTGGCGAAGCCCATCGACAGCATTTCGTCAGCCTCGTCGAGCACCAGCACGCGAAGGCGGGAGGCGTCGATGGTTCCGCGGTTCAGATGGTCCAAGACGCGCCCAGGAGTTCCGCTGATGACACGGGCACCCTTCTTGAGTGCGCTGACCTGGCGCTCCATCGAAGCGCCTCCGTAGACCGCGACGGTCTCGAGGTCACGGTGCTCTCCGAGCTTCCCGATCTCGCGCGCGCTCTGGAGGGCCAGCTCTCGTGTTGGGGCAAGAACGAGTGCCTGCTCGTCCCCGTCTATCGAAAGGAGCCTATCGACGAGCGGGATACCGAATGCGCCGGTCTTGCCCGTTCCCGTGCGAGCCTGGACGATGATGTCGTTCCCTTCGACGATCAGAGAATAAGAATCACGTTGGACTGGAGTTGGTGTCTCCCAGCCAAGCGCTGCCACAGCTTTGAGCACGTCGTCGTGCAGGCCAAGGTCATCGAATGTCTGGGGGCCATCCTCGGCGGGCGCCTCGTTCATGGAGCGGGTTCCGTTGGTTTAGTAGGTGTCTGGTCTGGTGCCGAGCCCAAGGTTTCCGTCACTCGGTTCGCAAGTGGCGCGTCCTCGCGCATGTATCGCTGGAGGTTCAGCTCGACCCGGTAGCGGTACTTGTTGAGAAGGTGCACTTTGTCCTCGTCGCATCGATTGCGGAGCGCATTCAGGCGGAGGTCCCAGGGTTTGAGCCTCTCTCGGAGCGCTGCCGAATCGACGACATTACTCGAAAGATACTCGAGGCGCACTCGGTCGAGCTCGTCGTGGAGTACTTGTAGCCCATCCGCGCAATCCATGTCGAATGAGGTGTCGCCCTCAGGCCAAAAAACCTGCGGAATGACCGAGGCGAAGCCCGCGATCACGAGATAGGAGAGGGCGATCGCGTAGATGCCTATCACCAACCTGCGGCCGAGACGGCCCCGCTGTTCTTTTGCTGGCAAGAAGAATTCTCCTCATGCGCCCGGGCTCGCACGAAAGCGGCTTGTTTGTACAGACCCCCCTCGCATCGGTCAAGACGGCGGGTCCTGGCCCCGTTCCCGCTTCTCGCGTCGCTTCCCCCAGAAGAACAGCCCGGTGCCCACGCCGATGGTGAGAGCGACGACCGCCCCGCACATGACGTACCAAAGAAGGTAGGTGACGCCGGTGCCCATCCGCTCAACACACGAGCTTGTAGCCGATCCCGTACACCGTGAGGATGTGGATCGGGCGGTCGGGCTTGGGCTCGATCTTTCGTCGCAATTTGACGACGAAGTTGTCGACCGTGCGGTTGTTCGGACCGGCTTCGAGGCCCCAGATCTTTTCGAGGATCTCGTCGCGGGACACGGGCTCACCCTCTCGCTCCCACAAGAACTTCAGCAGCTCGACCTCATAAAACGATAGATGCATCGTGTGGGTTCCGCTTGTCAGCGTCTGTGACCCCGTTTCGATACTGACGTCGCCAATCCGTATCTCGCTCTGCGAGGGCCGGATGGTGCGCCCGGCGCGTCTGAAGAGGGCACGAATGCGAGCGATGAGCTCCCCGATTGAGAAAGGCTTCGTGACGTAGTCATCGGCCCCGGCCTCGAGGCCTCGGATCTTGTCTGACTCCTGGCTTCGGGCGGTCAGCATGAGAATGGGCACCAGGGGATCGTTTTGGCGGATCGTTTTGCATACATCATAGCCGTTCATGTCCGGCAACATGAGATCCAGAATGATGCAGTCGATGTCCTCCGACGCGGCGAGATCGACAGCCTTCTCGCCCTTCCCCGTATGCACCACTCGGTATCCCTCGAACCGTAGTGAGTCCGAAAGGCCGAGAGCCAGCGCGGGGTCGTCTTCGACGAGCAAAATACCGCGTCCATCGTCCGACACCGGGGGACCATAACACCATCCGCGAGCCTAAGCCGGCGCCGTATCCGGCCCTGCGATCGGCACCGAAAAGCCGACCACGGCCCCGCCTCCTTGGGCGTTGCGGGCCCAGGCGCGGCCACCGTGAGCCTGCGCGATGTGCTTGACGAGCGATAGGCCGATTCCCGAGCCGCGAGTGGGGATCTCGTGGGTCCCCCGATAGAATCTCTCGAAGACGTGCCGTAGCGCATCTTTGGGGATTCCGGGGCCATGGTCCCGGACGGCCACGTCGATAGTCGAGCGCCGAGGTGTCACCTCGAGGTCCACGGGAGTCTGTCCACCGTACTTCACGGCGTTGTCGAGCAAATTGATGACGGCCAAGGCGACGGCCTCCTGATCGATCAAGACCGGCGGGAGCTCGCCCGGGGTCAGTAGCCGAACTTCCACCCCGTCCTGCTCGCCGCGATAACGAAAGGCATCGAGCGCGCGCTGGACGGCCTCACCAAGGTCCCCGCGTTTGAGCCGGTAAGGGCCTTTGCCCCCCTCGAGCGCCGAGAAGTCGAGAACGTTGTCGATCAACGACGTGAGTCTCTCGGACTCGCGACAAATGATGTCCAAGTACTCGACTCGCCGCTCCTCACTCGGTACGCGATCGGACCTCAACATGTCTGCGAACATTCTCACCACCGAAAGTGGCGTCTTCAGCTCGTGCGACACATTTGCCATCAGCTCACTCTTCAACTGGTTGAGGCGGCGCTCTTTTTCGGCAGAGTAGATGAAGAAGATCGCGCTCAGAAGGATGATTAAGAACGACACGACGGGAAGCGCGACTTCTCCGCGCATGCGTGAACGGTCCTGTGCCTGAAGCAGCGCAGCCTGCCGAGGAGCCACCTGGAGGCGCCAAAGATAGAGGGTGGTCGGGAAGCGGTGATCGACCGTGTACACTCCCGCTTCGGTCAGGTTTGGCCCGAAGACGCGTTGATTGCTCTCGTTCACGATGTTGTAGAGAGGTGTGCTCTTGTCGGAGACGAACATCGTCGGGAATACGTCGTTCACGAGGTATTCCGTGTCGTGGTAGGCGACCACGTAGGTGACCTGGCCGTCTTGGGTCGCGTAGGCCTTGTAAGAAAGCAGGTAGCTCACGTCCTCGACGCGCTCGTGGAGGTGCCGAAGCTCGTTGCTTTCCAGATCTTCGAGGTCCATCGACTGGACCAAATGTTGCCTAAAAGCACGCAGGAAACTGCGCCTCGTCTTTCGATCCTGTGTGCTCGCCCATTGCAGAACGTTACCCTCGAGGCTCACTAGGAGGACCGCTTTCACACTGGGCGTTCGTGTTTCTGCCAGCGGGAGCCAGAGCGAGTCGATCGTGCTCGAATCATTCGGATCCACCGACCGGAGGACTGTGTTGTCCGCGACGGTGATGTAGTTCTCGATCCGCTCGACCCGTTGCTGCGCTACCGACAACAGCGATTGGACGATCGCGCTCTCTCCGAGTTGCGCATACTCCCGCGCCGAGGAGAAGGTGTAGTACCCGAGGATCGCCGCTGCGACTAAAATTGCCGGCACCAGAAAGAGGGACACGGTGCGAAAGCGACTCCCTTCCATTACTCACGCTCGGCTCGGAGCGGGCGCGTCATCAGGTCCCCCACCGCCTTTAGCGCCGGCTTGCCCTCGTAGAGCATCGCGTAGACCTCTTGTGTGATCGGCATGTCGATTCCGGCTTTCTTCGACAGGGCCGCGGCGCTCTTGGTGGTTCGCACACCCTCGGCCACCATCTGCATGCTGCCGAGTATTTCTTTGAGGGATTTCCCCTGACCGATCTGCAGTCCGACGTTGCGGTTGCGGGATAGATCACCGGTGCACGTCAGCACCAGATCGCCCATGCCGGCGAGTCCGGCGAGTGTCAGCGGGTTGGCGCCCTTGGCGAGAGCGAGGCGTGAAATCTCCGCGAGACCACGTGTGATCAGCCCGGCGCGGGTGTTGTGACCAAAGCCGAGCCCGTCGCCGATGCCGGCGGCGATGGCGACCACGTTCTTCAGCGCGCCGCCGAGCTCGACGCCAACGACATCCTCGGTGCTGTAGACACGGAAACGCTCCGTGGTGAACGCTTTCTGTGCGGAGGAGACGATGTCTGGGTCGCGCCCCGCAACACAGACGGCGGTGGGAATCCCCGCGGCGACTTCCTTCGCGAAGCTCGGTCCACCGAGATAGGTGAGTTGGGAGTGCCGGGATTCCGGTAGAACGTCTTCGAACATCTCCGAGACGAGCATCAGTGTCTCGTTTTCGATGCCCTTGGTCGCACTGACGATCGGTACGCCGCCTTTCAGAAGCGGTGCGGCTTCTTTCAGAACCTCCCTCATACCGTGAGTCGGGACGACACATACGATGAGCTCGCTTCCGTCGATCGCGTACTCGAGGTCTGCCGTCGTTTCCAGCGTATCAGGTAGCTGGAAGCTCGGAAGGTACGCTTGATTCTCTCGGTCCCTTTGGATCGCCTCGGCCATCACCGGACGCCGGGCCCAGAGACGGGTAGGGTACCCCTGGTCCGCTAGCAATTTAGCAAGCGCGGTGCCCCACGATCCGGCACCGAGAACCGTCGTCTTCAGTACACCCATGCCCCCGAGCCTACCATGAACACAGGGCAACGGTGACAGGGACAGCGACGGCGACAGTGTCAGCGACAGCGTCAGCCTATGGGGAAGCCTGCACGCTTTCGCTTTCGCCTTTTTCGGGACGTGGGTCGGCGAGATCGAGCTTTAGTGCATCCGGATCTACGAGCGCGTTGGCGAGAACGGCGTCCATCTTCGACACCGGGATGAACTCCAGCGTCTCGCGAACCTCTTCGGGCACCTCCTCGAGGTCGGCGGTGTTTCTCTCCGGGAGGATGACCCGCTTGATGCCCGCGCGGTGCGCTCCGAGTATCTTCTCCTTGATGCCACCCACGGGAAGCACGCGGCCGCGCAAAGTGATCTCACCCGTCATGGCTACATCGTGCCGCACGTGGAGCCCCGTTAGTAGCGACACGATCGCCGTCATCATCGTCACGCCGGCGCTAGGCCCATCTTTGGGCATCCCACCTGCGGGAATGTGGATGTGGATGTCGCTCGTCTCGAGGAAGTCCTCTGGAATGCCGAACGCCTTTGCGCGGGTACGCACGTAGCTCATCGCCGTTTGCGCGGATTCTTTCATGACGTCACCAAGCTGGCCGGTAAGCTGAAGCTTTCCGGTGCCGTGCATCTTCGTCACTTCGATGAAGAGGATCTCTCCGCCGACCGAAGTCCACGCCAGACCGGTGGCCACGCCCGTTTCGGCGGTGCGCTCGGCGACTTCGGAAGTGAAACGAGGCGGCCCGAGGTAGGGGCGCAGCGATTCTTCGTCCAAGACTTCCCACGGACCTTTTTCGCCCTCGGCGACCTTCACCGCCACACCGCGAACGACGCTCGCGATCTGGCGCTCGAGGTTACGAACGCCAGCTTCACGTGTGTAGTGATCGATAATCGATTCGAGGGCGGCATCTCCGAGGCTCACCGTCTCCGGCTTGATGCCGTGCTCCTCGAGCTGTTTCGGCACGAGGTGCACACGAGCAATATCTAGCTTCTCCCGGCGTGTGTATCCCGGGATCTCGATGATCTCCATGCGGTCTCGGAGAGGCGCAGGAATCGTGTCGCCCACGTTGCCGGTCGCGATGAACATCACCTTCGAGAGGTCGTACGGAATTTCGAGGTAGTGATCGCTGAACGTATCGTTCTGCTCGGGGTCGAGCACTTCGAGCAACGCTGCGGCAGGGTCGCCACGGAAGTCGTGCCCGACTTTGTCGATCTCGTCGAGCATGAACACCGGGTTCACCCGCTCAGCCTTCTTCATCCCTTGGATGATCTGGCCGGGGAGGGCACCAACGTAGGTCCGACGATGACCACGGATCGCGGCTTCGTCGTGCACGCCACCGAGGCTAATGCGGTGAAACTTCCGCCCTAGTGCCCGAGCAACCGAACGGCCCAGGGACGTCTTGCCGACACCCGGCGGCCCTATGAGGCACAGGATCGGCCCCTTCTTGTCGGTCTTGAGCTTCCGAACGGCGAGATACTCGACGATTCGCTTCTTGATCTTCTCGAGGCCAGTGTGGTCTTCGTCGAGAACCTTGCGAACGGCCACAATGTCCATGTTGTCTGTGGTCTGTTTCGTCCACGGGATGTCGAGAATCCAGTCGATGTAGGTGCGGACGACGGTGTACTCGGCGGATCCGACCTGCATCTGTCGGAGCCGCTTCAACTGCTTGCGGGACACCTTGTCGGCCTCGCCGGGCATGTCGGCCTTGACGATCCGCTCCTCGAGGACGTCGAGGTCGCCTTGGTCGCCTTCTTCCTCACCCAGCTCTTCCTTGATGGCTTTGAGCTGCTGGCGGAGCACGTACTCGCGCTGGTTCTTGCCCATCTCCTCTTTGATCTGGGAGTTGATGCGTTCGCGCATCTTGAGGATTTCGAGCTGGCGGGTGAGGAGCCGCAGGACTTTGCGAATGCGCTCTTTTGGATCGAGCGTCTCGAGTAGCTCCGACTTCTCGTCGATGGGTGCGTCGAGGTTGGCTGCGACGAGATCAGCGAGCTGACCTCGCTCCTGAATCGAGTCGATCAGAGACCCCGCCTCGCGTGGGAGCTCCGGCATGAGCTGGATCACCTGTTTGGCGACGTCCCGAAGGCTCATCGCCAACGCTTCACTCTCGACATCTTCGGCCGGCATCTCTGGAAGGCGCGTCACTCGAGCCTTGAGGTACGGCTCGTTGGAAACCACCTGCCCGAGGCGAATACGCACGAGCCCCTGGAGGATCAGGCTGTAGTTGCCCGAGCTGTGCTTTAGCGCCTTGAGGACGCGTGCCGCGACACCCACTGGGTACAGATCGTCTTGACCCGGATCGTCGGTGGACGGGTCCCGCTGCGCCACGATCGCAATGATCGGCTGATCCAGGTTTTCGATGTCCTCGACGAGCGCCACGGACTTCTCGCGGCCGACGTCGAAAGGCGCCACGGCAGCGGGGAAAAGCACCGCGTTTCGGATAGGCAAAACGGGGAGCTCGTCGCCGAAGTCAATTTCACCGGCATCGGGGGGCGGCATCGATGTGAGGGTTTCGTCGTCGCTCATGTGTTTGTTCTACTCCAACTGGGTGGGAACCCAAGTTTTTCCAGTACTGTAGCGAACATAGCCACGCTCCATTTCCCTGGCAAGGTAGGTGATAGTGCGGGGGCGGTGGGGCGGGACAAATTGCCGCCGAAGGCGTCCGGGCGATAGGGCGGGGGTGGTGGGGTCGCCACTTACTGGCACTTGCTGGCACTTCCGGTCGGGCCTCTGGCCCGTCGGTTTGCCCCACCCCACCGCCCCCACACTATCTCCTAGATGCGGCCCCCTTCGCGAATTAGGCTCACTTCCTATGCATCTTTCCGTCGTCGTTCCCTGTTTCAATGAGGAAGGCAACATCGCGGACGTCGTCCACCAGGCGGCTGAGGTAGGACGTGTTCTTGCTTCGAAGCTCGAGATCATCGTCGTGGATGATGGAAGCACCGATGGGACGTCTCGTGTGCTCGCAGGGTTGCGAGACGTCGTGCCCGAACTGAAAACCGTGGTCCACGAGGAGAACCGTGGATACGGGGCAGCCGTCCGCTCTGGGCTCGATCGATCGGAGCTCGACTACGTCTTCCTTACAGATGGCGACGGTCAGTTCGATTTGACGGAGCTTCGGCAGGCCGTCGGGCTGCTCGGCGCACATGACGTCGTTGCCGGGTACCGAATCCATCGGCGGGACGGTTGGTGGCGTAGGCTTTGGGGCACGTCCTGGACGGCTCTGGTGAACGTGGCCTTCGGGCTCGAGATTCGAGACGCGAATTGTGCCTTCAAGCTCCTTCCCCAGCGCTTGCTACGCTCGACCGACCTCCGAAGCGACGGGGCGCTGATCAGCGCTGAGCTCCTTTTCGAGGCGCGGCGGTCCGAGATGCGAATAGGCCAGTATCCGGTGAGTCACTTCCCGCGTCGCACCGGACGACAATCTGGAGCATCGATTCGCGTGATCGCCCTTGCCTTTGCCGAGCTCGCCTTTTTTCGTCTTCGTACTCGTACTCGTGCACGTCTGACGTAGTAAACACGAATAGTGAAAACGGTGGAGCTTGAGCCTGACGGTGACCGCCGTCACTGCTTGGTTCGTATCGGCGGTGGGAGCTTAAGAGAGGAGCCGCGAGCTGTGTGCGGGTCGCCCGTGGTGGGCCTGGCCGCTGAAAGGGGCTCGTCGGAAGGTCCTTGGTCCTCCTGCCAGGCTCCGCCTGCTCGCCCAGAGGCTTTCCCTCCTTCCTCCTCTCTTAAGCTGCGATCAGCGACGCGAATCAAGGGGTGACCGCGCCGGAGAACATGAAGCTAGGTGATCCTGTTTAGCTGCAGACTCGATTGCGACCGAGACGCTTCGCTTCGAACAGTTTCTCATCGGCCGCTTTGAAAAGATCGTCAGGGTCGTCGTAGTGTGACTGCCATTCGGCTACGCCCACGCTGACTGTGACCTCGACGCGTGTCCCCTCGAACTCGAATCGAGTGTCTCGAATGAGACGGTTGATCTTTCCTGCGAGATCGCCGGCGCCATCGAGACCCACCTCCGGAGTAATCAGCGCGAACTCCTCGCCACCGATCCTCGCGACTACATCGTTTCGACGTAGGCGCCCGAGGGTCACCGCACCGAGTTGCCTGAGGATGGCGTCGCCCGCGAGGTGACCGAACCTGTCGTTGATGTGCTTGAAGTGGTCGATGTCGAACAACAAAAGCGAGAACGTGCGCTTGTAGCGCTTGGCTCGAGCAACTTCCTTATCGAGCGTCTCGTCGAAATACCGTTTGTTGTGTAGTTGGGTGAGGCCGTCGGTCGTCATCAACCGATAGATCTCCTCGTGGTACTGCACCTCGATGTCGTCGCCCACGATGAACTTCAGGATCGTGCGACCCACTTTCAGCTGGTCACCGTGCCGGAGCCGACCCTCGTCTTCCACGAGGTCGTCGTTGACGTAGGTGCCATTGGTCGATTCGAGGTCACGAACGCGAAACTCATCCTCGTCGAACCGGATGCGGCAATGATTTCGGGAAACACTCTCCTGATCGATTTGAACTTCGCACTGCGGAGAGCGACCGATGATCAAGGGTTCAGTGGTGACATGGACACGGCGCCCGATATCTTGACCGTAGATCACGACCAGGCATCCGTTGTCGCTCGTTTGCCGCGGAGCGCGAGCCTCCGACACCTCAGTCAAGACTGTCTGGCTCGGGTTGGTCGTCTGATCCTTGAACTGCACTCTTCCACTATACCGTGGCGCAGCGGTGGGCGTTAAATCAGCGACCTGCCTTTCAGTGAGAGCGGAATCACCCGGCCGTTGGGTTTGTTGACCCCAAGTAGGGGGGGCTCTTAACGTGGGCCCGTGCGCGACTTGTTTTCTCACTCCTGGCTGTGGGGACTGGGCATCCTTGCCGTGATTCTGGCCAGCCCCCCGGTCCTGCTGGCGAGCCCTCCCTCGGCTCAGCGAGTCTCGACCAACGTAGCCCGAGCGGTGACGCCGCCCTTCACCGACCTCGACGTCGGGCAGGCACGGCCAGTGGACGGGGAGTGGGTGGTGCCTCGGCGCGACGGAACGCGCGCGGTGCTGACGGTCGACCACGACTTGCAGACGCACATCCAACATCTGTTCCGGAAGTACGACGTCCCTGCGGGAGGGTTGGTCGCGATAGAGCCACGGACCGGGCGTGTGCTTGCGTACGTGGGCTACGAGGCTGGGAAGGGCGACAGCGTGGAGGTCGTTACTGACCCTGCGCCACCGGCCGCCTCGGTATTCAAGATCATCACCGCTTCGGCGCTCCTCGATGCCGGCGTGAAGTCGTCGACGTCGGTTTGCTACGGCGGCGGGATGCGCGACCTCCGGCCGGCCGACCTCGTTGACAGCCCCAAACGCGATCGTTGGTGCGCGACTCTCGCCGAGGCCCTCGGGTACTCGATCAATGCCATTTTTGCCAAGCTAGCAGACCGACACCTCGACGAAGCGCGCATGACCCAATACGTATCTGCGTTTGGGTTCGGCCAACGATTGCCGTTCGACTTGCCTACCGAGCCCAGCCCTGCTGACGTCCCGGAAGGCAGGCTCGAACGCGCGCGGATGGCCGCAGGGTTTTGGCACAGCCAGCTCTCGCCGCTCCACGGCGCCTTGCTCGCTTCGACGATCGCGAACGACGGCGGCATGCCGTATGCGGCGATCGTCGATCGCATCGAAAGTTCGAACGGGCAGATTCTCTATCAACAATCCCCACGAACTTTTCGCCAGGTCCTGCCACGCCAGACTGCAAGGCAGGCGGGTGAAATGATGACGCGGACCGTCACCCACGGCACCGCGAAGAAGGCGTTCTGGGATTCGAAGGGCCGCCCCTTCCTTCCCGGCATCGCCGTCGCGGGCAAGACCGGCACGCTGAGCCGAAGCAATCCCTATCGCCGATACAACTGGTGGGTAGGTTACGCCCCCGTCGATGATCCGAAAATCGCCGTCGCGAGCTTAGTGGTGAACGAGCCCAAGTGGCGCATCAAGGCTAGCTACGTCGCGCGAGAAGCGCTCCGTGAGTACCTGGTCCGCTAGGACACTCTCGAACGACGATTAGGGTAGGTCTTTGACCCAGTCGCCGTTGTCGAACCACTGCCTACGGAGCTCCATCAGGATGCCAGTGCCCTCGAATGCATCGATGAAGTTGTCGATCAGGTTATAGAACTTCGGGTCCTTTGCCGATACCGCGATCCCCATCGGTTCTACCGAAAGCGGCTCTGCGAGGGTGACGAGGCCGGAGTCGGGATTACGCAGCACGGCCAACACGCACGCCGGCATGTCGGCGACCATCGCGTCGGCTTCTCCGCTCAAGACCTTCTTCACGCCCATCTCGTAGTGGTCGACTGGGGTGAATTTGGCCTTTGGCAACTGTCGCTTGATGAACGCCTCGCTGGTTGAGTTCGCAAGCGCGACGAACGTGACATCGGGATTGTTGATGTCGTCGACGGTTTCGGCTTCCGCCAGCGCCTTCGACGTGGTCAGGAGCGACTTGCCGGAGAGCAGGTAGGGGCCGACGAACAAGAAATCTTTGGTGCGCTTGGCCGTGATATCCACTCCCGACATCACAATGTCGACCTTACCCCTCTTCAGGGCGCCGAGCAGGCGGCCGAACGGCATCTGAACGATCTTGAGCTCGAGGCCGAGTGCGTGGGCAAGCCCTTCGGCGAGGTCGACTTCCAGCCCCATCATCTCACCGTTCTTGTCCTTCGCGTTGAGGGGCGGCTGGTCGGCTGACATCCCCACGCGCAGCTCCCCGCTCTTGAGGACACGATTGAGGACGGGTGACTGCGCGGTTGCTGCGGCCGACGACATCAGCGACGCGACGGTCAGAAGAGCAAAGAGCATCATTCGAGAACGGTGGAGCATCAGCTTGCCTTTCGGTTGAGGAGTGGCGGCGCGGAGCCTAGCCAAGCTCATCTAGAGCCGCAACCTAGTTGAGCCGTGCCCTCGCGGCGTCGTCGAGGGCCTTGCCGACGGCGCCTTCGCTGAAGCCTACGATCACTTCGTTGCCGACTTTGATCGTGGGTACGCTTCGTCGCGGATTCAGGGCGAGGTACTCGGCTCTCGCACTCGCGTTCTTGTCGACGTCGTACTCGACGAACGAGATACGCTCTTTCTCGAAGTAGCTGCGGGCCCTTCTGCATACGCCGCACCAGGCCGTTGAGTACATGACGACGGGAACGCGCTTCCGCGCATTGGCGAGCTCCCATTGCTTTGGGGCCTTGTCCCGGGTTTGCCGGCCCGAGGTTTGCGTTGGCTGGCTTCCCGTTCCGCTGCTTCGTCCGGCCGGATTTTGAAGGGCGGCAGGACCGAGCTTGAGAAGTGCTTGAATCCTCTCCTCGCGGCTCATCTCTTCGTTCTGGAGAATGTTGCTAAACGCGATCACTTCGGTTTCGGAGTGCGCGAACGAATCGGCGGGCCGCCGCGGAAGCTCGTCGGGCTCGGTAGGCTCCTCCTGGGGACTGGCGGACTCGGGTGCTTCGGCCGGAGGAGGGTTCATCTCTGCGGCAAGCTCGTCCAGCCACGTCAAGGCTTGGTCGCATCCGTAGAGCCCGCCGAGGAAGCTGAGCATCACCATCGGAAACACTCGAGTTGTGGTCACTCGAGGTGCTCCTTAGTTCTTCTTGCGCACGATGTACGTATTCATGCCTTCTTCGTGTTCGAACGTCGTGCGGTAGCTCTGCGCTTCGCGGCGGGAGTCGAAGGGGCCAATGCGTACGCGCCAGTGTGTTCCCCGGCCCTCGACGGAGCCGCGGGTCACATAGGATGCGTGGCCTCGCTTGCGTAGGGCGTCGGCAAACACCTGCGCCTCTTGCGGGTCGCGGTAGCTGATGACTTGCAAGGTATAGAGGCCGTCGTGGCCAGCAGGCGAGCTCGTGGTTCGGTCGGGAATAGTTGCGGCCACCAGTGGGTCGCGGATGGCGGCCATTTCGACCACTTCGCGGTCGGGTCCGGCTGTGACTGCGGCAGGCAGTCCCGCGGCGATTCTCGAACGGGGAGGCGGCCTCGTCAGGGGGTCCAGATGCGCCAGCTCCGCTGCGGCCGCCGCCATAGCCGCGGCGACTTCTGGGCGAGATTCGGTCACTAACGTCGTGGGAAAACTGAGGGTTTTGGGATCGAGGTCAGAGTCGAGAGAGCCTTCTTCGGGACCCTTTGGGATCTTGGGTGCGCTGGTCAGCACAAGCGTCTGTAGCGGGTCTTCGACCTGTGATTCGGTCTCGTCGGGCAGCGCTGCAACGGCCGCTACGACGATGCCGATAGCGGCGATGAAGCCCACACCAGAGAGCACCAAGACCCGATTCCCGTCATCCGAGGATCGTTCTTCGATCCGTTCCAGATCGCGCATTGCAGTATCCATCTAGCGTCTCGCCTCGCCCCTCTTGCGGGTTTACGAGACTTCCTTGGAAGCGGCCAAAAAACAGCACTTCGAGGCCCCTGAGAGCGCGTGCAGGGGCCTTGGTGGCATGGTAGCTTCGCGCCGGCGTTGGGCTCAGGGGAGCAGCGTGTGGGAGCAATAGTTCATGGCGGAATCTCCACAAAAGCAGCCGGTCACGCTCGAAGACGAGATGCGGCGCTCGTACCTCGACTACGCGATGAGCGTAATCATCGGGCGTGCGATTCCAGACGTTCGGGACGGCCTCAAACCGGTGCACCGGCGCATTCTGTACGCAATGAAAAACGAAGGCCTAGTGCACAACCGTCGTTACTCGAAGTGCGCTGGTGTCGTCGGCGAGGTCCTCAAGAAATACCATCCACACGGCGACACGGCGGTTTACGACGCCCTGGTTCGCATGGCGCAGGGTTTCGCCATGCGATACCCGCTCATCGACGGCCAGGGGAACTTCGGCTCGGTCGATGGTGATCCCGCTGCGGCCTATCGATACACCGAGTGTCGATTGGAACGGCTTGCCGAGGAGCTCCTCGCCGATATCGAAAAAGAAACCGTAGACTTCGGGCCAAACTTCGATGACTCCGAAAGTGAGCCGCTCGTCCTTCCAAGCCGGATTCCGAATCTGCTGATCAACGGCTCGGGCGGCATCGCGGTTGGCATGGCGACCAACATCCCCCCACACAACCTTCGCGAGGTAGTGGATGCGACCGTTCGGCTCATGGACAACCCCGAGCTGACGATCGATGACCTGACGCGCGACGACCCCGAGTCGGGACGCGAAGGGGTCAAGGGTCCGGACTTCCCAACCGCGGGATACATCTATGGCACGTCCGGTATTCGGTTGGCGTACCGCACCGGGCGAGGCCGCGTCGTCATGCGGGCCCGAGCCTCGTTCGAGCCACTTCCGGGCAAGGCCGACCGGGAGATGATCGTCATCACCGAGATCCCTTACCAGGTGAACAAGGCGGAGCTTCTGAAGAAGATCGCGGACCTGGTTCGAGACAAGCGACTCGAGGGGATCAGCGACCTCCGCGACGAATCCGACCGTGCGGGGATGCGGATGGTCATCGAGCTCAAGCGGGATGCCCACGGCGAAATCGTCCTCAACAAGCTGTACCAGATGACCGCTCTCCAGAGCACGTTCGGTTACAACTGCCTGGCCATCGTCAAACAGAGGCCCGAGTTGCTCGACCT
>CAXMND010000173.1:0-5873 GCA_964194675.1 uncultured Coxiellaceae bacterium | reverse complement strand
GCCGATCGACATTCAAGACCTCTACCTCGAGTCCCTTCGCATGCTCGGGACGGATCCAAGCCGTCACGACATTCGTTTCATCGAGGACGATTGGGAATCACCGACACTCGGTGCGTGGGGTCTCGGCTGGCAGGTGTGGCTAGACGGTCTCGAGATCAGTCAGTTCACCTACTTTCAGCAGTGCGGGGGCATCGACTGCAAGCCTGTCAGCGGCGAGCTCACCTACGGTCTCGAGCGCATCGCGATGTACCTCCAAGATGTCGACGATGTGTACGAGCTCGAGTGGGCGCGCGGCATTCGCTACGGCGACCTCTACAAACGTGCCGAATGGGAGTGGAGCACCTACAACTTCGAACAGGCAGACATCGATCTCCAAAACCGACTGTTCGAGGAGTACGAGAAGCAGGTCCGCGAATTGCTCGGGCTCAACGAAAAAAAGGGGAAGGGGGGCACCCTGCAATTCGATCGTGAGCCTCTCGAGCGGCTCGTGCTGCCCGCCTACGATGCCGTCATCAAGTGCAGCCATTACTTCAACGTGCTCGACGCCCGGGGCGCGATCAGCGTGACCGAGCGTCAGCGGTACATCGGTCGGGTTCGGTTCATCGCCCGCGCCGTCGCCGAATCCTGGTACGCCCAGCGAGAGGCTCTCGGCTTCCCGCTCCTCGACGCGGCAGCTGCGGCTCAATAGACCGATTGCACGCCTGGATCCGGTCTGGTAGCAACGGCACTCCATGTCCGCCGAGTTCTTGCTGGAGATTGGCACCGAAGAGCTGCCCTCGTCGTTCGTGACGCACGCACTGCGCTCGATGGAGGCCTGTGCCCAAGAGCTCATCGGGCAGGCCCGGCTCGGGTCACAAAATCTCGAAGTCACCACGATGGGCACCCCACGACGGCTGGCCCTGCGGGTGCGCGGCTTGTCGGCCACCCAACCAGACCGCCAAGAAAAGGTCGTGGGCCCACCCTGGAGCGCTGCCTTTGAGCAAGACGGGACTCCCAAGAAGGCCGCCATCGGCTTCGCAAAGAAGCACGGAGTCGAGGTCGACGCCCTGCGCAAGCAGGTCACGGAAAAGGGAGAGTATGTCAGCGTCGACGTCCATGAGGTCGGAAGGCCGACCGACGAGGTGCTCCGCGAGATCCTCCCGCAGCTCTGCGCGCGAATCACGTTCCCGAAATCGATGCGCTGGGGAAGTGGGGACATCGCCTTTGGTCGACCGATTCACTGGATCGTTTCTCTGCTCGGAAGCGAGATAGTCGACTTCGAGTTTGCGGGGGTGAGATCTGGACGGACCAGCCGAGGCCATCGATTCCTCGCACCGCAGGCATTCGAGCTACCCGACGCGGGGAGCTACGTGAGCGACCTGGCGGATGCGCACGTGCTGGTCGAGCTCGACGTTCGCAAACAACGCATGCTCGACGCGCTCGTTCAGTCGGCCGAGTCGCTCGGCGGCGTCCTCGAGCAGGACGCTTTTCTGACGGACGAATGTGTTTCGTTGGTCGAAGAACCCTTCGTAGTGCCCGGCGGTTTCGACGACGCGTTCCTCGCGCTCCCCGACGAAGTCGTCATCGCGGTCATGCGCGACCACCAACGTTATTTCGCGGTCCGCGCCACCAAAAGGGGTGCGCTGCTGCCCGCCTATCTCAACGTCGTCAACACAGCGGAAGACCCACGCACCATTGCCAAGGGCAACGATCGCGTGCTTCGCGCTCGGCTGGCCGACGCGCGCTTCTTCGTCGATGAGGACCAGAAGGCCCCCCTGTCGGACAGGTTGAAGAAGCTCGAGGCGGTCGTTTTCCAGTCGAAGCTCGGTACGATGGGAGCGAAGGTCCGACGCATCGGAGGCGTCGCTCGGGCTCTCGCCAACCAGGTGGGCGCAGACGTGAATGCAGCGGCGAAAGCCGCGCGGCTGTGCAAAGCCGACCTCGAGACCCTGATCGTCTACGAGTTCCCGGAGCTCCAGGGTGAAATGGGCCGCTGGTACGCGCTCCGCGAAGGGATCGATCCCACCATCGCCGACGCCATCCGCGATCACTATCGCCCACAAGGCGCCGATGACGTCGTTCCCGATCAGCTCGTCGGCGCGGTCGTCGCGGTAGCGGATCGGATCGACACGCTCGTAGGTTGTTTCGGAGTCGGCCTCGTGCCGAGCGGCTCCGCGGACCCCTTCGCGCTTCGTCGAGCCGCACTCGGTATCATCCGCATCGCGCTCGAGGGCCCCATCGACGTCGACCTGCGCATGATCATCGATCAGGCGTATGCAGAATACGCGGGCGACGCGGACCTCGCGCCGGCCGACGAGACCCGTACGAAGCTCGACGGTTTCTTTCGCGGGCGCATCCGCGCGCTCGCCAGGGACCAGTACGAAGGCGATGTGGTCGACGCGTGCATCGGCGCCTGGGATGGCGGCTCGGTTCGGGACCTTCGCATGCGGATGGACGCGGTCGCCGAAGTTCGCGCCGCGCCGGAGTTCGAGGCTCTCGCCACCGCGTTCAAGCGCGCCTTCAACATCACCAAGGAGAGCGCCCGGGGCGCGGTCGACCCGAGTCTGTTGGAGCCAGGCCCGGAGAGCGAGCTCGCAGAGCGGTTCACCACGGTTCGCGATCAGATTCGAGAGGCGACCACGGAGCAACGGTACGCGGACGCCCTCAGGCTGGTGGCCAAGGAGCTCCGGGCGCCCATCGATCGCTTCTTCGATGAGGTTTTTGTGATGGTGGACGACGCCGCCGTGCGTGAAAACCGGCTCCGTTTGCTCGGTGAAATCGCAGATACCGTAAACGGGATTGCGCACTTCCACCAGCTTGCGACAAAGTTGGAGCGTCGTGACCCTGCTGTATCCACTTGACGCCTCTCTCGACCCCGAGATCCGGGTACCGCTTCTGGGAACAAAGGCGTCCGGCCTTCACGAAATGACGGCCCTTGGGATTCCCGTGCCGCCTGGGTTCACCATCACCACCGAGGTCGGTACGGCCTATCGCCGGGACGGCACATGGCCCGACGGCTTACGTGCCGCGGTCGGCGCGGCGCTCGGGGCGCTCGAAGCGCAGCTGCAACGCGGTTTCGGAGACGCCGACAGGCCGCTTCTCTTGTCTGTACGCTCTGGGGCCCCGGTGTCGATGCCCGGCATGATGGACACTCTGCTCAACGTCGGCCTCAACGACGAGACACTCGAAGGTCTCGCGAAAGCGCATGGTGACGAACGGTTCGCCCTCGATGCGTATCGCCGCCTCTTGCAGATGTACGGAACGGTGGTTCGTGGCATTGGCGGCGAACGGTTTCAATGTCTGCTCGGCGATCTCAAAACAGATCTCGGGCAGCCTCGCATGCTCGACTCGGAACTCCCCGTCAGTGCGTTACAAGAGCTGGTCTCCTCCTACCTTTCGGTCATCGAGGAAGGGGGGCACCCATTCCCTCAGGACGTAAAGAGGCAGCTCTGGGACGCCGTCGCCGCCGTGTTCAAGTCATGGGACAACCCGAGGGCCGTTCGCTATCGACGTATGCAGTCGATCGAGGACAGCCTCGGCACCGCGTGCACGGTGCAGGCGATGGTGTTCGGCAACACCGGGCCTCGCAGCGGCTCGGGCGTCGCGTTCACTCGCAACCCCTCGAACGGCAACAAGGAGCTCTACGGCGAATTCCTACCGAACGCGCAGGGTGAGGACGTGGTCGCAGGGATTCGGACGCCGGTCGCCCTCGGCGCCAGCACCTCTGCACCGGGAAAGGAGGGCGACAGCCTGGAGCGATCGCTGCCCGAGGCCTTCGAAGCGATCTCGGACTACTGCACGGCCCTCGAGAAGCACTTCGGCGACATACAAGACATCGAGTTCACCGTCGAAGACGGGCGTCCGTATTTGTTGCAGACCCGAACCGCCAAGCGCACCGCAAGCGCCGCCGTCCGGATCGCTGTCGACATGGTTCACGAAGGTGTCCTCAGCAAACCGGACGCGCTACTCCGAGTCGATGCCCGGTCTCTCGAACAACTACTTCGAGCAAGGCTCCCCAGCGAGCCAGAGCTCGCCGCACAAGGGATCGAGCCGCTTGCCATCGGACTGCCCGCAAGCCCCGGCGCCACCTCGGGGCGCATCGTTTTTGATGCCGACGACGCGGTCCGATGGGCCGCGGAGGGCCAAGAGGTCATCTTGGTACGCCAGGAGACCAGCGCGGACGACATCCACGGGATGAAAGTCGCCATGGGCGTCGTAACCGGCGCCGGTGGAATGACGTCGCACGCTGCCGTGGTCGCCCGGGGCTTGGGGAAGTGCTGCGTGGTTGGATGCGGCAGCCTCAACATCAACCCACGGGAGCGGACCATTCGGCCCGATGGCGCCGGCGCGACGGCTCAACCGCTACGCGAGGGCGATCTGCTGACCCTCGACGGGTCGACGGGCAAAGTCTACACGGGGGCACTCGACGTCGTGGCCTCGGCGACGGTCGCCGAGCTCGAAGAGCTCATGACTTGGGCTGATCAAGTGCGACGCATGCGCGTCTACGCCGAGGCGGACACACCCCATGCGGCCCGCGCCGCGCTGAGCTACGGAGCCGAGGGCGTCGGTCTGTGCAGAACCGAGCACATGTTCTTTTCGCAGGACCGATTGTTCGCGATGCGCTGCGCGTTGCTCGCCGTCGACAGCGCCCCACGCACACGATGGCTCACCGAGCTCGAGCGCGTGCAACGCAACGACTTCGTCGAGTTCTTCCAGGCGATGAACGGCAGGCCCGTCACGATTCGTCTGCTCGATCGTGCGCTCGAGGAGTTCATGCCTCGCGACGAGAGCGCCATTGCGGCCGTCGCGGAAGAGCTCGACCTCGAGCCGGAAGAGGTTCGCAAGCTCGCCGACCGCAACGGCGAATTCAATCCAGCGTTTGGCCATCGTGGCGTCCGGTCCGGCCTCACGGTGCCGGGCCTCTACGACATGCAACTGCGCGCGATGTTTTTCGCCGCGCGTGATTGCGTCGAGCAAGGCTTGCCGGTCGAGCTTGAAGTCCTCATTCCGATGGTCGCATTCGCGTCGGAGGTCGAGGCGGTTTGCCAGATCCTGCACGGGGTCGAGAAGCAGGTCTTCAGCGAGCCTCAGAGCCTCTTCACCTACCGCATCGGCACCATGATCGAGCTGCCCCGCGCATGCCTGGTCGCAGGAGACATCGCACGATTCACGGAGGTCTTTTCCTTCGGGGGCAACGACCTCACTCAGGCCGCACTCGGGATCAGCCGGGACGACGCGAGCCGGTTTCTTCCCACGTACCTCAACGACCTTGGCTTGCTCGGTCAGGACCCGTTCACCCACCTCGACGATCGGGTGGCAGAGCTCATGCAAATGGCCCTCGAACGCGCCAAGGCGGTGCGCCCAAACCTCGTGGCGGGCCTGTGCGGCGACCAGGGCGGCTACCCCAGCTCGATCGAGGTCTGCGAGGAGCTTTGCCTCGATTTCGTCTCCTGCCCGCTTCCGCAGCTCCCAGGCGCCCGGCTCGCGGCCGCCCAGGCCCGGCTCCGGCACCTGAAGCGCCAAACAAGACCGCTTTCCACTTGCTGACGCCGCCCCATCGTGTTGGAATAGAAATTGGAAGTTTGCGGTGACACTGTATGTCCGGTAGCGTGCGACGGATCGAGAAGGATCCGGAGGTCGGCAGTCGACGCTCTGGCGTCTCGAGAACGCCCGACGCTCTGATCGGCACGGTCATCGACCAGCGGTACCGCGTCGAAGCTTTACTCGGCGAAGGCGGGATGGGCTTGGTGTACCGCGCGACGCATATCCAGCTCCACAAGGCACTCGCGATCAAGGTGCTTCGGAGCGAGAACGTCCGCGACGAGGAAGTGCTCGCGCGTTTCCGGCGCGAGGCTCAAAGCGCATCCAACATCGGCAACGAGCACATCGTCGAT
>CAXMND010000172.1:0-37842 GCA_964194675.1 uncultured Coxiellaceae bacterium | reverse complement strand
GGTGACCTGAAGAAGTTTGGCGGCATCGGCGGCGTGGCGATCACCACCGACCTGCGTTGGGGAATTTGGCAGGTCTACGGGCGTGCGGGGTACGCGTTCCCGGCGGCATGGATGGTCGACAATCCCTACTTCTCCGTGTTGGTCGGCTTGGGCGTCAACGCCTTCTGACGGGCTGTCAGTGTCGGTGGGAGCCTACGGAAATTGGTCCGAGATCACAGAATGCAGTTGTCTGGTTCGGGACCTGCACATTGATTGAGAGCCTCGGCGCATAGCGGGTTCCCGAAACACGATACGCAGAGTGGAGCGCATGCGTCCGCCGCGCACTGGACTAGACAAGTGGTTCGAATGCAGAACGCGTATTCTCCGTAGCACGACGTACAGGCGGAGGATAGGTCGGTGACTCCCTGTTCGATACACGGGTTTGTGCAATCTAGAAACGCCTGTTCTGCGACGATGCTAGCGCAGGGTACGCCGCATTCTGCTGCGATCTGTCGAGCGCTTATCGGAAAGAGCGCGACGATTGCATCGATGTCGGACTGACTTTGGCATGCGCCGCCGCTGGAGCCGCCCGCGCCACCCATGCCATCCGCGCCTCCGGATCCGCCTGCGCCTGACATGCCACCGGAACCGCCCGTGCCGCTCGTGCCACCTGTTGCTCCGGTGCCACCCGTCGCGCCGGTACCTCCGGTTGCGCCGCTGCCCCCGGTTGCGCCCGTGCCGCCTGTCGCACCCGTACCCCCCGTTGCGCCCGTGCCATTGCTACCACCGGTAGCTGGCGGGGGTGGGGCGCTGTCCGAGCAGGCTGCTACCGAGGTGATCAGTGCTACCAGGCTAAGGAGGCGGAGCAGGTTCATAGAGCGTGAGGCTACCAAACCCTACCGCAGTCGGTCCAGCCCCCACGGGGCGCGTTGCGAGCGGGGTGAAGATCGTCAACACCATTCGGGCATGGGCAAGCCACGCACGAGGTACGGGAAGCGCATTGCGTGGGTCCTTGCTGCGATTCTCATCGTCGTGCTCGCCTTCCAAGGGCACCACGTCGCGCATCTACTTCCGCGGGCCGAGCACTGGATCGAGACCCTCGGCCCTTGGGGTCCTGTGATCTTCCTTACAGCGATCTTCGTCCTCGAGCCGACCTTCTTTCCGAACACGCTTTTCGGCATGACCGCCGGCGTCGTGTTTGGTCTTTTTGAGGGCTACCTGCTCTACTTCTGGTGCGTGTACTTCGCGAACCTCGTCGTCTATTTCATCGGGCGCCGTGTACTTCGCGCTCCCGTCCTACGCGCGCTAGACAGGCGCCCTAGCATTCGAGACGCCGTCGGAGCCGCTGAGAAAGAAGGCACGAGCCTTGTCTTTTGGATCCGCCTTCTCCCGATCAATCCCGTGGTCTTCAGCTATGCGTTCGGGGCAATCCAAGTACCTTTTCGTTCCGTTGCGATCGGCACTCTCGGCATGTTCCCCCACATGTTTCTCGACGTGTACCTTGGCACTGTCGCCGCACACATGACCAAAATGGCGGGCGAAGGACACGGCAACTGGGAGATCAAGGGCGCTGGCTTGCTCCTCGGCCTCGTCGCAGTCGCGTCGCTTTCCTGGCGCATCACGCGAATCGCACGCGCGCAGATTCAAACCGCCGGTGTAGTCAACGCACCCTGAGGAGCTGTGCTCGCCGACCGGTCTTTCGAGATGTAGCTGTACATCACCGGGACCACGAAGAGGGTGAAGCAGGTGCCTATCGACATGCCTGCGAAGATGACCCAGCCGAGTGAGTGGTGCGACGATGCGCCGGCGCCGCTCGCGACCATGAGGGGGATCATGGCGATGACGATTGCGAAGGTGGTCATCAGAATCGGACGAAGCCGAATCGCGCAAGACTCGCGGATCGCCTTCATCTTGTCATAGCCTTCGTCCTGCAACTGATTGGCGAACTCGACGATTAAGATGCCGTGCTTGCTGATCAAGCCGATCAGCGTCACCAGCCCGACCTCGGAGTAAATGTTGATCGTGGTGGCGCCCGCGTTCATGACCACCAGGGCACCGGAAATTGCCATCGGGACGCTGAGTATGACGACGAACGGGTCTCGCCACGATTCGAACTTCCCCGCGAGCATCAGGAAGATCAGGATGATCGCAAAAATGAAAGCGTAGACTAGCGAGTTGCCCTGTTGAACATATTGCCGGGACTCGCCAGTGAAGCCGTACCCAAATCCCTTAGGAAACAAGTCCTTCGCCTGCTTCTCCAAGAAGCTCACCGCTTCGCCCATCGACACCCAAGGGAGGGGGAGCAGGTTGAGGGTGGCGGAATTCAGTTGGTTGAATTGCGTGAGCGCGTTGGGCTCGATCTTCTCCGTCAGCTCGACGACGGTTCCAAGGGGAACGAGCTTTCCCTGCTGGGTCGGGACATAGATCTGGTTGATCGTGTCGCTGTCGAGCCTGAAGCCACGCGCTACCTGAGGAATGACTTGGTAGCTTCGACCCTCCATGGTGAAGTAGTTGATGTAGTTGTCACCGAAGGCGAGAGCGAGGGCTTGGCCGATCTCCGCCATCGTGATGCCAAGGTCGCCTGCCACGTCGGAATTCACCCTCAGCTCGATCTGCGGTTTGTTCATGCGAAGCGTCTGGTCGATGAAGAAGAACTTGCCACTCTCTTTCGCTTTGGCCTCGACCTTCTTCATAATGTCGTAAAGCTGGTCGTAGCCGGACCCCTCATTGGTGATCACGAATTGCACCGGTAGGCCGATCTGGTTGCCCGGCAGCGGTGGGATCACGAAGGTATAGAACTCCATCCCAGTGATTTCTTGGAGCTCCTTCTGCAGCTCCATTCGAATCTCTCGTTGGCTACGCTTTCGATCCTTCCACGGCTTCAAGCTGCTCGATACGAATGCAGTGTTGACGCCGATGAACCCGGACACCGAGAACGTAATTCCATTCTCAGGGATGTCCTGGAACAGCCGGACATCAAGTTCTCAGAGGAGACAGTACAAGTGGCCAGGCATAAGCACCGAGCAGCCATCGGCCAGCAGGTCCCTGCGATCGCCTTTGCAGCGAACTATGGAGGCAGTGGCAACACGCCTTCGAGCAATGTGCGAGGCACCTATCAGATCGGCGGGGTTCTCTCGATTCCGTTGTTCGATGGGGGCGATACGGTAGGCAACATCAAAGCGACGAAAAGCAGGCAATACGAAGCTGAAGACATCCTCCGGCAGCTCAAGGAAGACGCGGACGAAGAAGTTCGGAGCGCTCTCGCGGCGATCGAGTTCACATCCCAGGAGGTCGTCGCGACCACAGAAAGTGTAGGCGTCGCCTTACTTGCCTTGAAGCTTTCGCGCGACCGTTTCTTCAGCGGTGTGGGCGACAATCTCGAGGTCGTCGCTGCACAGGCCGTGCTCGCAACCTCGCGGAATCGGCGCGTTCGGGCGTTGGCGAAGTACAACAACTCCCGTATCAAGCTCGCCGTTGCGGTCGGCATCATCAAGGGCTTCCAACTCTGACATCGATACGGGGCTAGGTTCGAGCTGGATCTTGTTGATAGAAGTCTCGGAGCTGCTCGTAGAGCTCGGAGTGGCGCTTTTCGAGTTGGTGCGGTTTTTCGAAGAAGAGCTCGCTGACGACTGCGAAGAACTCGGCGGGATTCGTTGCGCCGTAGGGGTCGATCAACGTTTTCCGATTATGATCGAGGGCCTCGAGGAGCGATTCATACTCGTGACCGAGGACGCGCGCCCAGGCCAAGTACATCGAACGCTTCGAGAGCGTTGGCGCTCCAGGCCCTGCCGAGTTCTCTTGGTCGAGTTGGTGGGCGAACTCATGGAAAACCACATTGTGTCCGTCGTGGACGTCGAACGCGCCCCGACGTACATCGTCCCACGACAACACGACGCTGCCGTGCCCCCACGACTCACCGAGACGTGCTTGAGGCCCCTCGGTCATGATGTGCTCGTCGTTGGCGTGAAGGCCTTTGGCCACGTAGGCGTGC
Organism: uncultured Coxiellaceae bacterium; assembly: GCA_964194675.1. Classification (GTDB taxonomy): domain Bacteria; phylum Myxococcota_A; class Polyangia; order Polyangiales; family Houyiibacteriaceae; genus SG8-38. The sequence goes on along the minus strand of CAXMND010000172.1, from coordinate 33,872 downwards.
GGATAGACCAAGATCGACTGCAGCTTCGGGTAGAAGTCGGTCTCTCGATGAAGCAGCAGCACACACGCCTGCGCCGCGATCGTGACTCGAATCTCGTCGGTGATCTCCAAACCACCACATCCCTCGAATCGCTTCTCGGCGAGAAAGATTTGAATCAAGCCTTGGAGCTCGGTTTGGTCTTCCGGCGTGAGCTTGGCTGCGTAGGGGACATTCTCGCGCACGATCTCGAGCCATCCTGGGGGAAGGGGCCTTTGCATGAGCTCGTGGCGGTGTCTCTTCTTCGAGCCGAACATGGTGGTCGCGTATACTACGATTTCGTTGGCGGGGCCGGGGGATGGAACAGACTGAACGAGGACATTGGATTCGCCTAGGAGGATTCGCGTTTGCGTTGGTCGTGGTTTCGCTGGTGGCCACCTGGGCCGGGCTGTCTGGGGGTTGGGTCGGCGATGACTGGCACATGGTGAACAACTATCTTTACAGCGATTGGGCGGAGCTCGGGGCCGTGTTCAAGCGCAACGCTGCCTACTATCTGTTCACCGAAGACAAGGTGGGCCCCTACCGCCCGGCGACGATGCTGACCCTTCTCGCGACCCACCTCGTGGTTCCGGAGCCTTGGCTGCACCATGTGGTGAGCTGGCTGCTGCATGCCGCGACCGCGTTTCTGTTGTTCACGGTTCTCCGAGAGCAAAGCGGCGACGCGCCGACGCGGACGACCGATGCCGTCGCAGCGGTTCTCGCCGCCCTCTTCTTTCTTCATCCTGTCCATGTCGAATCCTATGTCTGGATCAATGGGAGATCCGACCTCCTCGGCGGCTTCTGGTTGGTGGCTCTGGCGTTTGTCCTTGCCAAACCGAAAGCTTCGTCGTCACCCCGCGTCGGACCCGCGCTCGTCGTCGGGGTCGTCGCGTTCCTCGGGGCGAGCTCCAAGTTGCCTTTCGTGATCGCGGCCGGCGCCGTCTGGTTGGCCTGGGCGGTGCGGGAGCGTTTGGAAGTGCGTCGCGTATATGGTGCAGCGATCGCACTCGGAGTTGGAGCACACCTCGTTCTTCGAATGGTATTCGCGCCTTTTCATGGTCAGCTCGGCACCTCCGGCAACGTATTGCTCGACACTGGTGTTTGGTTGTCGCTTCCGAAGTTGATGGGAAAGGGCACCGAAGCTCTGCTGACCTTCCGCGCCGAAGCGATGCAGTCTCTTTCCTGGACGTTGTTCGGTCCTTGGTCGTTCGCCGACTGGGTGGGGTTGGCGGTGACGGTCTTTGTACTGCTATTTCTCGCGCGGCGCAGAGACTGGCCGAGCTTGATCTATGTCGTCGGTGCGCTTCTCACGCTGGCTCCGGTGGTGGTTGTTTCCCGCTCGTTTTGGATGGGATTCGATCGCTATCTCTACATGCCCTCGATCCTCGTGCTCCTTGCTGTCACACCGTATGTCGCTCGCGCGGTGTCGCGTAATCCTAGTAGGCGTCTTGCGGTCGGCTCCCTCGCCTTCGTTGCGCTTCTATTTGCTGCTTTCATGACGCACGGGGTCAGCAAGGCCTATGCAAGCCAGGAGGCTTACGACCGCGCGCTCATGGTCGACCACCCGGCAGATCCCAGCATCCACTACTATTTCGCCCGGGACGCCGACCGTTCTGGAGATGAGGCCGGCCTTCGTGAGCGCCTATCCGAGATGCCACCACTCCCGTGGCCGAGACCGATCATTGCTCCGACCTACGAGCTGGCGGCCAAGGTCTCCGACGCCCCGAGAGCGCACCAAGCCATCGATGCTCTCGTTGCTTCTAAAGACGACGGAGTCTCCTGCGCCGAAATTCGGCAGCAACTCGAGACCTGGCGAGACCGTGCCCCAAACCCCTCGATCGCCGATGCGCTGACCGCCGCCCTCGAGGACCTGTCCTGCAAGCACTAACCAGGAAACTGAGATGAACTACGTTTGCCGGGATTGCAGCGACGTTCCCGTGACCGGATGTGCCCGGTTTTCTTCTGCAAATCGTATCCCGTCCGTCAAACCAATATCGAAGGTCTCCTGCAGCCCGTCGGGGTTGGCATAGTCGAACTTGTCGATCTTGATCTGTTTCGAGGGCTGAACGTACGTCATGCGGGGGCGAGTAGGCAGATCGGATTCGTACCTTCGGCTCAGTAGTACCAAGGTTTCGCCGGGTTCGTCTTCGGCGAGGAGGGTAGGGACGTTGTCGACGAGACCTCCGTCGAGGACGTCTTCGTCTTTGTGTCGCCCCTCGGGTAGGACGGGCGGCACGCGTGAAGCGGCGAGCACGAGATCGACGTATTCGGTCACGGTCTTGCAGTTTGCTGCCGTTCCGACGATCGGCCTGAAGCCGGCGAGCTTGGCCCACTTTGGATGAATTGGATCGTTGAGAGCTTGTTCCAGCCCGTAGATCGACGCTCCCAACGCCACGCTCGCCGGTCCGCTCAACCACTTCGGTGCGCCGCTCATCAGGAAGTGGATCGAGATTCGGTTGAGGCTGGACAAATCGTCGGGGCGTAGCAAGAACTCGAGCGCTTCGCGATACATCCGAGCGTGAGGCAGCAACGGCGCTCTTCGGAGCGGGTTGAGATTCTGCCAATGGATGTTTCTCGGATTTTTCGCGGTGAGGACTTTGAAGATCTTCAAAGCCGCGTTGGACCGGTCCAGCACCGCAGCGGTTGCAATCGCGCATCCCGCGCTGGTCGAGCCGACGAATTTCACGGAGCTTTGCAGATCGAGCCCCGATTGGATCGCACCTTCCCAAAAGCCCAGCTGCCAAAAGCACCGGCTACCACCGCCGGCGAACACCGCATTCCGAAAGGCCATCTTCGAGGTATTTCACGAAAATGACGTCCGCGGAAGGCGGCGCTTCTCAGGACCGACCTCAGGTGAGCCCGCTCAGCGGGCCCTGACTGTACTGGGGGACCCCAAAGGTGCTCACAGGCTTGTCCATCGCGTGGGTCAGGGATACCAGGAGCTTACCGTGCGATTCGCCGCCGAAGTCGATATGCCGCCCCGTATTGAAGTAGCCCTGGGCGCCGCCGGCGAGCATGAAGGGGATGTCGCGTCGGGCGTGACTGTTCCCCTTGCCGAGCTCGTTGACCCACACCACCACGCTGTTGTCGAGGAGCGTGTTGTCCCCTTCCTGAATGCCGTCCATCAGGCCGAGCATGTAGGCGAACTGCTCAGAATACCACTTGTTGATCTCGAGAAGATCGGCTTGAGCGTCGCTGGTGTTGTCGTCGTAGTGCGAAAGGTCATGGTGGCCCTCGCCAAGGCGCAGCGGCACCCAATTGTGCTGCACGTTGCTCACCGAGCGCGACCACTGAATGGATGCAACGCGCGTCATGTCGCACGCGAGCGCCATCACGAGCATGTCCATCTGAGCCCTGCCAGTTACTGGGTACTGGTCGTTCTGCTGATAGCTGCTGCCGGGGAGCACGACGGTCGGCTCCTGACAGGCCTCACCCAACACGCCTGCTGCGTCCAGGCGTGTTTCTAGGTCTCGGATCGACTGCAGATGCTTGTCGAGCATCTGTTTGTCCTCGGAGCCAAGCGTCTTGTTGAACGCTTCGTGGTCCGCCATGACCGCATCGAGAACGCTTCGGCGTCGCTTTCGAATGAGCGCGAGCTCGAACGGGTCCGTGTCGAGATCCCCGAATAGGTCGTTGAAGTTCTGATTGGGGTCTTCCCGGTGCGGAACCGGCTGGTCCGGCCCGGTATACGACATCCGCGACCACACGGAAGAGCTTCGTACCTGCACGCCAAACTCGAGCGAGCGAAACTTGGTCACCACGTCTTTGGCGATTTCGTCCGCCAGGTACTGGTCGACGGACTGACCGCCACCCCAACCGACGTAGAGCGGCGTGGCGCCGTCGCAAGAACCCTCACAGAAGAGGTCGCCCGGCAGAATCTCGGCGTTGGTCAGCAAGCAGGCCATTCCCGTCTGGTGGCCATCGCCGATCGAATCGTATGCTACGTCCTGGTCGACACCGTCGAGGAAAAGTAGCTTCTGCGAAAATGGCGCTAGCGAGGCGTGCATGGGGTGGCCCGACAAGTCCATGCTCGCCGGCGGAGACCACACGTCTTGTCGCGTGCCGTTCGCCGTGAACCAAAAGACAATCCGCTTGGGGGCGGCCCCATCCTGTGCCGAACTACGGCGAGGCATCATCGCATCGAGCATCGGGAGCCCGATCGCGACCGTTCCTCCGAAAAGCGTGCCCCTCAGCATCCTGCGACGACTGATCCGCTTCACTGTGCACCCCCTTGCCCGACGTCGACCGCGCGACGGTAGAGGAACGCATTGGTCTGCGTCAGCGCAACCAAGAGCTCCCGAATGTTGAAATTGGAGGCGGCGAATCTCTCGTTGATCTGTTCGATGCTGCAGGTGTCTACAGGCGTCACCGAACGGTTGTAGGCGAACCGGAACCACTGAGATGACACGCACTCCTGCACTTGAGTGCTCCCTGCGAGGGCGCGGGCTAGTTCGATGGCGCCGTCGTAGGTTCCATCGATGTCCTCGGTTTGCACGACCTCACCCACGGCATCGATGTCTTTGCCATTCTGCTGATCACGCCATTGCCCGACGCCGTCGTAGTGTTCGAAGATGAAGCCGATCGGATTCATGAGGCTGTGGCACGACGCGCAGCTCGGGTCGGCGCCGATCTCTTCGAACTGCTCCTTCGTCGTCTTGTTGGGGTCGAGCTCTGGTGGCTCGATGACGAGGTCGTTCGGTGGAAGCGGCAGCGTGTTGCACATCAACTGTTCACGTACGAACTTTCCGCGGAAGACCGGGGAGCTTTGGTTGAGGTTCGCGTGCGTCGCCATGAGCGCGGCGCTGGTCAGGAAGCCCGCGCGCCGCGTCGGATCGAGCTGCACCCGTTGGAGCTCGGTCCCGGTGACCGGGTCGAGGACATCGTCGCCGTAGAAGTTGGCGAGCTCCTCATTCATGAAGCTGTAGTCAGCGGTCAGAAGCGTCTCGAGCGATCCGTCACCCCTTAGAATCACGTCCTCGATGAAGGTCTGAATCTCTTCTTCCCATAGAGGACGGAGCCCAGCATTGTATGCGGGGTAGACCGACGTGTCCTTGGTCAGGCTGTCCAACTGCGTGAGGAGAAGCCACTGCTTGTGGAAGTTCCGAATCGTGTCCTTGGCCCGGTCGTCCTCGAGCATGCGGGCAGCCTGCGCGGCGATCTCCTCTCCTGTGAGGAGCACATCGTTTTCGGCTGCTTGGAAGAGCTCATCGTCCGGCATGGTGTTCCACAGCATGTACGAGAGCTTGGTTGCCATCTCCCAACTGGTGAAAGGCACCACGTCGCCTTCGACCGGCGTGTCCGAGCCGTACTCTGGGCGGTAGATGAAGGACGGCGATTGGAGCATGACCTCGATCAGGATCTGGATACCGTCTTCGAACGTACCGAGATCGGGATCGGTAAGCGCCCAGTCGAACACGTCTTGAAGCCGGTCGACCTCCTCTTGTTCGAGTGGGCGGCGATACGCGCGCCGCCCCCAACGTTCGATGAACGACAGCGCGCACGCGTCGCTTCCTTGTGATGCGGGGTCACAGCCCTCCATCAGGGCATCCATGTTTCCGATAGCACGGGCACTGACGCCTTCGGCAACCTTCAGGTACTGCTCGACGAGCAGGTCGCTCGTGGTCAACGCGCCCGCCTGATTGTTGAAACCCGCCACCTCTTCCTCGGGAGGCAGGACGTCCGCCGGATTGCTGTTGTCGCCGAGGAGGTCGCGAACCGTGTTGTTGTATTCGAAACGCGTCAGCCTACGGATCGGCGTGTCAACGACGCAGAGCTCCGCCGCCACTCGGTCGTTGACCGTCCCACCGCCGGGGTCTCCGCCTGAACCGATGACGCCGTTGCATCCAGACGCCGGAGCAGCGCCGAGCAATACGAGCGCCGCGAAGCCACGAGTGATCGTTCCAGACCTCATTTATTACAGCCTAAAGGATAAAATGCGACCCGCAGTCTTTTTAGGCTAAAAAGGTGAGATAGCTGGCAAATCTCCTGGGTTTTGGAGAATTTTCGGGGGCGCTGACGCTGGCACTGCCGCTGCTACTGTCGCGTCAGCTCTCCGGGGGGAGAAGCACGGCGTCTATGATGTGAAGCATGCCGTTCTCGGCTGGTATCGATGCCGTGATGTTGGCGTCGTTGATCGACACCTTGCCGTCCTCGACGTGCATCGTCGCCTTCTTGCCGTTGGCCATGCCCAGAGTCTGCCCGTCGGTGAAGCTATCTGCTGCAAGCCCCGAAAGCGTGACATGGTACTGGAGGAGCTTCCTTAGCTGGTCGACGTTCTGCGGCTTGAGGAGATTCTCCACCGTGCCTTCGGGTAGCTGGTCGAACGCCGCGTTCGTTGGCGCGAACACCGTCAACGGACCGGACGCCGCAACCGACGTTACGTAGTCCGCCGCTTTGATCGCTGTGACGAGTGTCGTGTGATCCTCCGACGCGATCGCAAGGCTCACGATGTTGTTCTCGTTGAGCGGAGGAACGTTGGATACCTCTTCAGCGGCAGGAACCGGCGCGTCCGGAGCCGCGGCTTCTTGTTTCTTACAACCAAACAGAATGAGGCCAGAGAAAATCGTGACCGTCAGTAAACTATTTTTCATCACACCCTCCCGTGCCCAACAGGGTCGTTCGCGAGCGGAGTATAGCCTCAAGAAATGCCCGCGGAGGCGCTACGCAGATCATTCGCGCATTTTTGCGTCCACGCATATTTTGCTCGATCCGGAGCATTGATCTCGTCGGACTCTGGAGCATACACTCGACGCGGCGAAGGGGTATCTATGCGAAGCAGGTACATTGGGCTGATCATCATTGGGATTGGGGCTGTGGCTTTCGGTTGCACGCCAAAGGAAGACGCTGCGCCCGAACAGAAAGCGGCGCCTGCGCCGGCGGCTACCGAAGTACCCGCGACGGATCCCACGGCAGAGGCGGCCGAGATCTACGAGAACCGGTGCACAGTCTGCCATGGCAAGACAGGCAAGGGCGACGGTGACGGCTCGGCTGCTCTTGACCCGAAGCCGCGCGATTTCACTCTTGCAGAATGGCAAGAGTCGGTAACCGACGATCACATTCAAAAAATCGTCGTTTACGGCGGTGCCGGCGTGGGGAAGAGCCCCACGATGCCGGCCAATCCCGACCTCGACGCGAAGCCCGAGGTCGTCAAAGAGCTCGTCGTGTACGTGCGCAACCTTGCAAAGTAGAGACGCGCGCCAGCGGCTGGCCTGGTTATTGCAAAATAAAAATAAAAGGGGTCGTCGTAACGAACCCCTTCCCCGAAGGAACCAAGGAGGAGTGATGAGTTTTATTGGGATTGATGCGCTCGGCGCATCCAGCATCGCCGTTTTGTTGGCTGCGGCGGTCGGCGTCGGCTGCACCCCGCAGCCCACGGGGCAGATGTCCTCGACCGCCGGCTCGGTTGCCGACCTGATGAAGGAGCGCGGCCTGAGCGAGGCGGATGTCAGCGCGGCGCTCCAGACCTACACGCCTACTGGCAAGAAGGATGAGTACTACACCTTCGCTTCCGGCGGCCACGGTGGAAACATGATCGTGATCGGTGTGCCGTCGATGCGCATCCTGAAGTACGTCGGTGTGTTCACGCCCGAGCCCTGGCAGGGTTACGGCTACGGCGACCAGAGCAGTCAGATCCTGGAGCAGGGGAGTCGTTTCGGGAAGAAGATGACTTGGGGTGACATGCATCACCCGGCGCTGAGTGAAACCGGCGGCGACTATGATGGTGAGTTCGTTTTCGTGAACGACAAAGCGAATGCACGCATCGCGGTCGTCGACCTCCACGACTTCGTCACCAAGCAGATCGTCACGTCGGAGCTCATTCAGAGTGACCACGGCGCGACGTTCGTCACGCCGAACACCGAATACGTGATCGAGGCGTCGCAGTACCCGGCGCCACTCGGCGGCGGCTACGCCCCGATCGAGGACTACGAAGACAAGTACCGCGGGGCTGTGATCTTCTGGAAGTTCGATCGGGAGAAGGGCCGTATCGACCCGGAACAGTCTTTTGCCATGGAGCTTCCGCCCTACATGCAGGACCTCGCCGATGCAGGAAAGCTCGGGAGCGAAGGTTGGGTCTTCATCAACTCGTTTAACACCGAGATGTCGTATGGCGGCACGCTGGAAGGAAATCCGCCCCTGGAGTCCGGTGCATCGCAGAACGACATGGACTACATGCACATTATCGACCTCAAGTCGGCGGAGAAGGTCGCCGCAGAGGAGGGTAAGACCAAGAAGATCGCCGGCATGAAGGTGATCCCGCTCGACATCGCGAACGAGGAAGGCTTACTCCATCTCGTCGGCGAGCCGAAGAGCCCGCATGGCATCTGTGTGACCCCGGATGGCAAGGATCTCGTGGTTTCGGGCAAGCTCGATACCCACGCCACGGTCTACAGTTTCGAGAAGATCAAAGGGCTCATCGACGCCAAGAAGTACGACGGCAAAGACGCATACGGAGTGCCGATACTGCCCTTCAAGGACAGCATCCGAGGTCAGGTCGAGATCGGCCTAGGGCCGCTTCACACGCAGTTCGACAACAAGGGCAACGCCTACACGTCGGTCTTCATCGAGTCGACCGTGGCGAAGTGGTCGCTCAAGGATCTCAAGCTTCTCGGGAAGCAGAAGGTCCACTACAACGTCGGCCACATCGTCGCAGCCGAGGGTGACACGGTCAGCCCGGATGGTCGCTATCTCATCTCCATAAACAAGTGGGCAATCGACCGTTTCGCCAAGGTCGGCCCTCTGCTGCCGCAGAACCTCCAGTTGATCGGGATCGACGGTGAGCAGATGCAGCTCCTCTACGACATGCCGCTTCCGCTCGGGGAGCCGCACTACGCCCAGATGATCAAGGCCGACAAGCTCGACCCGATCGATATCTACAAGCCCGCGGGCATCGATGTCTTTACCGGCGAAAAGTCCGAGTTTGCGGTCAAGGCGAAGGAAGAGCGGATCGAGCGTAGGCCCGACGGCGTTCACGTGTATATGACCGCCGTCCGCAGTCACTTCACGCCGGACATCGTTCGCGTCAAGAAGGGCGACACGGTACACCTGCACATCACCAACGTGGAGCAGGCGATCGATGCGACACACGGCTTCACGATCGGGTCCTACAACGTTCACGCCAGTCTCGAGCCTGGGAAGCACGTCGACATCACATTCGTGGCCGACAAGGAAGGAATATTCCCGTTTTACTGCACGGAGTTCTGCTCGGCCCTCCATCTCGAGATGGCGGGCTACTTCTTGGTGGAACCCGGATGAACCGCAGCGCCGCATGCAACGGTCGGAGGCTTTGCGCCTTCTACCGAGTGTGCGCGGGCGTCACGGTCCTGCTTACGGTGGCTTCGTGTGACTCGCGCGCCGATTCGATTCTCGTCGGCGAGCGAGCGCACGAAGCGCCTACCCAACCGGAGCACTGCGTCTCGGTAGATGCGGGCTCCGACCTCCAGCGCATCATTGACGACGCAGGGGAGGGCTCGGTCTTGTGCCTTGAGCCCGGCAGCTATGCAGGCCCACTCGACGTGACCAAGAAGATGACGATTTGGGGACCGCACGAAGCCGTCATTCGCTCGTCCGGCCAGGGGACGACCATCGAGCTCCATGCCGACGGAGCCGAGCTGCTCGGCGTGACCGTCGACGGCAGCGGTGGACGCTTCGATACGCTCGATGCCGCGGTCCACGTTACTGGGGACCACAATCGGGTCGAAGGCGTGGTCGTTCGAAACGCGGTCTTTGGCTTGCTCATCGAGAAGGCCAACCACGCGTTGATTCGCAACAACCTCATCCTGGGGCCCGATGAGGGCCCACTCGGGCTACGCGGTGATGGCATTCGGCTTTGGGAGACGCGGCACTCGGTAATCGAAGGCAACGAGGTGCTCGGAAGCCGCGACATAGTCGTTTGGTACTCGAACAACAACCGAATCGTCGACAACACCGTTCTTCGAGGCCGATATGGAACCCACTTCATGTACAGCCACGACAACGTCCTCGAGGGCAATCGCTACATCGACAACGTGGTCGGCGTCTTCATCATGTACGGCCACAACGTCCAGGTGAAGAACAATCTCTTGGCGCGGTCATCCGGGCCGGGTGGCATGGGTCTCGGACTCAAAGAGTCCGGTAACATCGACGTCACCGACAACCTCTTCGTGTCGAATACCAAGGGTGTCTACATGGACACGTCGCCACTCGCCCAAAACGACTTCAACACGTTCGAGCGCAACGCCTTCTATTACTCCGAAGTCGGCGTTTTCATGCACGGCAGCGAGCAACGAAACACGTTTCGCGACAATACGTTCGTCAGTAATCACTCTCAGGTACAGGTCGCAGGCGGTGGCAACGCCTTGGGAGTCGATTGGGAGCAGAACGCCTTCGATGACTATGCCGGCTACGACATGGACGGGGACGGCTTCGGCGATATTCCGTATGAGCTTCGCCAACTCAGCAGTCAGCTTGCCAGCACCTATCCGCAGCTGCTTTTCTTTCGCGGCGCGATCAGTCTCGAGCTCCTCGACGCGATCAGTTCCTTGTTTCCGTTGGTCCAGCCTCGGACCACCTTGATAGACTCGCGGCCCAAAATGAATGCGAGGACCTGGCTCGACCCCCATGCGCGTTGAGGGCAAGAACATACGAAAGCGCTTCGGCAAGGTGGAGGCGCTCCGCGGCATCAACTTCACCATTTCGAACGGCGGGCGCGTTGGGCTCATCGGCCCCAACGCATCGGGGAAGTCGACACTGATTCGAATCGTCCTCGGTCTCTTGCAGTGTGAGGGCCAGCTCCTCCTCGACGGCAACGAGAAGCGCGATTTGGAGCTCGCTGACCGCATCGCCTATGTCCCGCAGATCGCGCCGAAGTTTGGTGCGTCGGTCGGCGAGGTGGTCAAGGCGATCACCCGCGTGCGTGGGCTTTCGACTGACGAGGTAGCGGCGTGTGGCGCCGGCCTGGGTCTCGATTTTGGCGCCATCCGACGACAGGCATTTTGCAATCTGTCCGGGGGCGCCAAGCAGAAGACACTGCTTTCGCTTGCGCTTGCTAGTGAGGCTTCCCTGTTCGTTCTAGACGAGCCGACTGCGAGTCTCGACACGACCTCCCGAATGGACTTTCTCCAGCAGCTTGCGCAACGAACTAAGGGGGCAACGTTGATCTTGTGCTCCCACCGGCTCGAAGAGGTCCGCACCCTGGTCGATCAGGTGATGGTGCTCGAAGAGGGAAGGTTGGCGTATTTCGGGCCGACCGAGGACTACCTCGACCGCATCACGCTCAGCACGATCGAGGTGCAAATGCTGAACGGCGCCGCGGGCGACACACTGACTAGGATGGGATTCGAACGGGGGGTTTCAGGATGGTGGGCTCGCACGGCGACCCGCGTGGAAAAACTCGCTCTGGTCGCCGAGCTCTCGAGGACGATGGAGGGACGGCTCGGCAATCTACTCGTGCGAGATGCCGAGGCGGTGCAACCCGATCAGAAAGAGGAAGGTGATGAGTCGGGGAAACGTGTTTAGGCTGGTTCTTGCTGCGGCGGCGGTCTTGGCCGTGGGTGCCATGCTCACACGACTCAACCGGGTGATGCTGCCCGAGGGGCCGGTCGACATCCTCTGGGATCGTGAAGTCTGCGAGCACTGCAAAATGCACATTGGCGACCCGCGTTTTGCTGCTCAGCTCCAGACGACCGACGGCGACGTGGTGAGCTTCGACGATCCGGGTTGCTTGTTCGAGTACCTCCAGACGCATCCGACAGACGTGCACGCGTTGTACTTCCGTGACTACGACGGCGACCAGTGGCTTTCGCAAGCCGAGGCGGGCTTCCTCCCCGTAGGGGATTCCCCGATGGGCTACGGCATCCGAGCTGTGAGCAAGGAGACTCCGGGAGCGCACGATTGGGCCTGGGCACAGACCCGCGCACTAGAACGGAAACAACACGAGGGGGGCCATTGAACCGGCAGCTCAAGTCCTATTGGGCGGTTGCCCAGCTCGATTTCGCCGAAGTGCTTCGTTCTCGGTGGCTTCTCTTTTGCGTCGCCATCTACGCGCTCTTGGCTGCGGTGTTCGTGCTCGTTGGCATGCGCGAATCGACCGTTTTTGGGTTTACGGGAACAGACAGGGTGCTCGTTTCGTACGTCCATGCACTTCTAGTTCTCTTGCCGCTGATGGCTTTGGTTGCGACCGGGCATGTCATCAACAAGGCACGCGATGATGGGACGCTCGAGCTCCTGTTCAGTCAGCCGATCTCTCGCGGCGCCTTCTTCAGTGCGGTCTCAAGCGTGCGCCTGGTCGTCCTGCTTGCGCCGCTCGTGGTTTTAATGCTCGGCATCGGCGTTTTCGGCCGCGTCGTCTTTGGACAACAGATCGCATGGGGCTTCCTCAACAACTGCTTGGTCCTGTGCAGCGCACTGGTATGGGCATTCTGCGGACTGGGTCTGTGGGTCTCCACCTCGGTGCAGAACTCGGCGCGTGCAACGATGTATCTTCTTTTGATTTGGGTCGCGGGTATCGCGCTGTTGGACTTTGCGCTTGCCGGCATGATGCTCCAGTGGCGCCTGGAGCCGAGGGTCGTTTTCGCCATCGCGGCGCTCAACCCGGTGCAAAGCATCCGCATGGCGTTACTTTCGTCGGCCGACCCAGAGCTCAGCGTGCTGGGTCCGATCGGGTTCTATTTAGCCAATCGCATCGGGAGCACTGCGCTCTACGTACTTGGCGTATGCTGGCCGTTATTACTTGGGACCATCGCTTGGTCGGGGGCGCTGTGGAAGCTTCGGCGCGGCGATGTCGTCTAGGAGCGGAAGGTAGAGGAGACGAAATGACGAAGGCAATGGAGGCGTTCTATCGATTTTTGGACGAGCCGCTGTTCCCCTGGGCGCGCGTCGTCCTTGGGCTCCTCACCATCCTCGTGATCGCGAGCTTCGCCGCGCCGATGTGGCACATCCGGATGGTTGCGCCCCAGTACCCCGAGGGGCTCGACCTCTACATCTACTCCTACAAGGTCGACGGTGGTCGCGACGGTGCTGACGTCCAAGAGATCAGCATCCTGAACCACTACATCGGGATGCGGCCCCTCGACCGCACCGAGCTCACGGATCTCGACTGGATCCCCTTCCTCTTCGCCGGAATGATCATCCTTGCATTGAGGACGGCGGTGATCGGAAAGGTGCGGTCACTTATCGACCTGTTGGTGATGACCACATATGCGGGGATATTCGGCTTTGGTAGGCTCTACTACAAGCTCTACACGTTTGGTCACGACCTGGATCCACGGGCGCCCATCACGGTAGATCCGTTCACGCCGGTCATGTGGGGCCACAAGCAGATCGCGAACTTTTTCACCGAAGCCAACCCGAGCGCGGGCACGTATTACGTAGCTGCGTTTGCCACGGGCCTCATGGTTTTGGTCGTCCTTCACTTGGTGATAGGCCGCCGGCTTCACAAGGAGGCGGTGGCCGCTGAGGCCTAGAGCGCCTGCTAAGATCCCAGGTGGACGGTGAGGGCGAAAGTCCCCGCGATCGCGGTGCCTGCCGTCCCGCCCGTGACCGGTCCTCCGGTGATCGTCTCGGTGCCGCGTATCGCTAGCCCGATGATCGAGTAGTCGAAGTCGGCCGCGATCGAGATCCACTTCACAATGGGAATTCGCAGACCCAGACCCGTTGAAATCCCGCCGCCATTGGTTCGCACGTTGGTGATCAAGGTCTCGAAGCCAGCGAGCCCCCCTGTCGTGGTGTAGTAGTTCAGCCCGAGCTTGATCGTCGGATGAACGTAGGGAACCGCCCGTATGAGGAAGCCGAAGGCGAGCCCTACTGTGATCAAGTCGAACGGCTCATAGACGCTCTTCTTGAAGTGCCCGCCTATCGTCGTGGAGCCCGCCAGGAACTTCAAGGCCGCGCCAAACTCCGGGCCACTGACGACCAGTGACGGGATCTGGCTAGCGATCTCCGGCGGGATGAAACCCAAGTTGCGAAACTGGGTCACATTGAATCGCGAAGGCCCAGCTGTTGCCTCGAGCCACACGAGGCCACCGACTCGTTTGCTATAGACGCTCGACTCTTTGTCGTCTTCCTGTTCTGCAGGCGGCGTGATCTGCACGCCGTCCTCTCCGCCGGAAATCGTCGTCTGCATCGCTTGCGCAGCTGCGCCAGACGCCATCATCAGAGCCACACCCAAGATACAAACAAAGCGCTTCATCGGTCCCCCTAACCGTTGATGCTGAGCGGCCGAAGTGGGCCGCGATCCCCGCTCTCAGTGTCGAGGCCGGGTCTTGGAACGTCAACGTCGACCGAAGAAGACTGTGCGATCGCTCACAGAACCGGGGCGACTTTGCTACTTGCGAAATTGCTTGAAGTCGGGAGGACGCCTTTCCACGAAAGCAGCAAGCGCCTCCATGTGGTCAGGTGCGAAAGCTCCGTGAACGACGTGTAACGTATGCTTTGCGGGGGCTGTGACAGACCAGCCACCATCGTCTAGACTCGGCGGCATGTTGAGGAAGTTCGTTTGGATCACCGGGTTTCTCGATGTCTTGCTCGGCCTTGGAGTTTGGACGCAACCGCTGATGAACCCCGAGGAGGGCACGTTCGTGTCACTCATGGCCCTCGGCGCGTTCCTCATGTTCGCCGGCGCTGCGTTGATGTGGGCGTCCAAAGACATCGGCGCGCGCGCGCCTGTGATCTTTTGGCAGGCCCTCGTGAGGCTCACCGCGGTGATCAGCATCTTGTACGCTGTGCCGAATGGGCTCGCTACACCGTACGAGTATGGGGTCGCTGCCTTTGACGGCGTGATCTCCTTGACCTACATCTTCGGAACGATGAAGTTCACCGGGGCGTCCGCGTTCAAGCTCTTTATCGGCAAGACCTAATCTCCTCCCATGGTTCGCCTGGCCGCATTCGGGATCTTTCTCGTCGTCCTCAGTTTGGGGCGTCCGATTGTGATCCCCCTGCTCTTGGCGACCTTGATCGCGATCAGCCTCTCCAAGATCGTCGACCTCAGCGAGAAGGGGCTCCCGAGGTGGTTCACGGTGCTGCTCGCGTGTCTCGCGGCGGTCGCCGTGGTCATGGGTTTGGGCTTTTTGACCACTAGGGCCGCAACGGATTTCGCCTCGGCATTCGGCCAGTATCGGAACGATTGGGACCAACTCCAGGGTGAGATCGCGACGTGGCTATGGGACCAGGGGCTCGGGATTCCCGCCACCGCTGTCACTGAGCTCGACCCGAGTGAGCTGGTCCGAGGGCTGGCCGTTCCGGGTTTCACGCTCGCTCTCAGCATCGTCTCCGCAGGCTTCCTCGTACTGCTGATCACGGTGTTCCTCGTCGTCGAAAGCTCGTCGTTTTCGAGGAAGCTCTCCAACACCGACAAGCTCGGCAGGCTCGATGTTCATGTGCTTCGCGGGGCCGCGCGCGACGTTCAGCAGTACCTCCTGATCAAGACCGTTACGAGCGCTGCAACTGGACTTCTGGTCGCTGGGCTCACGTCGGTCGTTGGGCTGGGTCACTCTTTGCTCTTCGGTCTCCTCGCGTTCGTCCTCAATTACATTCCCAGCATCGGCAGTATCCTTGCGTCCATTCCGGCGATCGCGCTTGGTTTGCTCACGTTGGGGTGGGGTCCCGCGATCGGGCTTGCCGCTGGCTACATGGCGATCAACGTGCTCATCGGCGTCGGGATCGAGCCTCGATGGGCTGGCGACGCCACCGATCTTTCGCCTACGGTAGTCGTACTATCGATGGTGTTCTGGGGTTTCGTCCTTGGCCCGGTCGGCGCGCTCCTCTCGGTCCCGCTCACCATCATCGTGCGAATCACCGCCTCGCAGTCCGAAGAATGGTCGTGGCTCGCGCTACTGCTGCGCTCGCCGTATGGCGCCGCTCGCGACCACGACCAGCAACCCGAATAGTCAGCCGCTTGCTGTTTTGTTGGCGAGCCCAGCCATGGCGTACGCTGCGATCGGTACCACCTGGCCGTCCTCCTCGATGCCTTGCACACACCAACGCGCGGCCGCCTCCATGGTTGAGAAGGCTTTGTTGGGCGCGGGCTGCGGAGAGATCCATCGCAACGCCGTGTACGCCCCGCGCACGAGAGTATTCTGGATGATGATTGCGCTGCCGATGTTTTTCTCGCGGATGATCGGTCGCTTGCTGTCCTCGAACTCTTTCATCTGACGGCGCATCCCCGCGTCGGGAACCCTGACGATCGTGGTCGTGTCCACGATCAAGGCGTGTCGGGTGGGTGCCGCGAAGACGTGTTCGTAGCACTCGCGCATGTAGACGACGTCGTCATCGATCATCACGGGCGGCATGCTGATCACGATCATCGGCCACATCGATACATCGAACAAGAGACCGACCCCTGCCGGCGGTCCGCTGACTTTCGGGAACTCCCCCATGTTAAGGATTATCGACATTCCGCGTGGAGACGCAAGATTGAGCACAAAGCAATCGTCAGTTGTCGTCTTCCGACAGATGCTTGCGTGCAGCCTGGGTACGGATCGCTTCGAAACCCTCCGGCGAGAAGCCCACGAAGACCAACTCGTCGACCTCGAAGGTTGGGATGATGCGTTCGAGACTCAGCTCTCTGATTCGCCGGTTGGCGACTTCGTCTTCCTCGATATTGTGCTCGGTGAAAGCAATTCCATTGTTTTGCATGTACTCGCGCGCCTGGCGACAAACGTCACACTCGAGGGTGACGTACATCTCGATCTGCACCTGCTCCCGGGCGCGTGCCCACTCCTGAGCCTGATCGTCGGCTTGTTCGACTTGTTCCTCGGTGGTCACTTCGCCGTCAACCAGCGCCACGGGAGGGGTGATCGGTGCGGGCGCGACTTCGGTCGGTTGGTATTGCCGGTCTCGGTCCTGGACCGCTGGTCCGGCGGCTCGCGTGCCACTGTTCGGAATGCCTCGGGTCGGGGCCGGTGCTTCACCCGGTTCGAAAGAAGCAACGGCCCATGTGACCGCTCCTGCTATCAGGGCGATCAGAGCCATCGCGACCCACCGGCCGGCCTGCGATGAGGGCGCCTGAGAGGGCATGTCGCTCAATCGGCACAGCTGACACTCCCCCTGCACATCCAACGGGAGTTGGTGTTTCTCACATGTGCCCAGCGTTTCTACGGTCATCGGCTATTGCACCACGACACACTCGGCAGCTCCCACGCTGCCTTCATCGTTGTCCTTGCCGCATTCTAGCATACAGTAATGTTACATTATTATAGTAAGTGACGCAGGCGTCCGATGGCGCCGGCGTTCGGATCGCCCCGTGCTTCCCTGCGCCGTGCTAATTCGACCCTCGTGGCGCCCTTCGACACCCTCCGCGAGCGGCTCGATCTCGAACGGCTCGTCCTCTTTGCGTTTTGGCTTGCTGTCGTGCTGGTGTCGGGGCAGACGCGAGCGCAACAGGCTCCGCTTCCGGGTGCGCCTGGGGAACCGGCGGCCGATGGGTCACTCGAACTTGGCGAGATCGAGGACAGGACCACGGATCTTCGCGAGCGACTAGGTGAATGGAAGCAAAAGTCCCGCGAGTACCAGCAAGCATGGGAGCAAGCGGCGACGCGTGTTCAGGTCATCGACCGCGAAATCGATCGCCTCAAGGCGCGTGAGGACATCGTCGCTCCCGAAGAAGCGACCGCGTCCGAGCTCGATGTACGTTTGCTCGAAGCGGAGCAGGATCTTTCATCGGCGCGGCGCGAAGCGATGGCACTCGACGCCGAAGCGGTCCTTCGCTCCGAGCGGAGAAGGAAGATTCCGGAGTTGCTTGCTTCGGCCAAACAGAAGCGGAGCGGTCTCGGGGTAGTCGCTCCGATTGTGAGGGCCGACCCGGCCGTATCCGAAGCGCTCGTTGTTCTCGAGGGCTTGAAGCGCCAGGTGTTGGATAGCGAAATCGAAGCTTATCAGAACGAGCTTGCCAGCTATGAGGCACGCGGGCGGTTGTTGAACAAGCAGCGTGATCGGGCAACGCTTCGTATCGCCCACTACGAAGCTCTTTCGTCCGAGCTTCGTGAGGCCGCCAAACAACGCGGTCGCGTCGAGGTAGAGCGCGAGAACGAGGCGATACAGCGCTTGCTGGAAGAGCTCAAGGCCCCGCCGAGGAGCTTCGAGAAGATGTTTCGCGAGATGGCCGCGCAGAATGCGGAGCTCGCCGACTTTTGGACTGGGGACGACGGGGTCGTCGACCAGATCGACGACGTGAGCGAGAAGCTTTCACGTGCCGAAAGGAAGGTGGCTGCCCTCGAAAGCGAGCTTGCCCGGTTGGCGGCACGGGTTGAGGCGGTTGGCCTCGCGGATTCCGTGGGCGTCCTGCTCCGACGGCAGCGCGCGGATGCGCCGGATATCGGAATGTACCGCCGCTTCATTCGCATGAGGCAGGAGCGTATCGGCGACGTCCAACTGCAGCAGATCAGGCTTCGCGAACAGCGTCAGGCGCTTGGCGACATCGATACCCTCGTCGATCAAGCGATGGCTTCCGTCCACGAGCCCGTGGCTCCCGAGGTAAGGGCCAAACTCGAAGGGCTCCTGCGACAGCTCTTCGAAACCCAACGGAGGTATATGGACGCCCTCATGGCGGACTATGAAACGTACTTCCAGAAGCTCGTCGATTTCGACGCGCGACAACGAGAGTTGATCGACCGAGCACAAGCCCTGTTGGACTTCATCGACGAGCGCATTCTTTGGGTTCCAAGTGGTAGGGCGATCGAAACCGAGATTCTATCCGAGGGGCGCGACGCGATCGGGTGGCTCTTCGGGCCGCGATACTTGAAGCAGCTCGGCCGCGGAGCGAGCGACTTAGCGACACGACTCTGGCCGTTGAACCTCCTCGCGCTGCTGTTGGTGATCTTGTTTCTCCCGGCGCGGCGACGCCTTCGTGACCGCATTCGCGAGTCTGGCCAGGAGGCCACGAGCCCAGACTGCGTCCGTTACAGACCTACCTTAGAAGCGTTAGGATTGACGGTCGTCCTCGCGGCCTGGCTGCCAGCCCTGCTTGCCTACGTCGGCTGGCGGCTCGGCGCGTCCCCCGTGGCGACCCTGTATACTCGCAGCGTTGCCTATGGGCTGCTCGGCACATCCGGGCTGTGGTTCACCCTTGCACTCACGCGTCAGCTCGCGCGTCGCGGCGGGGTTGCCGAGGCGCATTGTGGCTGGCCCGAGAAACGGGCGCATGCGCTCTGGCGCGACGTCACGTGGCTCGCGGCCGTGATGGTGCCGGCAACCTTCGTGATCCTCGTGTTCGAGATGCGCGGCGAGGACCTGGGGCGAGAGTCGATCGGTCGTATGTTCTTCTTGGCGACCATGCTTGCCGTCGCCGTCTTCAACTATCTCGCGTTGAGGCGTGATGGCGCCGCGTCCGGGCTCCTCTCGAATCACGTACGACGCAGCTCGGTCGCGTTCCGCTTCGTCCAGCTTGCGTCGATTGCGGTGCCAGTAGGGCTGGGCGTCGCTGCGATTCGTGGGTTCTACTGGACCGCTCTCCAGTTTGCGATGCGGACGCATCTGACCCTGGTTTTTCTGTTCTTGCTGGTGGTCGTCGTACAGCTCTTCGCTCGGTGGGCGATGATCGCAGACCGCCGCGCTGCGCTCGAAGCCGAGGCGCCAGAAGAAAAGGCCGTGTCCGCCGCTTCTGGAATCCAGGTGAGTCGGTTGATGATCGGCACCGCGATGCTGGTTGCGCTCTTGGGGTCCTTGGCGATCTGGGCCGACCTATTGCCGGCGGCGCGGATTCTACGACAAGTCGAGCTCTGGAGCGTCACCAAGACCATCACGTTCACCGAGCTCGATGCGTCGGGGGTCGAGCGTCTTTACACCGAGTCGCGTTCGGTTGCGATCACACTGGCCGATCTGTTTCGCTCGTTCCTGATCGCGCTTTTGTCCCTTGCGCTCATTCAGAATCTGCCGGGCTTGCTCGAGGCGACCCTTCTTCGTCGCTTGGGTCCAGGGGAACGCTACGCGTACGCAACTATCGTCAAATACGCTGTCGCCCTCGTCGGCCTCGCGCTGGCGTTCGATGCTATCGGAGTCGGATGGTCGAGCATCCAATGGCTGGTGGCGGCGGTCGGTTTGGGGCTTGGTTTCGGCTTGCAGGAGATCTTCGCGAACTTCATTTCGGGCCTCATCATCTTGTTCGAACGTCCGATCCGCGTCGGCGATACGGTGACGGTTGGCAACATCAGCGGTACCGTCAGCAAAATTCGGATCCGCGCGACCTGGATTACGAGCTTTGACCGCAAGGAGCTCGTGGTGCCCAACAAGAACTTCGTCACGGGAGAGCTCATCAACTGGACTCTTTCCGATGCCGTCCTCCGGGTTGAGATTCCCGTCGGGATCGCTTACGGCTCGGACACCGACGAGGCGATCGAAGTCTTGCGACACGTAGCCTCCGAGAACCGCCGAGTGCTTGGCGCCCCGCGATCGGAGGTATTGTTTCTCAGCTTCGGGGATAGCTCGCTTTCCTTCGAGCTGCGCGTGTTCGTTCGGCACGTCTCCGAGGTCATACCGGTCCGTCACGAGCTCCACATGGCCATCGATAGGGCCTTCAGGGATGCTGGGATCGAGATCGCATTCCCGCAAAGAGACCTGCATCTCCGGTCGCTGCCGGACAACTGGCGTGAGCCCGCCTAATTCAAGTTGTAGGTGATCTCCATCGATTTGCCATCGCGTCGAACGGAGAGGGTGAATTTATCTGCGGTTCGTAGCGTCGTGTATGCGCCGAGGGCTGCATCGGGGCTCGACAAAGGCTGGCCGTTGACGCTCTCGAGCACGTCGTTGTTCTTCATACCGAGCTTTGTGAGTAAGGTGCCTTGCCGGATTCCTCGGATCTCCATGCCGGTCGACTTACCTCCCTCCATCTTGGGTGAGACGGCCGCTATTCCAATCAACTTGCCGGCATTGTCGAGCACCTTGTTCATGAGCATACGCCGCATGTTGAAGCGGGTGTCGCTCACCTTCTCGATACCCTGTTCGATCTCCTCAGAGCTGAGCCCCGCGTTTCTATCCGCCTTGGGTCCTCTGCCCTTCTTCTTCTTCTTCCCCTTCTGGACTTTCTTCGCCAAGGACTTCAGTTCGAAGGATGGGGGCGCCGTTGGATCGACGTCGAACATCGCGAGTCGGCACAAGCCACCGGAACCCGCTTGGAGCAACACGCTGTCGGAATGAATCGCGCGGATTCTGGAACCATCGACCTCCGCAGCGCCTTGATAGAGCGAGGCTTTTTGATCGGAGCCGACGATCACCGCGAGCGAACGGTCGAAATCGCCTGGCACGACCGCGGTGCCGGTCAATCGCATCTTCGCGGTACAGCGATTGACCGCCTCGCCATCTTCTAGAACGAGCTCGCCGTCGACGATCGCTCCCCCACCCTCCGCCACAGGGGCTAGGGTCAAATCCCCGAGCTCCGACTTGAAGATGTTGCGCCGCAGAATGATGGCAGGGTCATGCCGGTTCTGTGCGAAAGTGGCAGGCGTCCTCGACCGGGGCCTGACAGGCTGTGCGTCCGGGTCTCTCTGCAACACCTTCGCTCCAACAAGCGCGGTGGCCCCCTCAGCAAGGAAAAAGGCGCAAAGCGCCAGAGTCATCAGAATGACCCCACTTTTGAACTTTTTGTTTCCTGCCGTTGCCACGAAGTGTCCAGCTTAGCCCACAAATTGGTGTGACATCGGTTATAGCCCCGTCCTCGGCGCTTCCATCAGGGACATACAAAACAACTGAAAATATAAACGGGTTGCAAAAAGTAGAATCTCATTATAATAGACGAAACCCGATGTCACAAGCAGCGGCCAAAGCGCGAAGCGCCAAGACCTCTATGTACCGGTCCCTGATCGTCGACGCGGCCGAACGGCTGTTCGCCAACCACGGGTACGAGGGCGCCAAGATCCAAGATATCGCAGCGGGGTCGGGGCTTTCTTTGGGCACCCTGTATTCGGTCTTCGACGGCAAGTCCGACATCCATGACGCGGTTCACGATGAGCGTCTCGGTCAACTCTTTCAACTCGCCGGCCAGGCATTGGCCACCGAAGACGAAGCAGGCGTTCGTTTGATCAACGGCAACCGGGTATTCATCTGTTGGTTGGCCGAGCACCCCGACTACCTGCGCATTCACCTCAACAATAGCGGCGCATGGGCGTCCAATCCCCAAGAGGTGGGAGAGGGGCTAGTGAGTGCGTGGCGCCGTGGCATCGACTTGATCGCACGGGTCATCGAAGAAGCTATGTGCGACGGAGACATCTATGAGGGCGACCCGGTTGTCTTGGCGCGTCTCATGGTGGCCATTCAGCAGGTTTTCATCTCGGCATGGGTCGAATCGGGAATGCAGAACGACGCGCACGACCTCGCCGATCGGGTGGAAGAACAGCTGCGGCGAACTCTCTTCAGGAACAAGAAATGAGCACGATAGCAACCGTAGACTCTGCGACCGCTACCGCGAGGAAGCATAGGAAGCCGCCCCGACTCGGAGGCGGGTTTCCTTTGATCGGTCACACGATCGACTTCGCGCGTGACCCCGTCGGCCTCCTCCAGCGGGCGTACGACCAGTGCGGTCGAGTCGCCCAGTTCAAGCTGCTTGGCAAGAGCGTTACGCTGTTCACCGGGCCCGAGGCGCACGAGTCTCTCTTTCGATTGCCCGATGAGGTGTTGAGCCCGACTGAGGCCTACAAGATGATGATTCCGGTTTTCGGCAAGGGGGTCGTCTACGATACGACGCCCGAGCGAATGTACGAGCAGCTGCACATGTTGCATCCCGCCCTTCGTCACCATCGCATGCGGACGTACACCGACATCATCGCCGACGAGTCGAGGAAGATGATCGTGGACTGGGGCGACACCGGCCAGATCGAGGTGTGCGAGTTTTTCGGCACATTGACCAGCTTCACGTCGAGTCGCTGCCTTCTCGGTGATGAGTTCCGCAACGAGATGAACGAGGAGTTCGCGAGAGTTTATGCCGACCTCGAGGCTGGGATCGTGCCGATCGCGTACATCAATGCGCACCTACCGATTCCGGCATTTCGAAAGCGCGACGCCGCACGCAAGCGGCTCGGTGAGATGGTCTCGACCATAGTTCAACGGCGTCGGGCGAAGGGCATGGCCGGAGAGGACTTCATGCAGACCCTGATGGAGTCGAAATACTCCGACGGGTCGAAGCTTACGGACCACGAAATCACCGGCATTCTCATCGCGAACATGTTTGCGGGTCATCACACGAGCTCGGTCACCACGGCGTGGTCACTTCTCGAGCTCCTGCGCGCGCCCGACTACTACGAGAAGGTATGCGCCGAGGTGCGGAATCGCTTCGCCGAGAACGAAAAATACAGCTTCTCAGCCATGCGCGACCTCGAGAGAACCGAATGGGCGATCAAAGAAGCTCTCAGAATCCACCCACCGCTCTTCATGCTGTTTCGCGCGGCGATGCAGGAGTGCGAGATCTACGGATATCAGATCAAGAAGGGCGACTGGGTTTCGGTCTCGCCGATCGTCGCGCATCGCGAGGATGCGGTGTTTCCTAAAGCCCTCGAGTATGACCCGGAGCGCTACGGTCCGGGCCGTGAGGAGGACCGGGTGCCCTTTGCCTATGTTTCGTTCGGCGGCGGTCGTCACAAATGCTTGGGCAATGCATTCGCACTCCTGCAGATGAAGACGATCATGGCTGTCCTACTCAACAACTACGATTTCGAACTGGTTGGCAATCCGATCGCGACCGACTTCGAGCGCGTCGTGCTCGGTCCCAAGCCCCCCATCAATGTGCGCTACCGCAAGCGTCAGAAAGGAAAAGTCGATGCCCGCGTTTCCGCGTGAAGAGCTCGAAGAGATGATGGAGCGGTGGCTCGAGGCCAACCGGAATGCCGAACGAGAAGGTGATTGGAGCACCTATCTCGGTGCGCACTACACGGACGACGCCATCTACCGGTGGAACGTCGGCCCGAACGAGGAGTTTTGGGCCCGCGGCCTCCAAGAGATCAAGGACGTCGCCCTCGGCTATCACATGCGCGGCTTCGAGGAGTGGGCGTATCCGTATGACACCGTCCTCATCGACGAGAAGCAGGGGCAGATCGTCGGTTTCTGGCGCCAGGTCGCGCCCTTCAAACGTGTCGATGGGACTGACTACGAGATCGCGGGCGTCGGTGGCTCATGGTTCAAGTATGCCGGTGATTTCAAGTGGAGCTGGCAGCGAGACTTCTTCGACTTCGGAAATGCGAAGTCGATCTTTTTCGAGCTTGCGGGCGCCGGACATCTAAACTCGACGGTGCGCGAGAAAATTCACCGCCAGGCAAAAGGGGAAATGCTGCCAGGCCACGAGCATCTCCGAAAAGAGCCCGGCAAGTTGGAGAAGCTCAAGAATTTTCAAGCGCTCGTGCGCATCGCATTGTTCGGTTAGGGTCGACCGATGACCCGAGCGGATCGAGTCAGGCCCCGCTGGTTTTCCGAGAACTCCAGCAAGGCATGGGGCGAGAAGTTCTTCCTCATCTACTCGCCGATCTGGATGACCATGATGGGTTTGGTGATGGCGTTCGGGGTCACCGATAGGGTCGGTGAGTGGGGGTTTTTGGCGATTGGGCTCGTTGTCGCGCTGCCGTTGGTGGTCGTGCCAGCGTTGATCCGGGACGAAACGTCGCTCGGCCGAAAGTGGTACGAGACGTATTGGTTCAAGGCAAACCTCTACATTGCGATCTTCAACTTCGCCGCGAACTACTTCGGCTCCGAGTACTTCTTCGACATTCTCGGGATGGTCTACGACTACCCGATGATCGAGCTCAACCTCGACTCGACCCTCGTCGGGTCGGGCGAGCAACGGGTGCCGGTACTCATGTACCTGCTGACTCAGGCTTATTTCATCACCTATCACACGACGGCAATCATCGTGCTCCGCAGGCTTCGAACGGCGGGCTTCCCTCTCGGCGCGGTCCTCTGGCCTGTGTACGTCGTGGTCGTCGCCTACTTCTGGGCGTGGATGGAGACGCGCGCGATGGCGAATCCGCTGATCGCTAGCCAATTCTACTACAAAGACATGGCTCGCATGCTCGCATACGGGTCGCTCTTTTACTCCCTCTACTTCATCGCGAGCTTTCCGATCTTCTACAACTTGGATGAGAAGCGCGAGATGAACTGGAGCCTCATCACGACCTCCGCGGCCGCTTGCTCGGCAGGCTTGATCATGTTGTTCCTCTTGGACTTTGCCGCAGCGATCTTTGGCCCGATCTGAAACTGCCCGTTTTTAGTATAAGAAGATGGTGTAGGAGTCGTTGAGGATCAGCCAGATGCTGACGGCTAGGCCCCAGAGAGGGAAGATGAACCAAAGGCCGTTGCTGGTTCCGATGAAGAGCGCGATCGTTTTGGGTGAGTGCCCCTTGTGGCGGCCGGCGAAGAAGAACTGAAAGAAGTAGACGACGGTTCCGTAGAACATCTGCCAGAACATGATGACGCCGATGATGCCGAGAACCCGCGCGGGCATGAACGCAAAGGTCATCCCGTACGCGAAGAGAGTGGCGAAGATCGGCGTCGACCAACCGTTGGCGACGTCGATGTTCAAGCCGAAGGAGCTCCGGCTGGCGTAGCCCGGATCGAAAAGCGCGTAGCTAGACCAGACTTCGGTCCATTGCCTGAAGGAAAGAAGCTTCAACACTGGGATGCGTTTGCGGAACATCTCGCTGAAACGATCCGTCTCTCGTCCGCGATAGGCGTCTTTGGTCGCCTCGTATTCGTCGTGGATCTGGTCGCTACGCGCCAAGAGACCGATCTCCCAGAAGTTCACCATGAGGTTGATGATCAGGAAGAAGATCAGGGCGATCTGGTTCACGTTGTATGTGCCGTTGATGCTGTGGTGCAGCCAGATGTGAAAGACCGTGCCGCAAACGATGAAGGCGACCATCGCGCCCCAGGCCGGTACGGTGAGTTCGCGCGCCTCCGTCTGGACTTGGTCTACGGTCATGGTGCGTTGCCCTTGGAAGCAGTGAGAAAAGCGGGCCACTCCCCACCGCCATGGAGGAGGATGCTTGCGCCGGTGACATAGTTTGCGAGCGGAGAGGCTAGAAAAAGACACATATCAGCGACGTCTCGTGGTAGGGCCATCCGACCCATGGGAACGGTCTTTTCGACCGCTTCGCGAATTTCGCCGGTCCCGAAATGCACCTCGGCCTTCTCGGTGAGGATCATCCCTGCCGTGACGGCGTTGACCCGAACCTTGGGCGCCCACTCGACCGCCAGAGACGTAGTCAAGTTCAGAAGCCCGGCCTTGGCCGCTCCGTATGCGGCCGTCTCGGGAGACGGACGAACACCGCTCACGCTCGCGATGTTGATGATGCAGCCTCCACCTTCCTGTTTCTGCATGATCGCGTTGGCCTTCTGCGCAAAGTTGAGCGGCGCCACCAAGTTCAGATCGATAATCGCAGCGGAGAAGCGCGGTGATGCGCCGGCGGCGTCGGCCGGTGGAGATCCGCCTGCGTTATTGACGAGCACGTCGAGGCGACTGTAGCGTTCGATGATCTGTCCGAGCACGCGATCGATATCGTCGAGCTTGCGAACATTCGCCAGAATGAACACGGCCTCCCGGCCATTCACGGCGATCGGAGACTGAGGCTCGTTGCGCGCGCAGATGATCACGTCGGCTCCCATCTCGAGAAAGCGAAGCGCGATACCCTTGCCTGCGCCCATCGTGCCACCCGTGACGACGACAACCTTACCCTCGAGATCCAAAGAGTCCGCCATGGTTTCCTTTCTCCGTGCGGGATGGTGTGCACGTACTATGCTCGGCGCAGAGGCAAAGCAAATGAGCGGCGTGTTGCAGTTGGGGTACCTGGTCTTCGAAGTGAGTGATCTCGGGGCATGGAAGGACTTCGGAACGGAGATCCTCGGACTCGACGTCGTCGGAGACGAGGGGGATGGAGGGTTCGGCCTCCGCATGGACCGCCATTTTCAGCGCTTTTTCATAGAGCCAGGACCGGCGGATGACCTCGTCGCGGTCGGCTGGGAGGTGGACGGCCTTGCGGCGCTCGAAGAGATCGTCGAGCGTTTGAAAGCTGCCGGGCACGAAGTCGTACAAGGCACGGCTGAAGATGCCGCGCGACGAAACGTCGATGCGCTCGTGAAGTTCAAGGACCCGGCGGGTCATCCTTGCGAGCTCTACTACGGCCCGAAAATGGCGGAGGAGCCGTTTACCTCCGAGGTGGTTCGATCCGGCTTCGTGGCGGACGAGCAGGGTCTCGGGCACGTCGTCGTGACGTCGAAATCCAACGATGAGCACGAGGCGTTCTACACCGACGTACTCGGCTTGAAGTTGAGCGACTACATTCGCTGCGAGTACTTTGGCCATAAGATCGACGTCACGTTCATGCATGCCAACGCGCGCCACCATTCCTTTGCATTCGCGCAAGGGGACCACAAACGGATCCTCCACTTCATGGTCGAAGCGCGCGCGATCGACGAGGTGGGCCTCTGCTACGACCGGCTTCTCTTCTCGGGTGGGATGGTCCATCAAACCCTCGGACGTCACCCCAACGACAAGATGTTCTCGTTCTACGGCTACACCCCGTCGGGTTTCCACTTCGAGTTCGGGCACGGCGGCGTCGAGGTCGATGACAAGACATGGGAGACCACCACCCACCCGAAAGTAAGCGAGTGGGGGCATCACCCGCCTCAGCTCCTGACCAAGGCCTACCGCAAGGTTAAGCAGGAGCGCGAGAAGAAGAACCAACGATGACTGGTGGGGCGAAGAAGCCACTGCGCGTCATCCAGTGGGGAACGGGCAATGCAGGGTACCGCGCGCTCCGGGGCATTTTGGGCCACCCCGACCTCGAGCTCGTCGGGGTCCATGCGCACTCAGAGGAAAAAGTCGGCAAGGACGCCGCCGAGCTCTGCGGCCTCGACGAGAAGACCGGGATCATTGCTACCAATGATACGCAGGCCCTCTTGGCGATGGACGCCGATTGTGTTTGCTACATGGCGATCGGCGAGACCCGCGTCTACGAAGCCCTCGACGATTGGCTAGAGATTCTGGGCTCCGGCAAGAACGTCGCCAACACCGCCGTCGTGTCTATGGTCTATCCACCCTTCGCCAGTGGGAAACTCACCGGGCCGCTCTCCGAAGCCTGCGCCGCGAACGACGTCAGCTTTTACACCTCGGGTTTCGACCCTGGCTTTACGGGCGACCTCATCCCGCTCATCCTCGCGGCTGGGTGCGAACGCGTCGACTCGGTGCGCGTTGCCGAGGTGATGGACTACTCGACCTACGCGGACCCGAGCTTCACAGGCGAATTCTTCGGCTTTGGGCATCCACTCGATTTCAAAGCTCCGATGTTCTATCCGGGCGCGATCAAGGCTGGGTGGGGTAGCGTGATCGAGCTCGTCGCGGATGCGCTGGGCTTCGAGCTCGACGAGATTCACGAGGAAAGCGAGCGAGTCCCTGCGCCCGAGTCGTTCGACACCGACATGGGAACGATCGAAAAAGGCATGTGCGCCGGCGTTCGCTTTGAGGTTCAGGGCATCAGCAACGGCCGTCCCGTCGTGATTTCGTCGCACACTCAGCGACTCCGCGCAGACATCGCTCCGCAATGGGAGCGGCTCAGTGGCGACAAATCTGGGTACCGCATCGAGATCAAGGGCTCCCCCGCCTTCAACTGCGAGATCGATCTCGAGGGTGACGACAGAGATCACAATACCGGCATCGTCACGGGTACGGCGATGCGCGTCGTGAATTCCATTCCAGCGGTCTGCGCGGCCAACCCTGGGGTCCTGTCGATTCTCGACCTGCCGCTATACACGGCCCGCGCGCGATCGTAGTCCGGGGGCAGCTTACTTCGAGCTGACGATCTTCTCGACGGCGTCGAGGAGGCTCTTGCTGTAGACGCGACCTGCGAGATTCTCGCGTGTCTTCTTCGCGACTGCGTCCCACTCGGCCTGGTGACTCGGGGTGTCTACTTCGATCATGCCGCGACCGATCAGCGACCGATACGCACGCGCATCGTCGCGTCGGGACAGCGCGTCATTGGCCTTTGCCGCACGGATGCTCGTTTCGAGGAGCACTTTTTGGTCTGCCTCGGAGAGCTCATCGAACTTCTCCTGCTTGACGATCGAGCCACCGATGAGGATGCCGAAGTTTGCCTTCGCCATGTACTTGAGGCGCGTGTACCACTGAAGGGCCACTGCGGTAATCGCGCTCGCCGGCACTGTATCGACCATTCGTGTCTGCAGGCCAGGATAGACCTCGGGAACGCCGAGTCGCACGGGATTGGCGCCGATGACGTTGATGTACTCCGCGAAAACCGGGTCGTCCTTCCATGCCCACGGCCGGCGGGTCTTGAGGTCCGAGGGCTTGGCGAACTCGTCGACAGAAAAGATCCTGTTCTTGCCTGCATCGCCCCAATTCAAGTGAACGAAACCAGCATCCGCAAACAACTTCTTGAACCGAGCGTCGAGCTCGGTACGAGCGCGTTCGAGCTGGTCGTATTCGGTGATCAACCCCGGAGCGGTTAGCACGAGCACCGGCCGAGCCACCATCCCGAGCCCGGTCGTGGTGACACCAGCTGCATCCATTTGCCCCGCGCGGACCTTCCGGATGAAGTCGCGCTCGTCACCCTGGCTGCCGCCCGAATAGAATCGCAGCTCGACGCGGTTCTCGGTTCCCTTCTTGAGGCTGCGATTCCAGGCCTTCATGACCTTCATGAAGGCCGAACCAGCGGGAGCGAGGGACGCGAAACGGATCACGGTGGCGGACTCGGCACTCGCCCGAGGAGCTGAGACCGTTCCTGGCAATAGGAAGCCGCTGATGGCGAGCAGTGCGATGAAGAGGTTCTTGGCTTTGGTCATGGGTAGCTCTTTGGGGCCGGCACGATACCACCGTTCGCAAAGACGGCTAGAGGCTCCAACCACAAACTTGGGACGTGCTAGGATTGGCCGCATTCAAGAGAGGAACGAGATGAAGATTGTTTGGTTTGTAGCTTTTTGTACGGCGCTCGTCTTCGGATGTGGCGAGACCAGCGGAGGGGACGGCGGAAGCGGCGGGGCCCAGAGCACCCCGATCGAGGTCACCGAGGCCTCGTTTGATTGCATTTTGGATGGCACCAGGGTGCGGAACTTCTATGTGAAGAACCTCATTGGGAACTTGGAAGCGTCCCTAGCCGTGGCCAAGGGAAACGCTGACCTTCCGTACCCACCTGGCACTCTGCTTCAGCTCTTCCCTCTAGAGGCTATGGTCAAGCGCGAGGCCGGTTTTTCGCCAGAGACCCGCGATTGGGAGTTCTTCTTCCTCGATATCAGTTCCGGCGAGACAACCATCGTCGAACGCGGCAAGGACGAAACCCAGAACCTTTTCGGTGGAAACTGCTTTGCTTGTCATTCGCTTGCGACCGACAACGACTTCGTCTGTGAGACCGAGAACGGCTGCGACCCGCTCCCGCCTCAGATCGACGATGCATTCATCGAAATGCTGCAGGACGGCGACCCCCGCTGCGACTAGCTCGGTGAGGTTCGTCAGCCGCCCCGCATGAACCGTGCGGCTCGATAGCCGATCAACATGCTCGGCGCATTGAGCGCCGAAACCGGGGTCCGCGGAATGACCGAGGCGTCGGCCACTCGGAGCCCGGTCACACCGCGAAGACGTAGCTGCGTATCCACCGCGTCCGAATCGCTCATCCCCATTCCGCACGACCCGGCGAAGTGGTAGGTCGTGATCGTGTTCTTGCGGACGTAGTTCGAGATCTCGTCATCGCTCGTCACACGCTTGCCTGGCATCAGCTCTTTGGGGCTCCAATTCGCCAGGCCTTTTGCGTTCCCGATTTGACGAGCGATCCGAACCCCCTTGATCATAGTGTCCATGTCCTCAGAATCGGAGTAGTACGCCGGATCGATCAGCGCCTGCTGGGTCACGTCCGTCGACTGCAGTCGGAGCGTGCCGCGGCTCTTGGGCTTGCCGAGAATCAAGATGATCCCGAACATGTGGTCGGTGAAGCCTTGCAGGGCGCCGACCTTGAATGCCGCGCTGATCATACTGCGGACCATCGCTCTCGAACGCGGTCCATAGAACACGTGAGGAATGACTTTCGGTGGAAGCATACGCTGCGTCATCTGCTTCATCGCCGAGGGTGCCGGCCAGTAGACGTAGCAAGTGTCGCTTTGCGAAGAGGGGAGGTCGCTGTCCGGGTTCGTCCTGTAGAAGCTGTAGAGCTGCGGGTAGAAGCAGTCGATATCCTTCTTGGCCTTGAAAAAGATGGGGACGTTCGGGTGGTCGTGA
The DNA here is from genome assembly GCA_964194675.1 of uncultured Coxiellaceae bacterium. Lineage (GTDB taxonomy): Bacteria > Myxococcota_A > Polyangia > Polyangiales > Houyiibacteriaceae > SG8-38. Next base: position 2,698 of record CAXMND010000172.1, on the reverse strand, counting down.
AGGCCACTGCCAACGGACGCACGGTCGGACACGACGGGAATGTCGAAGGCGCGCAGGTGCTCGCTCGGTCCCACGCCCGACAGGAGTAGAAGTTTTGGGGTTTCGAGTGCGCCGGCGCACAACACGATCTCACGCTCGGCCGAAGCGCGTTTCAGCTGGCCCTCGTGTTCGAACTCGACGGCCCTCGCGCGCTTCTCTGCCGTGAAGACGACTCGATGAGCTCGTGCCTCGGACAGTATGGTGAGGTTCTCGCTCGGCCCTGCATCCTTGATGAAAGCCACATACGAGCTCCGGCGCTCATCGCCTTCGTACGACATCCACTCGTACCCGATGACATTGCTCATGTTGCCGTCGTTGAGGTCTTCCTTGCGCTCGAATCCGTTTCCTTCGGCCGACGCGATGCACGCTTCGGTCCACAGGGTGGAAGGCCGCCGACGAGGGCGGATAGTCTCTTCGATGACCGTGAAGTCGACGAGGTTATCGTCCCAATGCCAACCGTCCGGCCATTCGGCGTAGTCTTCGCGCGATCCTCGGGTGTAGACCATTCCGTTCACCGATCCGCTGCCGCCCATGACGGTCCCGGTCCCCGCGAAGATACGCTGCTTTGCCGAGTGCTCTTGAGGTACCGAGAATCGTTCACCCATCACGGCATCGTTGACGAACGCCTGTTTGTACCCGCTGGCGACCAGTGTCTCGGGATGCTCTTCCGCGGTCGGGCCCGCTTCGAGTAAGAGCACCCGCACACGCGACTCCTTTGCAAGCTCTGCCGCGACGATACATCCCGCGGATCCGCCGCCGACCACGATGTAGTCGAAGGTGTCGATCATGGTCTGCGACTGAAGAGCTTCACCAGCCCGCGCCACCGTCGTGCAAACCCTCTTCCATAGACCAGGTCAATCATCCCGCTCAACGTTCCGTAGAGCTTTGGAGCAACGGGGAACATCTTGTTGGCTCGGTTGATCGGAAATCGATCGTCGATGACCGCCTTGATGTTGCACATCGAACGCAGCCCCTCTCGGCCGTTCATTCGCCCGTAGCCCGACGCTTTGACGCCCCCGAATGTGAGGTCCTGCGCCATGTATGTGATACCGCCGAACTCGTTGATCGCGCTCATTCCCGCTTCGAGCTTCGATGCGATCTTGCGCGCACGGGGACGGTTCTTCGAAAAGACGGACGAAGAAAGCCCGTACGAAACGCCGTTTGCAATCTCGATCGCATGCTTGTCATCACGAACGCGCATGAGAAGCATGACTGGGCCGAACACCTCCTCTTGCGCGATGTCCATGTCCGGAGTGACGTCGGCGAGGATCGTCGGCTCGAAATAGTCGCCTTCGTTCGTGAGCGTTCGCTTGCCGCCTGCAACCAGGCGCGCCCCTTGGGCGACCGCACCGTCCACTGCCTTTTCGATGATGTCGAGCTGGAGCGGCGTAATGATCGCTCCGACGTCGACGAGCTCTTCGCGGCTGTTCCCCTGTCTAAAGTCTTTGACGAGCTCTGCGGCGCGTTTCTCGAAGGCGTCGTAGATGGCGTCATGCACGAGGAGTCGTTCCGAGGCTACGCAGTTTTGACCGCAATTGACGTAGCACCCGGTCAGCGCGGCATGAACCGCTTGTTCGAGGTTTGCGTCGTCACATACGACAAACGCGTCCTTTCCACCGAGCTCCATCACGACCGGGGTGGTGCGCTCTGCGCTGCCCTCGATGACCCGGCGGCCATTCTTGACCGAGCCGATGAAAAGAATGGTGTCGACTTCGGCGCGAACCAGCGCGGCTCCGGTGGCCCCGTACCCGTGCACTGCCTGGATCAAGTCGGGGTTGTGTCCGGCCTCCTCGATGACTCCTTGAAATGCGGAGATGAATCGTGCGCTCGACCAGGCTACCCATTCCGAAGGTTTGATCACGATCGCGTTGCCGGCCATCAAAGCTGGAATGATCGGGTTGACCATGTTTTGGAACGGGTAGTTCCACGGAATGATCGAAGCGACGACACCGAGCGGATGAAACTCGAGCCGCGCCTTCTTGTGCAAGAGCAAACCGGACGACACTCGCTCGGGGCGAAGGTGCTTCTCGCCATTGCTGATCATCCATCGAAATTTCTCGCAGGTCGTCCAGATCTCCCCGATCAGGGCGTTCTCGCGTGTCTTGCCCGAGTCGCGCTGGATCGTGAGGCAGATGTCGTCCTTGTTGTCGATGGTGTAGGCCAACAACCTGCGCAACACCTCGCGCCGCCCTTCGAAGGAAGTCTCGCGCCACTCTCGCTGGGCGACTTTCGCTCGCGCGACGGCGGTGTCGACATCGGTCGGGGCGTCGACGCGAATCTCGCCCAGTCGTTCTTTGGTTGCCGGGTCGACGCAGGGGATGTGAGTCGGCTGCCCGTCTGCCCCAGCACCCAGTTCCACTTGAAGCGGAATAGTCATTCTGATTTTCGCGTCTAGCATTCCGCTTCCGAGATGTCAACGGAGGTGCTTGGTGCCCAGCGCGCTATCTCTTGGCCCTCGCCACGCGACATATGCTAGACAGTTCTCCGGATTCTGCCGGGTGGGCATGAAAGGGAGGTCCGACAATGGGTCGAAGAATATTGATTGTGATGGTCTTGGCGCTAGCGGTAGGTACCTGGGGATGCACTGAGGACAGCGGCGGCGCAGGGGGCGCCTGTACCAACGCCGAAGACGCCGCAGTCTACAGCGAACTCGAGTACA
>CAXMND010000171.1:0-24175 GCA_964194675.1 uncultured Coxiellaceae bacterium | reverse complement strand
GTTGCTTGCGGCTGCTGCATGGTTGTCGCCAGGTGAGGCTCGCGCGTTTCCCGATGAGCCCTACAGCTTGGACGAGGGTGCCAACGCACACAGCAAGCGTTTCCAGGTACTCGGCGAGCTTGCGTTGTTCGGCGGCAATATCGAGGGCGATGCCCAGGCAGTGATGATCAGCCCGCTGTTCGAGCTGCGCTTTCAATTGGCAGAGCATTGGGTTCTCGATGCGTTATGGGGCTTTTCCTATATCAACTTGGACCAGGAAGATGTCGACGCCGACAATTCGTTTCGCCCTGGCAATCCGTGGATCGCGTTTCACTATCAGGGGGTCAAGGGTCAGTTCTCGTATCGATTCGGTCTCGGCGTGACGATTCCGGTCGCGACCTTGCCCGACGAAATCACCACGCCGGATCAGGTGACCGCAGTAGCCGCGTATTCACTTGCTGCCGCCGTCCGCGGCAACACGATGTACTGGCTTTGGGACCCTCACTCGGTCAGCATCATTTTCCCGCTGGCCTTCGAGCGCCGTAAGCCCAGCGGCTTCCTTTGGGGTGCCGATTTTGCGACTGGCGTAATGCTCCAGTGTTGTGGATCGAAGAGCGCCCGAAACCCGAACCAGCGCAACGACGCGGTGATTCAGATGGGCGCCATGATGGGCTACCAGGCGGTGAAGTGGTTGCGCGTCGGCTCGCGATTTACGTTCGTGATCCTTCCCAAGATTCCGCAGCAAAGGACTCAACTTGCCATCCAGCCATTCCTCCGCTTCGGTTCCGATGATGCGTTCGGCTCGGTCGGCGTGGTCATCAACCTCGATAACCCGTGGGGATTCGCCTTCGACGGCGATCAGGTGTGGGGTCTGCGTATCGGCGGCGGCGCCGCGTTCTAGCCCTCGAAGATCGGTAGGTCCTCGCCCGCGAGAGGGAACGCAGCCTTGAAGCTGTCGGGCACCCCCGCGAGGTTGCGCAATGCGCGATGCACGTGGGCGATCGAGAGCCTGGTCCCTTCGGCTGTGTCCGGGGAGCCGGTTGGCTGCAGCGTCACCGGGTCGATGAGGTAAATGCCATGCCTGTCATCGGTTCCGCCGATGACTCGGTTGCCGGGGATCCCGGGGCCCATCATCATCATGCTGCTGATCGGCCAGTGGTCCTTGCCGTTGCCGCCGTTGTAACCGGGCGTTCGGCCAAAGTCCGAACCCATCACGATCGCGACCTTGTCGGCGATGCCCATGCGCTCCGCCTCTTGCATCGCGAAGTTCGCGCCGTTCACGAAGTCGATGAGGTTCGGCAAGTGGTTGTCATCGTGGTTGCCGTGCGTGTCGAAGCCGCCGGTGCTGACGCTGACGCTGACCGACAGCCCTGCCGAGTAGGCGGCGAGCGCAACTTGAATCTGCCGCTGAAGCTGGCCGTCGGCGAACTGCTCCGGCAGCGATTCGGACACTCGCTTGAGTTCGTCCTGCCCGAGCCGAGCCAGCATGAGCTCATTCTGCCCATCCCAGATGCGCGGCAACCGCTGTCTACCCTGAAGCCTCAAGAGGCGAAGCTGCTGCTCGCGCTGAATGATGCCGGGCACGTCCGGGTGGCCGAAGTAATTTTCCTCCGAGCCGGTTGGGTCCGGACGGGACGGGAATGCGAGATTGTGGAGGAGACCGCCGTCACCGAGCGGCACCGCATTCGTGACGCCTTGGGTGTCGAGGTATCCACCATAACCGATCAGCGGCATCGGGAGGGTGGGCCCGTGAGTCGCCGCGATCAAAGCGCCGATCGGAGGATGTCCCTCCGCCGTACGGCCGCTCCACGTGCCCCGCGTGCCCTGGTCATGACCATTGGTTGTGGTGTCCATGCCATTGATGACGGTCAACCGCTGGTAGTGCGTCTGGAAGAACGCGTCGAGCGCAGTTCCGCCGTCGCCGAGCGGCGCGTAGTTGATGTTGCCCGCGGTCCGAATGTCGCTCTTGAGGAAGCGCCCCATCGGGTCGTTCTCGTTCCCGTTTGCGCGGCCTTTCGGGTCGCACAGGTGTGTCGGATCCCAGCCGCCACCGGCGTGCATGATGATCCAGTAGGTGCCCGTATATCCACCGGAGCCCGTCTGGGCCGTGGCGCGCAACGGGTCGACCACTGCGGGCAACACACAAGTCAGCCCGGCCCAGCTAGCGACGCGTAAGAAGTCTCGACGATCCACAGCTAGTCCTCCCTCACTCGTAAAGGTACCGGTAATCGGAAAGGAGATAACTCACCGCCGCCATCCAAGCGCGTACGGTGTAGTCAGGGTCCTGGTTGATACGCCGGTCATTGGGGAGCGAGTCTCCCGTCATTCGGTCGTTGTTGAGACGGCAGGGATCGGCGAGATCTTCCGGCACGGAGCCGGTCGACAAGCCATCCCGACCGAGGCTATAGGCCTCCGCCAACACGACTAACGTCGCGTCGATCTCTGCGTCGTTAGCCGCCAGAGCTTCTCCTAGGATCTGCGCGTGAAGGTGCCGAACCGCTTCGCGCACCTGGTCTGAGCCACTGTCGACCGCCACGTTGCGGTCGATGCCCGGGAACAGAAGCCGCTGGCTCGAGGCCTTCGAGAAGTCATACGGGACAGCAGAGCATGCCACCTCGTACGCCATGCGCTGCGCAAGGCTCGCCATGACTCCGTTTGGCTCGGTGACGCGTTGGGTGACCAGGTCCGAATCGATGCCGCCGTAGAAGATGCGGTACTGGTCACGTAGATAGTCGGTTCGACCGGGTCGTTCTCGCCACCGGATACCCATCGTAGCCTCGATCTTCCGGTTGAGATGCTCCGGTGTGAGAAGCCGCGACGTGCCGAAGGTCGAGAGCTCGATCTCCATTTCCGGCGTCAGCGGAGTGGCGTTCGCCGCACGGAAGTACGGGCTCAGTACGATCTCGCGCACGAGGAGCTTGAAGTTGTAGTTGCTGTCGATGAAGCGTTGTTTAATCGTGCGCAGGATTTCCTGCTGCACGTCGTACGCACGCTTGAGAGCCGGGTCGACGTCGGGGTCGATCTCGGGCTCGAACTCGGGCAGGGGGGGAGGAGGAGGAGGAGGCATCGTGCCACCGGTGCCCATATCACCGCCGGCGCCACCGATGCCCATGTCGCCACCAGCGCCGCCAGCACCCATATCACCGCCAACGCCACCGGTGCCCATGTCGCCACCAGCGCCGCCAGTGCCCATATCACCGCCAACGCCGCCCATGCCCATATCACCGCCAGCGCCGCCCACGCCCATGTCACCGCCGGCACCGCCAGCGCCTCCCATATCCGGCATCACATAGGACACCGAAAGGTCGAGCACCTTCTGGCCCGTCAGACCCTCGAAGACCGTTTTCACGGTGGCCTGCGCAAATCGCGGGTTGTCGGCGAGCCGCTGCGCAAGCCATCGCAGTGCGTGCTTCCGCTCCCCGTCGGGCAGCGCCTCACCATTGAAGCCTGGGGGCAAGATATAGTCAGGGCCGAACCATTCGCCTTCGCCGCTGTACTCGCCCCTCTCGTTCCAGTTCATGTAGAGACCGGCGATGGGATCCATGGTCGTATGACAGACAGTGCAGTCCGGATTGTTCAGCGTCGGGTTCTCACCAAAGTCGCTGCTTGCGTCCACAGGACGGCTTCCGAACCGATTGATGTCAATGTCTAGGAAGAACCAGTAGGTCATCCGTGAGCGGTGTCGGTTGATATTCGTGTCGCTCGTCGGGAAACGGTTGAGGAACATCGCCGAAGTGAGGATGCCTGCATGAGGGATCCCGGGAACTTGAACCGTTCGGAACCGTTCGGGGTCTTCGCCAAGGCCGAGCGGAAGGTCTGGTAGACCGATCAACGACAGCGCTGAGTAGCCGTTGACCATGGTGTAGTCGGCGGTGAGGATCTCCGTGAACGGACGCTCCGTGCGAATGACGTGGGCGATCAGCTCGAGCGGCTCACGCGCGAGTGAGTCGTTCGTGACGAGCGCGACCTCGTCGTTGTCTTCCCCCATGCTGTCGAACCATCGAAGGTTCGGCCAAATCTCTTCGTCGAGAAGCTCGACCGCGTTCTCTCCACCCAGGTACTTGTCGGTGAGAAAATGATCATTGTAGAGCTCGGTCACCCGGTCGCCGAAAACGGGCTGCGCCATCAGCTCGGCCAGAGACGCCTCTAGACCCCGTTGGCCCAGGTCTTCGGTAACCCGGAGCTGCTGCTCGGTCGGTACTTGACCGACGAGCTCGAGGCTCGCTTTGCGGAGGGTCTCCGTCCAACTCAGCAGCTCGAGCTGGCCCTCGTAAGGATTGGCGAAACCCTCGGACGTGGGGCAGTCGTTCACGTTCTGTGTGGAGCAACCTCCGAAAAGCGTGGGGTCGCCCTTGCAGCCAGACACGGCCAATGCCGATCCGACCAAGAGAACGAACGCGCCAGCCTTGAGGCTACTGTTGATACACCTATAACTCATCCTCACGAAGTACAGCCTAACATGCGAAAACACACCCTGCAGGCCTAAATTTTAGATGTATTGCAAGAACATACAGACTAAACTTAAACCTTTAGGGTTGATTTAGTTGGCGATCGAGCTTGCACTCTCTATCCGGTCTGTCAGGATCTCCAACGAATGGGAGGTGAATTTTTCCTTTGGAGGAGTTCAATTTTTAGCCCATTATTGGATTCCCAGAAGAAAATTTCACTCTAACTGGTGGTACGAACATGCTTTATGGACGAACGATTAGGCTTCAAATGATGACTATTGCATTCTGTGTTTCGTTGCTTGCTGCATGCGGGGATAGCACCGTCGGACCGCCTTTCGCGGGCTGTGACGATCCACCCACATCTTGCTTCGATCCGCTCTTCGAGTCGGATGTGCTTCGTACGAAGCTCGAGGGTTGTGCAGGAGATCCGGTGCTTGGTGGCTGTCATGGCGCACCGCCTCGTCCGACCAGCCTGATGCTCGACCTGACGGATCCGGCAACGACGATCGAAGCGGCGCTGTCTCCCTTGGTGGGGCAGGTTAGCTCCAGCGGGGACCCGTACATCGACGTCGAGTGTGTGGGTGACAGCAACCTGCTGCGAAAGCTCAGCTCCGATCCAGGCTTGGGCTCGCGCATGCCGCTCACCTCCAGCGACTGGTGGTCGAACGACGAAGTCGAGTGTTTGCGCGCGTACCTGACCAGGACGTTCATGCAGGCCGAAGTCGAGTGAGGGGTGAGCGGCTCGCGTGGTGGATCCCGGTCGGGCCTACGACCCGTCAATTTGTCCCACCCCACCGCCCCCGCACTATCGCCTACCCCACCGCTCCCACACTATCGCCTACCTACCCGCGCTCCGCGCGACGGATGCCTAGGTTGACGATCTTTTGGAGTAGGGCGGGATAGCCGATGCCGGCTGCTTTGGCTGCGCTCGCGAACTCGTCACCGTCGCCGACGTCCGGGTTGGGGTTGGCTTCTAGGAAATAGAGCTCACCGTTCTCATCGAGCCGGTAGTCGATTCGAACGCATCCGTCGGTGCCGAGTCCTCGACAAATGCGGCGTGATAGCGTTTTGATGCGACGCTCCATTTCGTCGGAAAGCCCCTTGGCGCGTCCGAGGCGAACGCCGTACTTCTGCTGGTAGTCGTAGTCCCACTTGACTTTTCGTGTGGCGATCTTCGCCGCGTCGTCGGGCAGCTTGTCGAGGAAAATCTCCCACGTGGGAAGCACGTTGAGCCGGTGGTTTCCGAGCACCGAGGCGTAGAGCTCCCGCCCTGCGATGTACTGCTCGACGACGGCGTCCGTCAGAATCTTGTCGTGGATGAAAGCCACCCGTTCTTCCAGCGCTTTGTCGGTGTTGACCACCGACGCTTGCGCGATCCCGTAGCTGCCTTCCTCGATGAGAGATTTCACGATGAGCGGAAACTCGAGTCGCGGCGGGCGCTTGATCTTCCGATAGCGTGGGAAGACGCGAAACCGAGGCACTCGAATGCGATGATACGCCAGTACCTTCTTGGACAATGCTTTATCGCGAGCCAGGAGGAGCCCCCGCGGGTTGCAGCCCGTGTACGGCGTTCTCTGGAGCTCGAGGTAGCCCACCACGTGCGCATCGAAGATCGCTTCTCCGCCGAACTCCTCGAGCAAGTTGAACACGACGTGAGGCTTGAGTTCTTCGATCGCCTTTCGCAGTGGAGCGAGCTCATCGCTTAGACCCACCAACACGACTTCATGACCAAGCGAGCGCAGGCCTTCGTGCACGTCGTGCTCGGTCTTGAAAGGCGCGATCTCTTCGCGGGTGAGGTTGCTGATGTCGTCGGGAGGGATGAGGCTACTGTGCACGAGAACGATGATTCGCCGCCGTCTTACAGTGGATGCCATGTGTCCCGCCGGTGCAGGAGGTGCACGGTGTGCACCGTCAACATGATGGCGAAGTCGAGCTTCGTCTGACGTTCCCCCTTGGTGAGTCGTAGCCGAAGCTCACGACACCGGCCGATGATATCACGAAGCACCTGGTCGACGGTGAATCGGTATTCCCCAGTAAAAAGCGCGATTTGCTCGCGGATTTGGCGACGATTGCGCCGGAGGAAGGACGCGGCGGTCTCGTTGTTCCGATAGCGTGGTGAGTCACTGAAGATCTTGCGGAGGTCGCGGTCGTATTCGTCGCTAAACCCTGGGCTGTAGTGGTCCTGGCGCCGTTCGTAGTGGCGCCGAAGCGTGTATCGAAGCCGCGACAGCGAGTAGGGCTTCGCCCCGGAGCGCACCTGGGGTTTCTTGTCCGACAGATCTCCTGCGAGCTCGTCCATGTATTCGAGCTTTTCGAGGGCGGGGGAGCGTTCGTAGCGTCTTCGCCAGTTCGAGCGGGGCGCGAGCCAGACCGCGAAAGTTTCCGCAAAGTCTTCGACTGGATGTGCCTGGGCGTACCAACCATCGAGGTGTTCGACGAAGCCCTTGCTCAACGGATTCGGGCGGTAGTAGTCGGGGTAGGGTTCCGAGGCGCGGCCAAACGTTTGCTGCCAACGCTTGCGACGCTGGAGGTTGTACGCGTGTTGGAGCGCATGCCCCGCTTCGTGCCGAAGCAACCGCATGCAGTCACCCCGAGTGCCTCCCTCCACCTCGAACATCATCTGGCTTTCGAGACGCATCAGTCGAGGGTGCGCCAGGTAGAACGGGATGCCTATGCCTGGAATGCCGTCGGGGCAACACCACTCGTCGCTCAGCCACGCGTGCAGGCGAAACCGTTTCAACCCTGCGTCCGCCAGCTCGTCTCGCAAGCGTTCGAAGCAATCCTCGAGCCAGGTTCCCGGGACGGCGAGCCCTAAGTCACACAATCGCACGTCGAGCAGCTCTTCGGTCGGCAGGCTTTCCCAATCGTTCGTCACGGACCGGCCAGCTTGACGGATCTAGCCGAGCAGCACAACGACTGGTCGAGGAGATCTTCGTGGGCTGCACCGCCCCGGAGCGGCGTTGCCAGTTCGACAGGTGTACTCGTGTAGGCTCCCAAGGTGAGCTCGTGCTATGAGTCGCGCCAGCGTATGGGGAATCCGAAGATCGCAATCGTGGGGGGCGGTATTGCCGGGGTCGGGGCGGCCTGGTCGCTTCATCGCGCAGGGCACGAGGTCGAGTTGTTCGAGAAGGGGCCGGCGCTCGGCGGCAATGCCAAGACGTTTCGATGGCCTGTAGAGCAGGGCTACGCTGAGTCGCCACTGCTCGTCATCGCCTGGCCCGAGAGGTACTACCACAACTACCACCTGCTCCTCGATGAGCTCGGTCTCGGGAGAACAGGACTTCCGATTTCGTATTTCGTGCGGAGTCCCGAGGGGGTTTTTCGTCAGGACGGAGAGTCGACACTCGACAAGCGGTTTGCTGGGCAGTTCAAGCGATGGAACAGGCTCGTGAGCTTCGTTTCACGGGTTTGCGACTTCTTCCTGCCAAAGAACAAGCACGACTCGATATACCATTTTTCGTACTTCAACCCGATGAACGTCATCCCCCTTTATTGGATGGCGCGTCTCTTCGGTATTTCGAAGGAGTTCTGGCACACGATTTTCGTGCCCGTTCACTGCGCGACCTTCATCACGACGTCGATGAAGCGCATTCCAGCCGTCATCCTGCCGATTCTCGAAAACGTGGTGCCCCTCGAGAAGCCATGCCGGATGAGCACTTGGGACGGCCCTCCGCGTCAGGTCTTCGAGCGAATGACGGCGCCGTTTGCCGGCCAGGTGCACACCGATCACGAGATCACCAAGGTTGCACGCGAAAGCGGACGCTTCGTCCTGGAAGATGCCAAGGGGCGCCACTACGATGCGGACAAAGTCGTTTTTGCATGCGATGCGCACTCCATTTTGGATACGCTGGAGTCTCCGACTCGGTTGCAGCGGCTGCTGTTCAGCAACTCTCAGTACGTCGACGACGTGGATCCGACGTTTTCGAAGCTCGTCGTGCACTCGGATGCGAGCATTTTCCCCGAGGAGCACAGGGACGAGATCGCGTCCGATTTCAATACGTACGTAGAGCTCGACGGAACGGGGTCGCTCGAGTGCACCTTCGTGCTCTCTTCCCACTATCCGGGCCTCAAGAAGTACGGTGTGCCGATGCTGGTCACCTTCAACTCGGACAAGCCGATCGACCACGTGCAAAAGCGGATCGACCTACCACGCTCGAATCACACCCTTTGCCTCCGCAATTTGATCATCATGTCGGCTATGCGTTTTCTCCAGGGCAAGAACGACATCTACTATTGTGGGACGTTCACCACACCGGAGGGCGGTCACGACCTGTCTTTCATGTCGGGCTTGGTGGCTGCCCGCGCGATCGGAGCGCCATATCCGTTGCCAGCGAACAACCCCGAGGCCGTTGCAGACTTTTGCCAAATGCAACGGATGATGTTGGGGCGGGTGCTTCCGGACTAGAGGGGATGCCCCTGCCCGAGCTGATTAAATACTGACGTGAACCTTGTGGCCCTCGTAAGCTGCGATACCCGCATCGACTTTTTCGCCCAGTTCGCGAGCGAGCAGGAGCAATGCTCGTGCCACGGCTAGCTCGTCGCCAATCTCGGGCATGTCGGGGTCGTCGGGATTGCGACGAGCCATGCCGCTCGCGACGAACTCTTCGCCGTCGATCACCAGCCGAGCCGTTGCGTCGGTGGTGTTGCCTTCCTCGGTGACGTTGAGGTCCACCCTGAATGCCTTTGACGTTCCCATTGGACACCTCCTCGGGGGTAACAAGCATAAGAAATTCCGGCGTTTTGGTCCATTGCTACCGTCGGGCCCCATTCGGGCCGCGGCCTTGCCAGAGGATGATCAAGCCCTCACTCGTAGAAGCCGCGATTATGCTCGACCGAGGCCCTCCTAGTTGGGGTATCCTCGTCCACCCCATGCACACCGATCGACGGAACTTCATGAAGCTCTCGGCCACCGGGGCCGTAGCGCTATCGACCATGAGCACTGGGGCTTGGCTCTCCGGCTGCACCTCCAGCCAAGTCGTGCCTGGGATGCGCTTTCTCAGACCGGAAGACGTCGAGCTGCTGAGTGCGCTCACGCCGTCGGTGATGGCGGGGCAGGTGGGGCCCGGCGATACCGAAAAGATCGATCGCACCGTCAAGTCTTTCGACACGCTGCTCGGCGACACCTCGCAAATCGTCGTCGACCTGCTCTTGGAGGCGTTCGATGTGCTCAACTTCACCCCGACGCGCGGGCTGATGACCGGCCAGTGGGCGAGTTGGTCGAAGGCTAGCGTTCAGGATGCAGACCATGCGTTGGGCCGCCTTCGCGACAGCAGCATCGAGTTACTCAACGCGATCTATGCGGCGCTGATTCGAATGATCGCGAGCAGCTACTATCTCATTCCAGAATACGACGCGAGCACCGGGTACCCGGGCCCCCCCAAGAAGATCGAAGGGGTCATCCAGTGACGAATCTGTCGACCCTCACGCTTGGGAGCAGCACCGACCCATACCGCAAGGCCGAGGAACGCGGCTGGGACATCACCAATGCGACGGAGCTTGAGGCATCCCTCGAGCTCGAAGCCGATGTCGTCATCGTGGGTACGGGCGCCGGTGGGGGTACGGCGGCCGAGACGTTGAGCAAGGCGGGGCTGAGCGTGGTGTTGCTCGAGGCGGGTCCACTGAAGACCTCGAGCGAGTTCGACATGCAAGAGCGGTCTGCCTATCGAGACCTCTATCAGGAAGGTACGGGCCGAGCGAACAAGAGCGGCTCGATGACGATCCTGCAGGGTAGGTCGGTCGGGGGCTCGACGACAGTCAATTGGACGACGAGCTTTCGAACGCCTCCGCAGACTTTGAAGTTCTGGGCCGACAACATGGGTGTCGTCGGGTGCTCGGTCGACGAGCTGGCGCCGTACTTCAAGCAGATGGAAATCCGGCTGAATATCGAAAAGTGGGGGATGCTCCCGAATCCGAACAACGAAGTGCTGAAAACAGCGTCGGAAAAGCTTGGGTATTCGTGGAAAACGATTCACCGCAACGTGAAGGGTTGCTTGAACCTTGGCTACTGCGGCCTCGGTTGCCCGGTCGATGCGAAGCAATCGATGCTGGTTACGACCATCCCAACGGCGCTGGATCACAAAGCCAAGCTCATTCATCACGCTACGGTCGAGCGCGTATTGGTCGAAGGCGATGTGGTAGTCGGGGTCGAGGCATCGGCGCTCACACCGGACGGCTGGGGGACGACGGGGAAGACGATCAAGGTTCGCGCGGCCCGCACGGTGTTGGCGGGCGGTGCGATCAACACACCGGCTGTTCTCCTTCGGTCGAGTGTCCCCGATCCCCACAGCCGAATCGGTAAGCGTACTTTCCTTCATCCCACGACGCTGTCGATGGCGATTTTCGACAAACAGATCGACCCATTCTACGGCGCACCACAGTCGATCTATTCCGACCACTTCCAGTGGCAGACCATCGACACGGGTCCCGTTGGCTTCAAATTGGAGGCGCCGCCGATGCAGCCGGCCTTTGCCGCCGGTTTCTACGGCGCGTCTGGCGAGATGCTGACGGAGGGCATGGACAAGCTCGCCAACACACAATGCACGATCGCGCTCATGCGTGATGGGTTCGACGAGAGGAGCCAAGGGGGTGCTGTAGAGCTCAACGACCGAGGTGAGCCGCTACTCGACTACGAGCTCGACGCCTACCTGTTGGAGGGCGTGCGTCGGGCATGGAACGCGATGGTTGAGATGCAGTTTGTGACCGGCGCTAAAACCGTTTGGCCGGCTCACAAAGACGCTCGACACTATCGCTCTTGGACCGAAGCCAAGGCCGCGATCGCGGCGTTCCAATACGCCCCGCACAAAGTCACCGTCGGCAGCGCGCACGTGATGGGCGGATGCGCAATGGGCGAGGATGAGACAAAGAGCGTCACTAACAGCGAGGGGAAGTTCCACCATCTGGCCAACCTCTACGTAATGGACGGGTCGCTCTTCCCGACGAGCATCGGCGCCAACCCGCAGCTCTCGATCTACGGCCTGATCCTCAAGCTCTCGACCAAGCTAGCTTCCCAGTTCGCCGCCTGATGAAGCGTGCTTCTTGCCCTTGAAGCTCAGGAAGAAATTGATCGAGAGAATGTGTACCAGCTGATTGGGTTGGCGAGACAGATAGTCGTTCAAGTATCCGATCTCCACGCGAAACAGCTTCTCGAGCGCATAGATGGCTAGCCCCAAGAAGACTCGGTTCTGATCGAAGCCCTGCTTGGCCCAGCTTGCACCCTGGATGCCCACAAAGACCTCATCCAAGAATGCAATCCCCACGGGGACCGATTCTTTCGGGCGATAGTTGAGCCTCACCAGCTGCCGAAACCGATGCGCCGTTCCGCTCCCGGCATTCGAGAACCGTTGCTCGAATCGGCTTCTGGATTGAAACCACAACCCGAGCTTGCCTCGATAGTCGAAAATCAGCTGCTCCCACACGCGCTGCTCGTCGATGCGTTGCCCCGTTGCGTCAAACCACTCAGGGACCCACGCATACCCTGCCCAAAGCGAAACCCACGGAGCGAACGCGTAACCGACCCCCGGGCGAAGGATGCCGACCGTCCCTCTGTCACCACGCCGCGCATGCACATCGAGCCAAAACACGGGGCTTGGTTGGTCTGCAAAAACCTGTCCGGTGGCAAACAGCGCTGCCCAGATCGCGAAGTCTTTGTCGGTTTGCGCGCGAGCATGACGTCCTGCCGCGAGTGCGAAGGTGACGACGCAGAGAAACACGAGAAGCCGACGAGTCATGCTGCTCGTGGTTTGTAAGCCGGAGGTCTCAGTGGTGCAAACGCCATCGATTTCTTGCGACGGTACTTGCATTGGACGACGGACCACCAGAAACTCTCCGACCATGGGGGATGTCGTCGAGAACCTGGAGAGCACTGCGCGCGACCATCTCGCCAACGAACGAACGTTTTTGGCTTGGGTGCGGACGGCTCTTGGCTTGGTTGGTCTCGGTGTGGTGATCGAGCGTTTGGCCGCGGGCGGTGAAGGCCTCGGAGTCGTGGCAGGCGTCGCGTTCATCTGCTTCGGAGGGCTCTCGTTGATCTACGCAGTCGGGCGCTACCTGTGGGTTGCGAAGAACCTCGAGCGCGGGATGTTTCCGGTCGCGATTCGGGGGCCGGTGCTCGTAGCCGTTGGCGCGCTGTTCGTAACGGGGGTGGCCATGTTGTACGTCTTGTTCTGAGCTTTTGCTGTGCACGACACTCTTCAGCAAACGATCGACGAGCTCGTTCTCCTTCTCGCGCGTACGCGCCTGAGGACTCAGCTGACGACTACGTTGCTAGGTTCGGGGGGTGCACCCAGCAGGTCCCTGTTCGATTTGGGTTGGCGTCCGTCTCGTTCGGAGATTCCAAGCTCTTCGGCGATCTCCGCCAAGATCATCACGTGGCCTGAACGGTCCATGCGCTTCGGGTCTCCGTGAAGGGCGTCGATGACGCGCCCGATCAGCTCCGGACTCTCTGCGTTTGTGAGAAATTTCCGGTACGGGCCCTTCATCGCCTCGGGATGTGCAAACAACGGCTCGTTTCGCTCGGTCCGCACGAAGCCGAGCCAAAGGCTCATCACTGCGATGTCGTGCCTACGAAGCTCCACCGCCATGTCCATCGCCATCTTGTCGACGCCGGCCTTGCCAGCACCATAGGCTGGCCCATGCATGTAGCAGCGAGCACCGTAACTCGAGGTGAACACGACACAGCCTCCACCGCTTTTCACGAGCAGCGGGGCGGCGAAGTAACTCGCCACATAGTGGGAGCGGAGCCCGACATCGAGAATTCGCAGCATGTCCAGTGACTTCTCCCAGAATGGCCCAGGCTTCGCGAGCTCTCTCGGAATGGCAGTCGCGTTGTTGACCAGGATATCGAGGCGCCCCTGCTCTTGCTCGACGCGTTCGAACAGTTGCTCGACCTGGTCATCGTGTGCGTGGTCGCATTCTACCGCGACGCCTCGGCCGCCCGCCTCGGTGACGGCGTTCGCGGTTTCGGTCACCGAGCCGCCCAGCGGATGTGCCTTACCCTCGTCGGTGCTTCGGCCCGTGACGTAGACAGTCGTCCCTTGGGCGCCCAGCGCCAACGCGATTCCCTTGCCGACGCCACGGCTGGCACCCGTGACGACGGCGACTCTTCCATCCTGGTGGGCCATTCGGTGAGGCTTCTAGCACGTCTCGGGCTATACTGCGCTGCCATGGAATCCGCCCCGACCAAGGCCGATCCTCCGAATAGTTACCTCATTCAAGGTCGAGTCGTCACCATGCCATGCATCGTCCGGGATGCCTGCTCCGCGACGGCCACGTGGCTGGTCAGCTCGCGGGCGGCGCAACTGTTACTGCCTGGTCCCGAGCTCGAGATCGCCGAGGTCATGCCAGGCCGCGGGCTCTTGAGCATTTCGTGCATCGACTACCGTGACAACGACCTCGGAGACTACAACGAAGTGTCGATCGCGTTTTTCGTCCGCGAGCGTAGCGCGCCGCGTGGCCTTCCATACGCGGGCACTGCGATCGACATGATGCGTGGACGCCTCCCGACCCACATCATCCACCTGCCGGTCAATCAGTCTTTTACTTGCGAAGCCGGCCAAATGATCTGGGGTTTTCCGAAGACTGTCGACGAAATCGACTTCGACACGAGCGGAGAGCGCGCGCTCTGCAGCTGGAACAAGGACGGGCACAACGTGCTCCGAGTAAGCATGCCGATCGGCGGCAAGCGAAGCTTCCCCGAGCAAACCCTCTGCACCTACAGCTACATCGACGGCGCCCTTCATAAAACCGAGTTCGCCTCCAGCGCAGAAAACCTCGGCATCCACCTCCGCGGCGCAGAAATCAAGCTCGGCGCCCACCCCATCGCCGACGACCTCCGCTCCCTAGGCCTCCCCAAACCCCCCCTAATGACCCTATGGATGTCCAAAATGAAGGCCCGCTTCAACCCCCCATCGGGGACACGCTAGCCCCCCCAAACACCCATCTTTTCAAGCAGTTACGACCCACACCGCGATAACCCATGCCGGACGGTGTGTACGCGGCGACAGCCCGAGCTCGGCCGAGTTTGCGCGGTGTGGGTTATAACAGGCTGAGATCAAAGGGTTTTTCGAAGTGGAGCGTGTCCCCGCGTTTCGGTCATGCGGAGGGCGGCGAGGACGCCTGATGCGAAGGTTAGTGCGGCGACGGTCCAGATTGCGGCGGCTAGGCTGAAGCGGTCGGCGATCAGGCCTGCGAGGAGAGCGCCTACAGCGTATCCCAAATCGCGCCAGAGTCGATAGACACCAACGGCCGAGGCCCTCCATTGCGGGTGGGCGACGTCTCCGATGGCTGCGAGGAGGGTCGGGTAGACCATTGCGGTGCCGGTGCCGAGGAGCGCGGATGCGCCGGCGAATCCCGTGAAGCTGCTCGAGAGAGCCATTGCGGCGATGCCGACCGCTTGAATCCACATCCCTGTGACGATGAGCCACTTGCGCCCGACGCGATCGGAGAGCGCACCGGTGAAGAGTTGGCCAATGCCCCACACGGCAGGGTAAATCGCGGTGAGCGTCCCGATCTCGCGGAGGGACATGCCAGCGGCCGCGAAGAACAACGGGAAGGCTCCCCATGCCATGCCATCGTTCAAGTTGTTCACGAGGCCCGCTTGGGACACCGACGAGAGATCCTTGTTGAAGAGGGACGTCTGCCAGAAAACTTCGCGCTGTGTCGGGAGCCCCTCGGGTGGCGCTTCCCACATGGTCGACTCGTGCTCGACGTGATGCTTGGTCTCCCGAACTGCAAAAACCGAGAGCAGTAGCCCTGCGACGACAAATCCGATCCCGAGATAGAAAGGCTGGGGGCGCAAGCCGTAGCGTGCGGCGAGCCAGCCCGTGCCGAGCGCCGCGGCCCCCAGCGCGAAGTATCCCGCGAACTCGTTGATTCCCATCGCGAGCCCTCGACGCTCGGGGCCGACCAGGTCGATTTTCATGATCACGGTCGTCGACCAGGTGAGCCCCTGGCTCGCTCCAAGCAACACGTTTGCGAAGAGAACCCAGTTCCAGGTGGGCGCCCAGATCAGCAGGAAGGGCACCGGGGTGGCGACCAACCAACCCGCGACCAAGATGGGTTTCCGGCCCCAGGCGTCAGACCACCGACCGGCAAAGTAGTTCGCCGAGGCCTTTGTGACCCCGAACACCATGATGAACGAAAAGATCGCCGTGCGTGCGACGAGGCCGAACTCCTCTTCGGCAAATGCGGGCAGGATGCTCCTCTCCGTCCCGACCATCGCGCCGACGAAAGCGTTGACCAGGACGAGCAGTGAAAACTGACCGAGGTTTTCGCGAAGCCCGAGGACGATCGGACGCGGTGCTTTCGAGATCAGGCGAGCCCCCGGTTGATCTTCATGAGCTCCACCATGTCGGCAGGCTTCTCCGGGACCACCGAAACCGCTTCGATGAAGGCGTTGCGGTCGAGTGATAGCACGACGTTGAAGCGCTTCTCGAAGCCGATCGTCGTCGACGGCTTGCCACTCATGCCGGCGCCGCACGCCGAGCCAGCGAAGTGCCCGGGATAGATCTCGATCGCGTCGGGCAATGACAGAACCTTTTCGTTGAGGCTGTCGTAGAGATCACCCGCGCTCTTTTCTACTTGGCCGGGAAGGTCCGGGCGGCCGACGGCCCCAACGAACAGGGTGTCGCCCGTGAGCAGAAACCACGGCTCGGGGCCCCGGCGGAGGTCGGTCACCAGAAGACAAACCGACTCCGGCGTGTGCCCCGGCGTGTGAAGCACTCGGAGCCGCGTGTTACCGAGGACGACCTCGTCGTTATCGTCGATCGGCTCGAAGGGAAACGAAACGTCTGCATCCCGATGAAGTCGATAGGAGGCTCCAGTTCGCTCAGATAGGGTGCGGGCGCCCGAAGCGTGATCGGCATGCAGGTGCGTGTCGATCACCTGAGTGATCTTCAGCCCCTTGGACTCGGCGAAGTTGATGTACGCGTCGATGTCGTGGTCCTGCGGATCGACCACAGCGCCGATGCCCTCACTGCCGCATCCGAACACATACGCCGCACAGCCTGTGTCGTAGTAGAACGGTCGGAAAATCATGTTGCTGCTCCTGTCTCCGCGCCTGGGCTTCGCTCGGTTATAAGAGCCGCTTTGCCCCATCGCCACCGCAGGCGACGATGTCGGACAAAGAGTGTCAAGGCCGTGTCTCGCCGAGCCATCGATACACCGCCGGGAGCACGAGCAGTGTGAGAAGCGTGGACGTCAGGAGGCCCCCGATCACCACCGTCGCGACCGGCCGCTGGACTTCTGCCCCCGCGCTCGTCGCCAGTGCCATCGGTACGAAACCGAAAGCCGCTACGGCGGCGGTCATCAAGACCGGCCTCAAGCGCGTGAGGGTGCCTCGCTGCACGGCCTGCTTCAACGGCACGCCCTCGTCTTGCAGTTGGCGGATGCAGGAGATCAACACGACGCCATTCAGGACGGCGATGCCGAACAGCGCGATGAAGCCCACGCCCGCCGAGATCGAAAACGGCATACCACGCATCAAGAGCGCGAGGATTCCGCCCGTCGCAGCGAACGGCACGTTGAGATAGACGATTAGCGCCGGCAAGGCCGCTCCATAAATCATGTACAGAAGGAGAAAGATCAACGTCAGGGCGACCGGGACGGCGACGGCGAGTCGTTCGATCGCCTCCTCGAGGTTCTTGAACTGCCCGCCCCATTCGAGGAAGTAACCCTTTGGCACGACGCCGGCTTCGTCGATTCGTCGTCGTGCTTCGGAGACGAAACCCGCGAGATCGCGTCCGCGCACGTTTCCTTCTACGGTGAGCCGTCGCTGCACGCGGTCTCGGCTGATCTGTGCAGGACCTTCCTCCACGCTCAAATCGGCAAGCTGTCCCAACGGAATCAGTGCACCGCTTGGAGCCGCGACCGGGATCTGCCGGATCGAGTCGAGACTCGATCGGGCATCCTGGCGATAGCGAACTTGCAATGCGAACCGCCGCTGCCCCTCGAAGACCTCTCCAACTCGACGACCACCCATGGCCGCCACCGCGTCCAACACGTCGCTTGCATTGATCCCATACCGGGCAATGCGTTCACGATCGATCTGAACCCGAAGAACAGGAAGCCCCGCGGTTTGTTCGGCCTTTACGTCGGCAGCCCCGGGAACCGACGCAAGCACGCGCACCAGGCCGTTGCCTACGCGTTCGAGGGTGTCCAAGTCCTCACCGTATATGCTTACGGCGACATCGGAACGCACACCGCTGATGAGCTCGTTCATCCGCATTTCAACCGGTTGGGAAAACGAAAACCGTTGACCCGGCACTTCGGCGAGCAGGGTCTCCTCGATGGCGTCGACCAGGCCCTCCTTGGTCTCCGCCCTGGTCCACTCATCTTTCGGCTCGAGCATGATGATCACGTCGGAGAGCTCCACGCCCATCGGGTCCGTGGCGACTTCCGGGCGTCCTGTCTTTGAAACGACGGTCTTGATTTCGTCGGGAAACTTTTCCAGAAGCACACGTTCGATTCGCGTAGTGGCCCGCACCGATTCCTCCAATGAAACCGACGGCAGGCGAATGGCGTGCATGGCGATCGCACCTTCATCCAAGGTCGGGACGAACTCCGCACCTAGGAGGGGCACGGCGCCGAGAGATATCGCGAACAGACTCGCGGCCACTGCCGCCGTTCGTTTCGGATTCGAAAGCGATCGCTCGAGCAGCGGCTCGTAGCGCGTCTTGAGGGTTCGAAACAGCCACGTTTCATGCTCTATCGCGCCGCGTCGGAATACGAACGTACACATCGCGGGCACCCAAGTCACCGCCAACACAAGCGAAGCGGCCAGCGCAAAGACGACAGTAAGCGCCATTGGCTGAAACATCTTGCCTTCCACGCCACGCAGTGAAAGCACCGGGACGTACACCAAGATGATGATCGCGACTGCGAAAGCGACCGGTCTACCCACCTCGATCGCCGCCGCGCGGACGTCGGACGCAACTGCGCGGCCCTTCGATTGCCGATCGCTCAAGACTCTGACGACATTCTCGACGATCACGACCGAGCCATCCACGATCAGACCGAAGTCGATCGC
Organism: uncultured Coxiellaceae bacterium; assembly: GCA_964194675.1. Classification (GTDB taxonomy): domain Bacteria; phylum Myxococcota_A; class Polyangia; order Polyangiales; family Houyiibacteriaceae; genus SG8-38. The sequence goes on along the minus strand of CAXMND010000171.1, from coordinate 5,725 downwards.
TCCGAGGCTCATCAGGTTTCCCGAAACCCCCGCGGCGCGCATCGCAATAAACGCACCCAACATCGATAGTGGGATTACCGAAGCGACAAGAAGTCCTCCCCTCACATTGCCGAGAAGCAGAAGAAGGACGACTACGACGAGCACGCCGCCTTCGACGAGGTTGGTCGCCACCGTGCGGATGGTTCGGGCGATGAGCTCCGTGCGGTCGTAGAACACATCGACCGTTACGCCTTCAGGGAGGGTCGGCCGGATTTGGTCGAGCTTTGTTTCGACATCGCGTGCAACCTCCCGCGCATTTGCGCCCATCAGCATCATCGCGATGCCGACGACTGTCTCGCCCCCACCGTCTTGGGTCGCGGCGCCTTGGCGTACCATGGGTGCGTTCGCGACGGAGCCCAGATCACCTATCGTGATGGGGGTGCCCTCGTCGCGACTCGCCACGACGACACGACGGATGTCGTCGAGCGTCGTGATCAAACCCTCTCCGCGGATCAGTAGCTGTTCGCCTTCTCGTGCGATGTAGGCGCCGCCGGCGTTCGCGTTGTTTCGCTCGATGGCTTCGAAAACATCGGCTAGCGGAATGGCGAGTGCCGTGAGCCGCGCTGGGTCGAGTTGAACCTCATAGGTCTTTAGCTCGCCACCGAAGGTGTTGACTTCGACTACACCTGGTACCGATCGGAGCTGATACGCGATATACCAGTCCAAGATCGTGCGAAGCTTCATCAGCGTGTAACAATCGTCCGCTTCGGTGATACCTGCGTCGCACGTAGGCTCGCCTTGAACCGTGAACTGGTAGATCTCACCTAGACCGGTCGAAATCGGGCCCATCGTGGGCGTGCCGTAACCCGCGGGGATCCTGTCTCTTGCCTCGGCGAGACGTTCTTCGACGAGCTGTCGTGCGAAATAGATGTCAGTGTCTTCTTCGAAGACGATCGTCACGGACGACAACCCGAATTTCGAAACGCTTCGTACCTCTTCGAGCCGTGGGAGGCCGCTCATCACGGTCTCGATGGGGAAGGTGATGAACTGCTCCACCTCCAAAGGGCCAAGTGCAGGTGCCTTGGTGAGCACCTGAACCTGTACGTTGGTGACGTCGGGAACAGCATCGATGGGCAGTTGCTGCGCCGCCCGAAGTCCGAGCCCGCCCACGAGCAACACGACGAAGATGACGAGTGCTCTGTTCCGCACGGAGAAGTTGATGAAACGATCGATCATGGACGCCCCCTCAATGCTTGTGGTCGCCTTCGGACAGTTGGCCGCGCAACAACTCCGATTTGAGAGTGAACGCGCCGGAGGTTACGACTTGGTCTCCCTGTGCGAGGCCGTCGCGAACTTCCACCTTGCCCCTAGCGCGAGCGCCCAAGATCACGAAAACCGGGCGGAATACTCCTTCATCTTCACCGGGTACGAACACCAGAGCGTGCCCGTCGAATCGTTGGACTGCGCTTTGCGGAATCGCGAGGACCGCGCCGCCGTCGTCCCCGGGCGGGCTCAGCGAGATCCTTCCGAACAGACCAGGACGAAGGATGCCCTCCGGATTGTCGAGCTCGACTCGGATCGGAAGTGTGCGTGTGTCGGCATCGAGTGTGCTCGCCACGTAGTCGACCTCGCCTTCCCACGCGCGCCCAGGATAGGCCTGTAACGAAACCACCACCGGGGCTCCCACCCGGGCCGCGGATACGTCTTGCTCATAGACTCTGCCGACGACCCACACTCGAGAGAGATTCGCGATGACAAAGAGCTCGCTCTCGCCGGAGACCACTTCTCCCGGCGACGCGTGCCGCTCGATGACGGTGCCGTCGAGTGGGCTACGAATCGTGGTCGTGCTTCCGGATCCCCTGCGCCCACCATACACGTGAAGTCGATCGCCGGCCGCAGCAAAATTGGCTTCTGCGCTCCGCAGCGCGCCTTGTGCCTCGAGATACGCGCGTTGCGATCCAATGCCCTCGCGCTGGAGCTCCTCCTGCCTTCGGAAGTTCGCTCGCGCGACCGTCACCGCAGCGCGCGTATTGGCCAACGAGGAGCGAGCCTCTCCAAGCGCCACGCTACGCATGGTGGCGAGCGTTTCGCCGGCCTTGACCTGGTCTCCAAGGGCGACCCTCACCTCCTCGATCTGCCCCGGCACCATGGGCGCGATGTGCGCGGTGCGGTCGGGATTGAGCTGCACTTCGGCGAGGACGTCGATTCCACCGACCAAGCGTTCGCGTATGACGGCTTCCACGCGAATGCCACTCCTTTCGACCGCACTTGGGGAGATGCGGATCGCTCGACCGGGCTCGCTTGGATCTTCATGATCGGCGTGGTCAATGTGCTTGTCTTGGTGGTCAGCGTGCTGGTCCTGTTGCTCGTCGCGGCAGCCGGAGAGCAACAGGAGTGCGATGGCCATCCATCGGGTGCTCGCGTTTCTCATGGGGCCCTTCCTTCTTCGGAATCGTGATCGTGGTGCTCATCTGGCCAGATTTCTAAGCCGACTTGCGCCTCGAGGGCAGCGACGTCGCCGTAGTAGTCCTGATAGGCCGTGAGCGCGTCTTGCTGAATCCTGAGGAGCCGTTCGCGTGCGACCAGAACCTCTAGCAGGTCGACTTCGCCAAGCTCGAACGCGCGCCTAAGCAGCGAAAGGTTGCTCTCGAACGCCGGCAGGATCTCAGTCCCATACGCCGCGATGCGATCCGCGTCTGCATCGACGGCGGTTGCTGCCCGCGTCAAGCGCGCTCTCAGGTTCCGTCGAAACGCGTCCTCTTCCGCCTCCCTGACGGAGAGCTCGGCTCGCGCGCGAGCCCGCTCGACTTGATTGCGTTGCGAGAACGGAATCGGTAGCAACAGTGTGCCCAGCACGATGTGCTCCTCGGAGTTGATGCGTGGGTCGGCCTCGCGCGCATAGGTGACTCCCAGCCAAGGCTCAGGCCAGGCCTCCCGGTTCTCGAGGCGAACCCTGGCGTTGGCTTCCTCGACTGCACTTGCGCGCGCCGCGACGCCCGGGTGTTGTTCGAGTGCGAGCGCTAGGAGATGTTTGGTGGACGGCGCCCGCCTTGGATCGTCCAAGCCTCCAGCCGGGGACGGAAGCGAATCGAGTGACCAACCCGACAACTCGGCAAGGGTCACCTGCGCCGTCCGATAGCCACGCTGCGCGCTGATAGTTGCTTGTCGCGCTTGCGCGAGTTCTCCCTTCGCAAGCTTCACCTGGAGTGGCGAAATATCTCCGGCCCGCAGCCTGCCTTCCGCCACCGAGACTAGCTCTTCGGTCGATACCAAGAGCTTCTTGGCGACGTCCCACCTTTCGCGCGCGACGAGTGCGGCATGAAAGGCCGCATGCACCTCTTGGTGAACGATCCACCGGGTCTCCAGTAACTCTTGCAGGATGCGCTCGTGGAATTTCTCCGCCGTCTTCTTTCGTTGTTTTCGCTCGCCTGCGATCTCGATGCGCTGTTGGAGTCGAACCTGGAAGTCGACTCCCCTCTGGCCGCCCGCGAAGCGTGGGCCCGCCGCGGCGCCGAGCAACGGGTTGGCTTGGAGGACCACTGACGCCCCTTCCATCGCTGCCTCACCGCGCGCCACGTGTGCGCGACTGACCAGGATTCGCGGCGCGTGCTCGTCGGCGAAGTCGAGCATCGCTTGAAGAGATATCCGTGTCGTTTCTGGGTCGGGTTCGGCTTGCGCCGTAGCGCTTACCAGAATTACTGCCAGCACGGTCGTGCCAGCTTGCAGCCGGGCTGCGAAACTCATTTTCATTCTCCTTTGTTGCGCCCTCTCGGGGCGTGGCTCTGAGGTTGAGGGTTCGGTCGGGCGCGCTCGGACGCGGCTGGACTCCAATCCAGCGATCTCGAGGCGCACTACTCCTAGGAACTACAGAGCTAGGTGATTGGAGGTCGAAAGATGCCGGCCAGGACACCGTCGGACTCGAGGTCCCCGACGACCCGCGTGACGCTTTCGGATGCCGGCCTCACAGCCTGCACTTCGATGGGCGCTCTCTCGGCAACGAACGCCGCTGTCCCGTGGCAAGGGCACACGTGGAATGGGCCAGAGCAGCCGTGCTCATCACCTTGTGGCTCGTGACCGTCTTGGTGCGCAGCATGGGCGGTGTGCCCTGTCATCACCAGATGCACAGCGTTCTCGATGAGCTCGCCGGCACCGGGCGTTATCGCATAAGCGAGCACGAGTGCGAGCGCTGGGAAGAGCCGTGGCACGCTTCTAGCGTAGAGTCACTCAAAGGGCCGCGCCAGCGGCGGCTTGCTCGGGCCTGAGCTGAACGCCCGTTGCGCAGGTTTCTATTGAAATCCACCAGCGCGGAGCGTACCTAACTCCTTCCAACGGAGGGATGATGATGGAAGTTCGCGCCGCGGTGGCTCATGAAGCCGGGAAACCGCTCTCGATTGAAACCCTACAGCTCGAGGGGCCCCGCGCTGGGGAAGTCCTCGTCGAGATCAAGGCGACGGGCATCTGTCATACCGACGCGTACACACTCTCGGGAGCGGACCCCGAAGGGATCTTCCCCTCCGTGCTCGGTCACGAGGGTGCGGGCGTTGTCGTCGAGGTCGGATCCGAGGTGAAGTCTCTGCAGGCTGGCGACCATGTGATTCCTCTATACGTCCCGGAGTGTCGCGCCTGCGAATACTGCCTGTCGGGCAAAACCAACCTGTGTCAGGCGGTCCGCGACACGCAGGGGCGGGGCTTGATGCCCGACGAGTCGAGTCGCTTCTCGCTAGGGGCCGAAACCATCTATCACTACATGGGCACATCGACGTTCTCTCAATACACGGTGGTGCCCGAGATCGCGCTCGCGAAGATCCGTGAAGACGCACCTTTCGACAAGGTCTGCTACATCGGGTGCGGTGTCACGACGGGCATCGGAGCGGTGATCAACACGGCCAAGGTCGAGCCCGGGGCCAATGTCGTCGTATTTGGACTCGGTGGGATCGGGCTCAACGTTCTTCAGGGCTGCAAGATGGTCGGTGCCGACAAAATCATCGGCATCGACATCAATCCCGCGCGTCGCGAGCTCGCCGAAAAGTTCGGGATGACCCACTTCGTCAACCCCAAGGAAGTGGCAGGCGACTTGGTCGCGTATTTGGTCGACCTCACCGACGGGGGCGCGGACTACACGTTCGAGTGCATTGGCAACGTCGACTTGATGCGCCAGGCACTCGAGTGCTGCCACAAAGGGTGGGGTGAAAGCGTCATCATTGGCGTGGCGGGGTCCGGCGAGGAGATCTCGACGCGGCCGTTCCAGTTGGTGACCGGCCGCGTTTGGCGTGGCACGGCTTTCGGTGGCGCTCGGGGCCGCACGGACGTGCCGAAGATCGTCGACTGGTACATGGACGGCAAGATCAATATCGACGATTTGATCACCCACAAGATGCCACTTGCGGAAATCAACACGGCCTTTGACCTCATACACGACGGCAAGTCGATTCGTAGCGTGGTGGAGTTCTGAGGTGGCTGACGAAGGGGTTCTCCAGCGTTAGTGTCAGCGTCACCGCCAGCGCCTCATGACTTGGGGCCGCATCCGGTTCTTAGTCTGCGGCTAGGTCAGGATGGTTGGGGTCGAGCACGTCAGGCTCCAAGTAGATCAGCTGCTCGATCGTGACTGCCGCTCGTGCCGCAGCTTCCGCCTCGTTGATCGTCGCTGCGACTCCCGCTGTGTCCAGTGACGGGTCGAGTTGGATCTTCGCGGCTACCAGAAGCTCGTCTGGCCCGATGTGTTGGGTACGCATGTGGATGACCCTCG